>DOCI01000153.1:0-3921 GCA_003503535.1 Planctomycetaceae bacterium
CTCGTCCGCATTCTGGGAAAACCGACTACCTGGATGAAAGCACACATCTGGCTCGGTTTACTATGCGTTCCCTTCGCTGTTATGCACAGTGGTTTGAGATTTGGTGGTCCATTAACGACGTCTCTCATGGTTATCTTTGGCCTGGTCATTCTCAGTGGTGTCAGTGGGTTGATTCTGCAGCAGTTCGTTCCCGCAATGTTGTACCGGATGATCCCCCACGAAACGATTCATTCACAAATTCCCAGAGTTGTCTGTCATTTGCGTAACGATGCCGAAGGCCTGATTCGCCAGTTGAATCGTGATTTTGAATTTGAGAAAATGCAGGGAGATCTGCTGCATTTGGAACGGTTAGAATATGAAGCACTGCGAAGTCAATTTCTGATTGAAGGGGACGATAAGCGAAATCGGGCAGGCGCGAGCAATATCAAGTCAATTTCTGCTCCTACGATCTTTCGTCAAACGATTCCGAAAGATCACCCTCTGGTCAAATTCGCGAAAGACTATCTCGATGACTTTTTGAGCCTGAAAAAATATGGTCTTTCACCATTGCGGGATCCTGTGCGAATGCAAAGGGAATTTCGAAGAGTAAGATCGGAGTTGGAAGAAACGCAGACGGCAACACTGGATCAACTGGAGAAAATTTGCAGTGAACGAAACGAACTGCATCATCAACACCGTCTCCATCTTCTACTTCATTTCTGGTTATACGTGCATTACCCATTGACGGTTTTACTGCTTGGATTATTGGGAGTGCACATCTATTTTGGGCTGTATTACTGGTAAGGAATGTGAATTTATTATTCTGTGATTAACTGAGTCTTGATCGCGATCTATTGACCAAATTTGTGTGAAATAACTGTTTGATGGCCTTAAAAAAGAATCTCATGACCGACAAATCCGGAAAGACGGCTGGCGCACGCGTCAATCGAATTCCTCCGGATTATTATCGTCGGTCCGATTCAATTCGAAAATGGCGCCATTTTCTGCTGGCGATTTCCGTCTTGCTTGTGGGAGCCATTACACTGCTTTCAGTCGACTGGAGTGGAGTTCGTTCAAACGGTCTCCAGGGGTCAACTCTCGTCAAATGGGCGACCAATCATGGAGAGATCAGTCAGGCTCATGCGGCCTGGGAGAATCAGTGTGAAGTCTGTCATGAACCCTTCAATCCCATTCGGGATCAACATGCAGGCAGTTTCTTCAACTCGTTTGCTGGGACCCAATTCAAAACCGAAGCCCGCTGCACATCCTGCCATCAGGAATCGCTCGGACATGTCTGTCAGCATTCTATCATCGATCAGCAGGGTTGTGCGAGTTGTCATCACGAGCATCGAGGACGCAACCATAACATTACCGACGTCCGAAATAAAAACTGCACGAAGTGTCATCAGGACCTTGAGAAAGCCATGGCAGGAATTGAGCCGAATGCTTCCTGCAGTAAAATGCCCCATGCCAATGGCTGGCAGTCGATTGAACATTTCTCGACGGAGTCTCATCCCCAATTTGTTTCACTCGAAGATGGTGATCCAGGAAACATCAAATTCAATCATCGGTTACATCTGGCTTATGGTCAGGGACTGGGAGAGAAGGGGGGAGAGATTCTCGCTGAAATAGATCCTGAACTTCCAGAAGAACGGCTCAAACAGCTTGCAGACAGTAAACAGCTCAAATGCAGTGATTGTCATGAACGGGCAGGTCTGGATTCCGCTGGCGATGGGGCGACGCAACGGATGGATTTTCGTCCTATCAACTATGAACGTCATTGTGGATCCTGCCATCCGATGCGTTCTGCAGTCACGCTCGTGGAACAAAGTTATGAGATTTCCAATGCGGCTCGCGATCTTTACGAACAAGACCGTACACAATTAATCGAGGAGAGAATTCCTCATGGGTTGTCTCTGGAACAACTGGAGTTTCAAATACGACAACGCCTGGCCGGACTATCTGTCTACGGACAGAAAGAACTGACTCATCGAACGGACCACTCGTCAGTTAAGATGCCGGGTAAAAGTGAGGCTCAGCCACTCCCAGATTTAATTCAGCAGAATTTGAATCGAGATGCTGAGCAAACCAAGGCTCATGAAGTTAAAGAGGATTCTTTGGAAACCTTACGCTATTTGAGCCAGAAAGCTGTGGAGCAATTGACAGGGTTAGGCGCGAATTGCACGAAGTGCCACTATTACACGGCGACTCTGGAGGATGGTCAGAAGAAACAGGTCCTGTCTTTTGAGGAGGCGATGAGTCTTAGCCAAATCGATTCAATGCCAGGGAATGGACCGATCGAAATCAGCCCCTCAAACATTCCGCAACACTGGTTCAAAAAAGCAAAGTTTCATCATCATGCCCATCGGATGGTTTCCTGCGAAAGCTGCCATCCTGGAGTCGAACTGCAGGATTCCCATGCGACTTATGCGGAACTTGTCGACACGCCGGCGACATTCGACAATCACGTAGTCATGATTCCGGGGATGGATGTCTGTGTGAAATGTCACTCGAACTCTCCAGAACAGCGGAAAGCATCTGGGAACCGTGCAAAGATGGGAGCGAGCGATGCGTGTGTCCTCTGCCATTCGTTCCATCAGGCCGATCAATTCCATCAACAATATGAATCCGAATTTTCCAATCATTTCCGAACCATCGAAGAGTTCTTGAATTTTAAGGGACCGTCTGATTGATGATTGAATGACACAATCAGTAATTGAGACAAACTCGAATTAAGTACTTTCGTTACTTCTGTCCCCATTTCATTATTCGATCCAGGCCCCGACAGGCAGTGTATTTATGAGTCTTGTGCAGAATTTAATCAGACGACAAAAAGAGAATGGAGGTTATCTTTCTGCAGAAGTTCTCCAGGAAATCTCTGAACGAACAGCAACGCCACTGTATCGTCTTCAGGAATTGATCAGTTTCTACAACAGTTTTCGGCTCACTCCTCCACCAAAGGTCGAAGTGCAGGTCTGCCGTGACTTTACCTGTCATATGCACAATAGCCAGGAGTTGATTCAAGATCTCAAGAACGAATTCGCAGAAGAGATTGAACAGGGGCAGGTATCCATTTCCGGAAAATCCTGCATGGGCTATTGCGATGGTCCTGTCGCAGTCAGTCTCAATCATCATATTACACCAGACAGCAATTTGAGTCATTGTGTGACCTCCATTCGCTCAATCCTGAAATCGGGAACCACGCATGGGAAACCAGTTGATCAGGAGATTCCTGATGACTGGGATATCGACTGTTATCAGAAGCAGACGAAATACGAGTTGCTCAAACAATTTCTCAAGGCGACGGATCGTATTGCCTTCGGAGAATCGGTCTTGAAGTCTCTCGAAGATTCCAGTCTGGTTGGTAAGGGAGGTCCTGGAGCCAGGACTGCCAAGAAGTGGCGGACCGTTAAGAAATACGCTGAGCAGGAAAACCGAGCTGTCCGATATGTCGTTTGCAATGCCGATGAAAGTGAGCCGGGAACGTTTAAGGATCGGGAACTTCTCCTGAGATCTCCCCATCTGGTTCTCGAAGGTATGATCACTGCGGCTCTCATCATTGGTGCTGAGCGTGCCTACATTTACATCAGGCACGAATATGAATCACAAATCGAGGCCTTTCAAAAGTGCATTGATGATGCAAAGGCTCAGGGTTTGTGCGGGCGGAATCTTCTCAAAACCGGATTGAATTGTGAAGTGGAAGTCTTTGTCAGTCCCGGCAATTACATTTGTGGCGAACAGACTGCAATGATTGAGGCAATGGAAGATAAACGCGCTCAACCTCGTCAGCGTCCGCCCGATCTGGAAATTCAGGGATACCGAAATTTTCCGACACTCGTCAATAACGTGGAAACCTTTGCCTGGGTCCCGGCTATTTTCAATAACGGTCCAGAGTGGTATCGAAAATTAGGCGTGAACGATTGCCAGGGGAAGCGATTTGTG
>DOCI01000153.1:4015-4434 GCA_003503535.1 Planctomycetaceae bacterium
AGCGATTTGTCTCCCTCAGCGGAGATATCAATCGTCCCGGCGTTTATGAGGTTCCATTGGGTTCGACAGTGGGTGATTTGCTCGAACATGTCGGGGGGATGCGTAACGAACAGCAACTGCAGGCCTTTGGAGTCTCGGGCCCTTCCGGAGGATTCTTACCTCGGAAGTTTTCACGCGATCAACTTCCTGAGAATTTTGTCAAAGAAAACATCCCCGAGGGAGAGAATGAATTCGATCTGCTGAATCTGCCACTGGACAACAACTTCTTCCGATTTCAGTTACGTGGACGTTTCAACCTGGGAGCCGCTCATCTATTTATTGGAGAGCAGACTGATCTGGTTAGTTTGGTCAAATCCTGTACGGAATTTTACCGCAATGAATCGTGTGGAAAGTGTGTTCCCTGTCGGCTTGGATCAGAG
>DOCI01000153.1:4578-16496 GCA_003503535.1 Planctomycetaceae bacterium
GCGCCCCTTGAGTGAGGGGAAACTACAGATCCCGGATTACTTCCCGGATTTAATCGAATTGATGCAGGAATCGTCCATCTGCGGATTAGGTCAAGTGGCTTTCAATCCCCTATTGTCGTTGAAAGAATTTTTCCCGGAAACATGGGAAGTCGCCAAGAGTCGTTAGAGCATGTAGTACATAGTACTTTGATCCAATAGAGTACTTTATTGAAAGAAGCGGGCTATTCATGGCTGATCTCTCAGAAAAACAGAGTCCATCATTCGCCAGACGCGAATATGAACTTCAGGAATATACCGTTGAAGGGCAAATTGTCACTCTCTCGCCAGCCGATGCTGCCAAGCAGGACGATCTGCTCAATTTGATCATCGATGGAAATCCCTTTGAATTTCCTCGAACAGTGATGGCACTTGATGCTTATGGAAGCCCCGTTTATGACAAATCTGGGGACGTGACCTATCGTTATTCCACGATTTATGATGCGGTCGATAAGTATTATCGAACCCAGCCAGGGGATGAAAATCCGATCCCGATTCTGTGCCATCAACAACATCTCAAACCGGTGGCGATGTGCCGAGTTTGTATGGTGGCTGTGCAGGGGCCGGAGATGGAACGATCGGGAGAGCCCAGACGAGATGAAAATGGCAGTGTGATCTACAGTTCCCGTTCGGCGTTTGTCCCCTCCTGCCATCGTACACTGGATGACTATCTGAATATTCATACGCCCAGAACTCCCCATGAACAGTTCCGGAGTCAAATTCGCAGGCTCGGAGAACTGACGGTCGAGTTATTGATGTCCGATCAGGCTAATCCGCAGCGGCACCTACAGACTGAAGATAAGCAGTTGCCGGAGCTCTATAAGCTGGCAAGGCAGGTGGATGTTCCCTCCTTGCCACGCTTTCCTCGTTCCAGTTCTCATGCGACTAGGACGACAGATACATCCAGTTCGATGATCAAGGTCGATCATGGCGCCTGCATCATGTGTGATCGTTGTATTCGTGGCTGCACGGATGTCAAACATAATAATATAATCGGACGAACCGGCTCAGGATATCAAACGAGGATCAGCTTTGACCTCGATCAGCCTATGGGTGATTCTTCCTGTGTCGAATGTGGAGAATGCGCCATTTCCTGCCCGACGGATGCGCTCACCATCAATGAGCAGAACATTCCTCATATGGATCGAGAATCGAATTCCAGTGAGCTGACCATCGAAGAAATTCAGGCTCATCCGTTACTCAAGACCGTTCCTCAGAAGTATCTATCGTTTATCAAGCATTCTTTCTCCCGGAAAACTTATCGACGCGGAGACGTTGTGTTTCGAGAAGGAGAAATCGGACAATCGGCCTTCCTGATGGAAAAAGGTCGATTCCAGATCACCGCATTGTCCCGTCAGAAAACATTGAAAAAACATGAAGGCTCGGTCTTCAGCCTGATGACACGTTTCCGGTTTGACATGGAGAAGGACGAATCTTCGGAAAGTCATTCTCAAAAGACTTACAACACATTCACTTACGGAGGAACTTTCACTGCGCCTCCGAAAGACAGCCTGAAAGTCTTGCCGGATCATGCGTTTGTCAGTGTTGTCACAAAAGACGATCATCTCTTTGGCGAGGCCAGTTGTCTCAATAATTATCCGAGAGCCTTCACGGTCGAAGCGATGGACGATGAATGTTCGGTCATTGAAATTCGTCGAAATATCGTACTCATGCTCATGCGGGACCGTTCTTCTCGGGAGTTGCTCGAAAAACTGTATCGGAAACGAGCCTTGGGAGTCGATTTGAAGAAGATCGAATACTTCTCATCACTCGATGAGGCTGGCCAGGAAATGCGTCAAATCGAGCGACTTCTAAAACATAAAGTCGAATTGACGAAAGTCCGTCCCGGTCAAATCATTACCCGCGAAGGAGCCGAATCGAATTTTTTGAATCTGGTGCGAATTGGGTTCGTAAGAATTGAAAAGAAAACGGCTAGCGGAGAAACCTACGTCGAAAGTTATCTCGGACCGGGGAATCACTTTGGCGATCTCGAAATACTGAACGATATCGACACCTGTTACGACACTCTAAACGACGCACAGCGCAGCACCGTCGATCAACATGGACGGGGATTGAATCAGGCTTCCTATGTCGCGATGGATAACGTGGAGCTGTTAAGAATTCCCAAAGAAAGTTTTCTGGAAATCTATGCTAAGTATCCCATGATTGCGCAGGCAATGCGGACTCTTGCTCGGGAAACGCTCGATAAAATTCGAGTGATGCAGCCGACAGACAGCGGGGCGATGAAGAACTTTCTGGATCAGGGACTGGCCAATGCCCAGAACCTGCTCGTAATCGATCTGCTTAAATGCACTCGCTGTGATGAGTGCACTAAGGCTTGTTCTGATGCCCACTTGGGAACGACCCGCTTAATCCGCGAGGGGCTTCGATTCGACAAATATCTCGTTACGAGTTCCTGCCGATCCTGTCGAGATCCTTACTGCATGTTGGGATGTCCGGTCGATGCGATTCATCGCGGACCCGATTTCAACATGAAAATCGAATCGTGGTGTATTGGCTGTGGTTTGTGTGAAGAGCATTGTCCCTACGGGAACATCAATATGCAGCCTCTGCCCGAGAAGAAATCCTGGTGGGGCGGGCAATCCAAAGGACCGATCGAAGCCGATGCCGATGGACGGGCAGTCATTAAAATTCAGGCTACAATCTGTGACTTATGCACGGAAACATCCAGTAAGCAACCGAGCTGCGTTTACGCTTGTCCTCACGATGCGGCTCATCGCATGTCAGGCGAAAAACTGCTCAACCTGGTCGATCTGGAAAGCCGAAACTGAGAACTGCTAACAAAACTTACTTTAGTCAAAAGATCTGGGGTGGCGGGGGCGCTCCGCGTTAGAGGAAGCCCCCGGAAGTTCCGCTCTGAGCCTAATGCCAATAAGATTATTCTCTGAGTGGTCGAGCCGTTCCGTAATAGGATTCTATTTGTTGCCGCAGCAGATCTTCTCGTAAATTGGGAAACTCAATTCGATAATCCGGCGAGAACGTTTCGACCCGGAATGGCTCTTGAGAAATCGGATTGATATACAACTTTCGCTGTTGCTGATAATTAAACGGTCGGGCTCCTACTCGCCCGAAGACGGCAATCTGATTTCCCGATTCATCGACCGCTCGATCCCGGTCAATTCCTTCGGCTATGCACAATGCCTCGCCTTCATGCAGGTGATACGTGGCAATCAGTTTCGGCTCTGGTCGCACACTGAATCCATCATTGCCATCGACATGCGGGGATGTCAGTTGCAACACATGCATTCCATTTTTGCCATCGGCCAGATAAGCAAACTCACTGTTGTAGGTGATTCCCAGTTTCACATCGTGCAAGTCACAAATTTCACCTTCCGCATTAAACACCTGGTCAACCAACGGATTTTCTGGATTCGTCACATCGACAATGATTAGCCCCTGTTGACCTGCAGCCAGATACGCATAGTTTCTTGCGACATACACGTTGTGTAAGTCTTCAAATTCGAGAGCCGTTACGGGAATCGGACAGGAGGGATCGGTAATATCGATGACTTTCAATCCCTCTTCATCACAGACAAAACCGTAACGGAATTCCACTTCCATCTGATGAGGATGATTCAGAAATTCTTTACCGAGGATGTTCATGATACACGGTTTTTTGGGATCGGTGACATCAACAACCACAAGTCCCTTCTCGCAACAGACATAGGCATAGTTTCCGACAATCTTGACGGACTGGGCACCATCGAGTGCTCCACCGGGGTTGAAGGCAAGTTCTTTTTCCAGGAAGTTGTTGAGAGGATCGCCATCGAGTAACGTACCTGCTCCGATGAAAACGAGACCCTCGTAAAGGTCGGTCGCAAACAAGTATCCGTAATGTGCAGGAACTTCCTGCTCATCGTTTTCGGGATAATGTTTGCGGGTTGGGTCGGGAGCAATTGTAGCCGGGGCATACACAGATGTTGCGTATTTGGTGCGGACGAAAAACTTCTGACCAACCGGCGAAACAGGAGCAGTCGTCACACGTTCCGAAAATCCTTTGTGATCAATAAATGCAATATCAAACACACGAACGCCGGCTTTCCCGCAAGCAGCATAGAGGTATTCGCCACGTTTCTGAAGTGTCAATACCGTTGGCTGTTTGAACGGCCGGAAGACTTCGCTGATGTCCCGTCCCGGATGTTCGTGTGCATGTTCGAGAATATGATCATTCTCTTCATGCTCTTCGTAATGCTCGCGGAATGCCAGTTCGTGAAGATGGCTGCCAATGACAGCCTGAGGAGCATCTCGTTCGGTCACTGGAACGGCATAAAATCCATGATCTCCACAACCAACCCAGCAGAAACGCCCAATGAAATTCAGATAGTTTGTCCCCTGCATGAGCAGTTGCGACATGATCGCATTGTTATCGTTCGCCTGAGAAAGGTGGCAATCGGTGCACATTTTCGTTTCCCCACGACCACGCACGGTATGAGGAACATTAGTGCTGAACGAAATCCCGCTGAGACCTTCTGCGGAAATTGTCTGCTGCTGAGTATAAATTGCTTCGCGATTGTTGTTATACGAAGTGACATGAATCGCACAGGAGGAGCGGGATGGATTGATCTTATTCCCGGTCACATTCCCATCATGTGCCAGCATAAAGACATCGTCGCGTAACGTCTGGAAATCATACGACACGTAGTTCTTGGTGATATCTCCCTCGTTATGTAAGTCCGGCATTTTTCGATTAGCTTCTTGAGGGAGATGGCAACCATAGCAACTCGGATTCCAACTGCTATGACACGAACTGCAACTCATCGTTTGATTACAGTGTGCCAGTTTAAGAGGATCCTGCGGCAGGTCACCCCATTCAAATTTCCCCAGCTCATCGAAGCGAATCGTTTTCGCCAGCGCAGCATTGGCATTGTATTTGGGATGTTTGGGGTCAATCGTGTCCGAAACCTGCGTCACTTCCCAGCTGAGTCCCTTTTCAACCGCCGAGTTCTGGTACAGTTTGTCGCCTCGAAGTTCGAAACGCTGTTTTCCGAATGGTGTGGTCATCGCCGAGAGTTCCCGACCGTTAGGCTGCGGAGATTCTCTCTCCTTAGCAGCAGGCCCGGAGGTCCGCATCTGCCAGCGATTGTTGATCAACTTAAAAGCTTTATCGTTAACCGTGCCATGGCAATCGATACATTGAATCTCAATTGCTGCCCGAACTTCTCCGTATAATTTAGTATCGCCATGAACATCCTGCACATAGTGACAATCCACGCAGTGCATTCCTTTTTCCAGATGCACATCCAGCATATGGACGGGAACACCTTTCTGGAGATCCAGCAATTGCTGTTCAGCTTCCTCGACTTCAGCCACCGAGAGTGTCGGCTTCTTGCGTTCAAGTTCCTTCACATACAATGGAATAGCCATTGCCTTCTGAAGGTTTTCGTTTTCGACATGTTCAAGTCGATTGCCAAATTTGTCGAGTAGATTTCCCTGACGATCCTTTTTGTACACAGCTCGAAAAACCCAGCCGTGGCCATGGAAGTCTGCGAACTGTGTTTTTTCCAGATGTTTATTCAGCGATGTCAATTCCGTCAGGAATTCCGGATTAGACCAAAGGCCTTTCACACTGGCGGAGTTTGGATCGGCCATTTCCGCTTGAACAATTTGCTCCGCGGTGGGATCGTGCTGTTCCCGCGGGTACATATTTTCGCCATCGGTTTCCATGTCCCACCACATATATCCCAGATAACTGTTCATCACAGTGGTTCCCGGGTGAATGTGACAGACGATGCACTGGCTCGTGGGAATCGCGCGTGTGAAGTTGTGACTGATCGGATGACCGGACTGAAACTTGGGAATCATGGGGTCAACCGACTCAATCAAATCGTCCGCTTCTTCGGCTGCGTATCCTCGATTGCCGTACTTCGCATAAGGCCCCGAATGGATTGGAGAGCGATCATTGGCATAAATCATGTGACAGGAAGTACAGCCACTCGATCGATAATCGCCAGGATGATCGTTGGTCCCCAGAAAATTGAGTGTGGGATCAAACAGCCGGGTTTTCTGTAAACCGATAAAGACAGGATCGGTTCGATTCAGTGTACCAAGTCCTCGGTTGCTGATTCGTTCCCGAGGTCGCCCCGGTTCTTCCAGAACTTCGGGAATGCCCGGTTCTGTGCGGAAACGTCCCCCGCGTTCAAAAATCCTCAGAATATTCCCAGGCTGCGATGCTTGATACCGCGGCAAAGGATCCAGATACGGGAGCACGCCTTTTTTAGCCGTCTCTTCTGGAGTGGGTGGCGGAACAGTTTGCAGACGCTGAGGAGCCCCGTGCATCGAATAGCTCTCGCCATACATTGGCCACTTCTTCGGGACGGAACCATTATTGTAAAGAGCGGCTCCCCACAGCATGCAGCCATGCGTCATCATCCCTTTTTTTACCTGCAGTGTTTCGTTGGGATGACAGCCAACGGTCCCGCAGCTCAAGTGAGCGATTCGTAAATCGCCCGGGTTCACAAACTGGATGAATTCAGGAGATTCGTGATTCAACAGCGTATAACTGCGAACCGGATTGGCAGACGTATTCCAGACAGTCGGATAACGGGAGGGGACATGGGCCTGCTCAATCGTCGTTGCACAAGGATCGCCACCATGGCAATCGGTGCACCCAAGTTGAATCGCCAGTGGCTTTCCGGGTTGCTTATGGGGATCGTGAGCATTCTTGTGACAGACAACACAGCCGTGGCTTTTCGCCTCGGCTTCCTCACGGGATTGCCGCATCAACTGCGCATTCGCAATGTTGGGCGGAGTTGGGTAAGGATGGCCGACTCCTTCTGCGGGGGATAGATTCAAATCACCCAGGTGAACCTTAGCAGCTGGAACATCGTTGGAGCCTTCAATCTTGTAGCTCTCGGCTGGTACTCGCTCGTCAGCATAGAGTTGATCTTCTCCGACATGACCTGCCATTTGAGAAAAATTGTAGACAACATTCCCCAAAATCCAGATCGCCAGTAATGAAACCCCAATCAACTTCGGAGGGACTTGAATTTGTTCAGACGTCCTCATTTTTGAATGTCCAAGTCTTCTTCCTTGAAGTCCCAGCGAATTGAGCGATCAGGTCATCGTTCAGGCAGACCAAATCGTGATTGTTCATGCCTCAATCCAGTCGATATACTGTACGCAGCTATAACAGATGATCGCGGTTTCCGACAATATGAATCTGCCTGATCGTGAATTCTGTTAAAAAGTTTCCCACCAGAATTGAGATTTCAGGCCATGAAAAAAATCACCAAAGAGAATGCTGCCGAGAGGAGCGGGTGAGCATTTCACCTGAGCATTCACTGCCGCTCCCAAATAGGATTGCCCTGTCAAATCATCAAGTGATACGGTGCATTTCAGGAAAGGCTCTTGGTTTTTGTAGACAATCCGTGCCACTTCGGGCCGGAGTAACTTACCAGCATGAGTTTTACCCGGTTCCACCAGAAAACGGATTTCTGCAGGAAGAGTTTGGTCAGCAGAGACCTTCTTGTCCTGAAGATAGATGTATCCCAATTGAGATTCTGGAATCAGCACTTCAATTTTCATCGTCCCCTGATCATCGAGGATTTCCAGCAGTTTTTCTCCAATTTGAACTGGTTTGAGATCCAATTTACTCTGCACTTCAAAATCGGCAACAACTCCATCAATTGGGGCAAGAACCGTTAATCTGTTCTGTTCGTGCTCCAGTACCGCTAATTCCTGTTGATAGGCAACCAACTGTAATTTGGCCCTGGCGATTTCCGCATGAAGTTGAATTCTTTCAATCCGATTGCCTGTTCCCGTTTGGAGAAGTTCATTCTCGAAGGATTGTGTTTCTGTTTTCTGTTGAGCAATCAAATCTTCCAGTTGACTGATTTCAGCCTGGAGCAGTGTATCTTCCAGCTCGAGTAAAACCTGCCCGACTTGAACATGTTGGCCACTGGAGACATGAACTTTTCGTATCACTGATGCCCGGGGAGCGTAAACCTGCGCCGTCTTCTCCGGCACAACCGTTCCGGACATCATGACTTTTCGCGGCACAGAAAAACAGGTCAGCATCCATGCAGCCATCGCCAACAACAATAAAGCAATGCCATATCGAAGTAATCGGGAATATCGCATCGCCTGTGAAGCTTGCCCGAGTGGTCTTCGCAAACTCTTTAGAAAGATTCCATCGAGGTCCTGAAGATGAGTCAACGCGATTTCCGATTGCCTGACCAGATCCGCCTGAAATTCTGTCAATCGAGTAGGGGCAGACTGATTGTTAAAACGCTCCAGAACCAATATGCCAATCGGTTGGCTCTTCGGTGGATGTCGCTTGTTCGAACTGCCAGCCTCTCGTATGTTCGGGGCATTGAGTGGAATGATTTTGAGGAACGTCGATCGAGACTCTTCTATATATTTGACAAGATGATCTTTTAACGGCTCAGGATATTCGCGACTCTCACGATCATAAATCACTTCCTGCCCGGAACGCTGAGAATAACGAGCGATCAAGGCGAGTTGGCGCATCTGTTGACTGCGACTATCCACCCGATTCACTCCGCTGACCGCAACTGGCTCAATGTGGCTGAATTTTGGGCAGAGCAAGCTGACACGATCGACCTGAGTGAATTGTTGCCACTGGTCGACGAGATTGCGAGCCCCATGCTTCAACTTCGTTTCACAATGAATTGATTGAGTAAACAGCGAGAATTGCCGAAATGCCTGGCGATAATCAACGGCGTAATGCCGTTGTTCCATACTCTGAAGAGTATTGGAAAGAAGCAGAGTCAGACGGGCCAGTGGTTTTTCCCAGTCGGAGACATCGTCATGATCTCCAGTAGAATGCAGCAGGATCCCCAAAACTCCTACCGATCGAGTTGAACTGGCCAGGGGAATCAGCACAAAAGTTCTTGTCGGCATTCCCAGAGTTTTGCAATTCTGGATGATCACCTGAGATTCGGAAAACGACCGATGAACCCAGCCTGGAATAAGTTCGGAAATTTTCGCGGCATCAAGTTCAAGTGTTGAGTTAAAGCCAATATCGGAGAATAACTTCACCTGTTGTGAATGTTCTGCCAGCCAGACACAGGCCGGGGTCTGCATGGTTCGATGAACCGCTTCCAGCCATTTGTGGCAGAGTTCATCAATCTGTCCTGTCTGGTTGCCAACTTCATTCACGCATTCACAAAGCTGGTCAAACTGACCAGCAAAGGAAAGTGTTTCCGATGTTGCACTCCCTGACGGCATTGATCGTCCCTGATCCTCTTGGATTGCTTTTTGGTATCCTCTGGAACATTCTGAAAATTAATGTTCCGCGATCTGCCGGAGCAAATATTGCGTTTTAACGCATAAATTGTTAATGCGATGGCACATTGCATAATAAAGTGCTTTATCTTTCCCGGATCGTATCGGATTCAGTGAAATCTCACAAGATTTGTTCAGCAGCCTGAATTCAGGTTCCTCTTGACCAACTTTCAATAAAATTCTTACTCTTTAATGCTTGTACAGGTAGATTCCCCAAGAAAGAGTTCTGTCTTTTAGTCATTGCAGAAAAGAGTTTTTCAGGAATCATGTGTTCAAGCCGAATCGGAGAGGTTTCATGATTCCCAGACTGATTATTGCCATTTTAGCGGTCGTCGTTTTCACCGGATCGGTCAGTGCACAGGTTCGAGGTCCGATTGTCATAGACCGATGTGTGCTGAAAATTCGAGACCATATTGAAGTGTCCAGTACGCGTGCTGCTCGTATCGTTGAACTGAAAATTCGACTCGGAAATCTGGTCCAGAAAGATGACTTATTAATTCAGCTCGATGGAGAAATCGCTCAAGCCAATTTTCAAGTCGCTCTGCAGAATGCCACGAACAATGTCGAATTCCGTTACGCTGTGAAAGCCAATGAACTTTCCCAGAAAGAGTACCAACGAGCCATTCAACTTAACGAAGAGATTCCAGGGGCTCGATCCCAGGCAGAGATCGAGCAGCTTCGCCTGAAAGCCGAACGCTCCGATTTGCAGGTGGAGCAGGCTCAGCAGCATCATCAGATTGCTCAAATAAACCGGGAGTTGGCCCTGCTGGAATTGAAGCCCTACCGTATTATCGCACCTATTTCCGGACAAATCGTCGAAATCCATAAACGTGTCGGCGAGTACGTTCAGCCGGGGGAAGTGATCGCAGAAATCGTCAGTATGGAAGAGATGCTCGTCGAGGGATACATTCCACTCAACAAAGCCTGGCAGGTCCGGCCCGGAACACCGATCTCGGGGAGTATTTCTCTACCGAAGCTAGCTGAGAATATTGGCCAGCGCACGAGCTATCATGGGCAAATCCTGCTTGTCGATTCAACTATCGATGACTTGAGCCAATCGGTACGATTTGTTGGCGTCCTTGAAAATGAGACAGGTTTGTTGCGAGCAGGCATTCCAATGAGAATTGAAATCCACAATCAACAAGCAGCTCATCCTTAATCTCACTTCGTAATTTAAATTAGATCTCCAAAGAAAATTATGAAGCCTACAGTTCCATAGTCCGACTTGCAGCGAATTTATAAGGACTTGTCTGGTAGGGGGATGTAGATAGTTGTGACAAATTGAATCCGCCGATGCCTGTTCTGTGATAACATATCTTCTCACGAATGCTACTCTTTGATCCTCTGTGCATTCTAATCAATGAATCCAAACCACACAGTTATGAGAGCTGTTGCAATGATTTGTCTTTTTTGGTTGGGCTGCTGCATTCCCCGCTATTACAACCACGTCTGATAAATTGCGATCCTCTTGATTCTGTCGGGGTTTTCGTTTTCTGCATTCTCTCATGAGTAATCAGACGGGAGATGGCAACACCTCTCTGGGCGTGAACACTCTTCAATTTAACAACGTCAGTTCTATAACTGCAGTAGGGGCTTACATACTGAGAATCAATTCGACAATCAGTTCTTCTCTGCGTTACAAGGCAGACATTCAGAGTTTGAATTTGTCAAATGCCAATGAGCTGCTGCAAAAATTACGCCCGGTACGTTTCGCTACAAAAAAGCTTTTCAGAATGGACAGAAGCCAATTCAGTATGGCCTAATTGCCGAGGAAGTTGCCGAAGTCTTTCCGAACTGGTCGTATTTGATATTAAGCACTGAACTGCAGTGTCACTGACCCCTCGTGTGACTAAAAAGTTCTATCAGTCGATTCATTTTTTTGATAACGTTGGAAGGTCATTCGTATCCAACGATTCAGGAAGTTCGTTTACCTGGAATGTCTTCAGCAATCTCACGATGCGGCGTTCCAGAAGCTCCTTTGGCTCCAACTGACTCCCATTACTTAGTTTGTCAAGTTTGCTGTTGAGCCGTCGATGAATGGCGAGTGCATTTTTTGCCTGAGCCTGCATTTCAACACCAAATTGTTTATCCATCCGCTCTTCCAGATTTAAGACCAGCTGCCTGGCATCTTGAGGCGCATCTTCTATCTCCTCAAACGCGGCTTGGATATCAGTATGATTATCTTGTACGAAACTGCGAAAACTTTCGGCACTCATTTGAGTCGCTTCATCAAGACCATAGCGCATCTGGCGTGCAGTCATTTCTTCGAGCCACTGGCGGACTTGGGGAGTATTATCAATTGCCTGTTGACTGATTTTTTCAGCGATTTCTGGTGCGTTTGCAGTCAGATATGCTTTCACTTCCCGGTGCACCTGAGGATAGTTATTCTCAATTACTTTTTCCGCTTCGGCGACTAATTTTTCAGCTTTGAGTTGCTCCTGCACAGTTCTGTATGCGTACCAGGAGATCGCCCCAAGTTGAGCAATGAAAAGCAGGAGAAGAACAGTAGTAATAACGGTTTGACCATTCTGGCTGGAATTCCCGTTTTGATTGTTTTGGGCTGACATAATTTAACTCCTGTTATATATAATGTAATGGTTGATAAATTAATTCTA
>DOCI01000153.1:16561-27242 GCA_003503535.1 Planctomycetaceae bacterium
GCTATGAAATGCGGATAAATGATCCCCAATGAGATTACTGAAGTCCCAATTGATCTTGCGATTCATCAGTAAATGCGAGGACTGTCCAATCGGCAACGTAATCCAGCAGTTGCCCTTTCAGATCGACTTGAGCATTATCAGGCACATCGATCGGCTCAAATCGTGACCAGTATTCAGCCGTTACTTTACCTTCTTCAATAAACTCTTCAGCGTAGTAGCGTTCGATTAACTTATCAGACGTGTGTTCAAACTCGGTAATGAGTTCGTCGAGAGCTTCTTTGTCAGCATACTCGGGAAACTCCTCGGCCAGCACCTTGCGATGGGCTTGCCAATAATCGCGATATTGATTCTGAGCTGCTTTGATAAATAGTTTTTCAACATTCTGACCGTACTCGGCTCCCTGAAGTCGAACAGTCTTGAGATACCGGGAGTCATCTTCCTGGAATTGCTTATAAAATGCCTTTCCGATCGGTTCACTCACCTCGGCCACCAGTTTTTGAGAGGCATCTTCGATGGCGGGAAGATGATCCTGCAGGCTTTCTTCGACTTCGCTGACTACTTTGCTTTTATCGACCGGTAATTCCGGTGACGAGCCGAACATCGCATAAGCCCAGGCTCCGCCAGTGACCAGGATCAATCCCGTGAGCAGTACATTGTTGAATGTAGCATTGGTAGATGAGGATGGCATTGTTTTCTCCTATTGTCTGATTGATATTTTAGGCTTGATCTTCTTAGTAAAAATTTGGAATCGGTGTACCCCAGGCTTGGAAACACATCTTAAAACGAAGCAAGCGACATGCCGAATAGACATGGATATCTTTGATGCCACATAATATTGGAAAGTAAACTGTAAACTGGGGCATAATATGATTGCTAACCGGTCCATTAATATTGATTAACATACGGCTGTTACAGTGTGATGATTGGTAATCGAACAGTATGGGAGCTCTCCAACCATTGAGGCGTGGAGGGATATGGAGCAACGTTTGGAGTGCTGCTGCTCCTTTGGTATCGATGGAAGTAATGCTTTGTTATGAGTCATGATCAAAATGATAAACTCTCGACGTGCCGGGAAATCAGACAGTGAATAACTGAAAATCGAGACTAACAGCAGTACAAAATTCAGGATGAGTGATCTGGAAAAAATTCAGCCAGTCTGTTAGTGTCCTTCTCTTGCATTCTGGCTCATTAATCACTTTTTGTTGTGCAGCACGGGACAGGATAATGCAGCAATCAATTCATTCTAATACTTATTGAGAATGCCTCTCGTTACCATCAGGCCAGTATGAATAACTTTGGGCCCCAAACTTCATCCGAAAATCGGACGCCAGCGGATTCTCGCACTCGTCAAAAGCTGATTGGTTGCTTTTTTCTAGCATTGCTCGCGATCACATTTCTCAGGCCAATTGAATCCTCCGAATTCTGGTGGCATGCAGCCCGTGGTGCAGTTGTACTCAATGGGAATATTTGTCCCAGTCGCGTATTACTTGTCAACGAAACAGCAAATGATGCAGACTGGTTGGCGGGCCTGGTTCCAATCGTCATTTGGGAGTTGGGAGGGCAGTGGGGCGTCAGTATCTATCCTGCTTTCGTGTTCCTGATATGTCTTGCGATATTTTTTTATCAAACTCAATGTCGTCGGCTAGACGTAGTTGTCGTCTTTGGAATTCTCTTGAGTTTGTTTACGTTTGCCTGGACGCAGCCGATTCCTCAAAGTGTTGAATTGGTTCTGATGATCGTGTTGTTCAATTTTCTGACGAAGTATAGTGCCGAGCCTGATGTTAGTATGAATAGTCTGTTTATTCTGCTTTTTTGCTGGGCGAATTTCGGTGCACACATTCTCCTTGCTTACACACTTGCAAACGTATTTGTATTGTTTGCACACAAGCCGTGGAAAGAAAAACTGAGGTTTATTTTTTTTATGACTTTGGCAGTCAGTTTAACACCTCGAGGAATTCTGACAGTTTGGGACAGCTTGCACTCAGTAAGCCCCTGGCTCTTTTCAAGCGATGAGAGGATGCTTCTGTTTCAATGGCCGATCGGTGAGTTTCCCTCAATACTGTTTCAGATGACGTTTTTGATACTTGCCTTAATTCCAATTTGTCTGGGATTGTGGCGGAGCATTTCTACTCGCGATTATGTGGCTTGTTTACTGTTAATCTCTGTTTCTTTGATGAATCCAGAACTGATTGGCATCTCTGTCGCTTGGATTGGTTTGACGCTTTGCGATTCATATCGCGATCACACAACGCAGGCACGTAATCTTATCACCGCTATGTCGTTTGTATGCCTGTATGGATTCCATATTGCCAATCAGACTCCACTCGGTGTTATTGGATTAGATCCGCGACTGGACCAGCGACTTTTGCAGGATGGGCTGCCCAAATTGATTGAATCTGAAGTCGCCTGGTGCGATAGTACGCATGCTGGGGGATTATATTGTTACACTTCCGGGACAGGCCGCTGTTGGGATATCCCCATTCGAGCCCAAATCTGTGGGCGACTGCCTGATATCGATCTTTTCCGACGTGATTTGCTTCGTAATCGAGAGAGCCGCTATCGGAGACCAGACGGAACCTGGGGCGGGTGGTGGGTGACTGCTGAAGATCGTGGAATTGAAATCCTTCTCATTGACGCTGAAGAAACGGACATTCACGAATCTCTACAACTTACGGAATGGAAACCGACAGATCTCGACTCGTCGGTCATCCCGTACGTCAAAGCGAGTAATGTCGCCCATCAACCGGAGTTGATTCAGTGTCTTCAGGCCCAGGATATTGTCAGTTTCACTGACTGGAGTTTTGATTTCCAGCAGTTTTCCTCGTCTCAGCCATACATTGCTTTTTCTCGTGCAAACGCCGATAAATTGTCAAAATCCGCTGCGATCAGGCAAGCGAGATTGTTTAATAGTCTCGGTTTGCAAGTTGCCTCGTTGAAAGTGTTGCTCGCTTTGCGAAATGTCTTCGATCCCGCTGAGTTTGAGTTGGACGTAAGATTGTGTCATCGAGGACTTGCATTGCGGGAGTGGAGTGAAGCTGGAGTCAACAGTTTGTTTCATCAGTGGATCGGCCGGGACGAACCTCTCACTGATTTTAAGATTAACAGTGATGGCATGTTTTTTGATGATGACTTTGAATCAGACTACCTGACTGGGAAGCTGGCGACGTGCCTTCAGCGTCCCGCTACAACTGCACAAGAATATTTCGCACTGGCGATGATCTCGATCGAGGCCGGAAATGTGACTCAGGCAATACGATTTTGGCAAATGGCGATCATAACCGACACCGACGATCGCTCAATTGATCGAATTTCTAAACATTGGCTCAGTCTATTTGAAGCGGAATCTGAATCATGACCCCAGCCAAATTCGCTTCCCGATTCTTATTACTCATTATCGTTGTTGTTCTCCCGATAATTTGGCAATACCCAAAACAAAGCAAAGAGCATGTCCCCTTAGCAGCTTACGAAAGTGAAAGCTTCAAAGTCGAAAGTCATTCCTGTCTGGAATGTCACGTAGAAATTGTGGAAGAATTCAAATCAGCGCCGCACGCTCGTACATTAGCTTCTGCTTCGGACTATACCCATTGGGACCGGTTCCTAGGAAAATCATTTCAGGATCCCTCCACAAATTTGGAATACCGTTTCGAGCAACTCAACTCGGAATACTTTCTGCGTTGCGATTCGGCAAACCAGGTGACTCGAGTTGACTGGATTTTTGGATCGGGTCGTCACGCTCAGACGCCAATATCATTGACTCAAGATAGCGATGGAAAACCTCAATTATTGGAACTCGCAGTCTCCTGGTATCCTGAAAATGGATTTGGTCTGACCTTGGGACAGACTGGTCGGGACAGGGAGAGAGTACACCCGCTCGGAACTTTCCATTCCGGGACAACATCAGAAGAATGTTTTGCATGTCATAGTACGTGGCTCAAACTCGATGAGAAACATTTTGTTTCAAGTCACATTATTCCCAATGTTGGTTGTGTACGATGTCATTATGATGCGAAAAATCATGCGAATCGGCAGACTCAGGGACTTCCGGATTCTCTCGAAGACCTCTCCATTCTCGATGCCGTGGAAATGAATCGCCGTTGCGGAGTTTGTCATCGAAGTCCAGATGAAATTCCTGTACAGGACCTCACCCCCGATAACAAGTTGCTCATTCGTTTTGCACCTGTGGGGATGTCGATGAGTCAATGTTTCATAGAATCAAAGGGAGTTAAGTGCACATTATGTCACAATCCGCATCGCCTTGAAGATCGCAGTGACGCCGAGTTTGCCAAGGTCTGTCACGGTTGCCATAACCAAACTCAATTCAACCATGCCATTTGCCCTAAAGTGAAGACGGATTCCAATGAATGCCTGAGTTGCCACATGCCGCAAGTCGAAGTACAGGATTCGCTACGATTCACAGATCATTGGATTCGAGTTCGTGACTAAATAAGGGCGATAATCCAATGAGTACACATAAACATTGTAATATGGCTTGATTCTTATTTGACTGATAGGGTAAGATACTTAATATTCTAAACACACGTTCGTGTAAATTCTGTTTCTTTTAAATTGAAAGAATGCTATGAAATCATCCCCATTGCTATTCCGATTCAAATCACGAGGTTTCACACTCATCGAACTACTGGTGGTCATTGCGATCATCGCAATATTGGTGGCTTTGCTACTCCCTGCTGTGCAGCAGGCGCGCGAAGCCGCTCGTCGCTCGGCCTGTAAAAACAATCTCAAGCAATTAGGGCTCGCGTTGCACAATTACCACGATACTCACAGGAGATTTCCTCCGGGACGTGTCCGCACCTCAGGCTGCACTTCAAACACTTGGCAGACCAGTAACATCACCTGGCTTGCACGCATCTTACCGCAAATGGAGCAATCGGCTATTTATGATAGCATTGATTGGGAGCGTGGATGTGCGACTAATGGGCAAACAGGAGCCAATGGCCCACATAGTGCCAATCCGGGCGGTGCACGTCGTCAGATCGTTGCAGCTTATCGCTGCCCTTCGGAGCCGGGACGTGGCAAAGTGCGCTGGGTTGCACCAGATGGTAGCGTGGTGAATGGGGCAACTCCAAGTGGATCTTTTGCTTCAGGCAATTATGCGGGCTGTGTGGGTGCGGTTTCGCGTGAAGGTGGCACGAATCCAAGTGGAATGTTTGGCACAAACTCCGGGGTTAGAATGCGAGATATTACTGACGGAACATCGAATACACTGATGGTGGCCGAATTTGTTATTGGCTTCCCGCACCTACAGGTTAACCCAACCGGGACGCAACCCCATGAGCTTTGCCCAACGACCGGATCTCCTTCGACATCTTCAACACGTGCGACCGGGTTTTCCTGGTTCTACGGAGAAATGCCCAATGCATCGTGGTTCTCAGCGAATACCGGTCCTAACAGCAAGCAGTGGGATTGTGGCAGCAACACAAACTACATCAATTTCGCTGCTCGAAGCCAGCATAAGGGAGGTGTTCAGGTTTGTCTCGCAGATGGCTCTACAAGATTCGTGAGCGAGAACATCAATCTTGAGACTTGGCGGAATGCAGGTGACAAAGCAGACGGTGAAGTTTTGGGCGAGTGGTAAGCCTATCCTGTTCTCTCTGGACTCATCGAATTTTTGATAAGGTATAATTTGAAATGAAAATATCCAAATGGGGTAAGCCGCTCCTCATGCTACTGTTATTATTCATTGGTGGATTCTCGCTAAACGGATGTAGTGGTCCACAAGATGGCGACGTGGCGGATGCCGAAGCAACTGAGTCAGATGAGCCTAGTCTCACCGAAGAAGAAGCCGCGAACGAGCCAGCTGAGTATTGATAGCAGTCGTTCATCCGAACTCAGACCGAATAGAATAAAGTCCCCGCTAATACACAGTGGGGACTTTTCTTCGTTTCGGCTATTGACCGGTAGAGCGATCGAAAAGTTGAACACGACCGTCACGACACGACCTTTCTTTTGATGGCTTCGGGACGAGAAGGGGGGCTGTCCAAGAATAAGAATTCCAAGGGGACCAGCGGAAATCGCGTGAGCTCCGAAACCTTGTGATCGAAATCGCCAAGACAATCGGCTACAGCTACACGCGAATCATTGCGAAATTGCGGAAACTCGGGATTGAGAAGATCCGCCGTTAGACAGTTCGGGATATCCTCAAGGAAGATAAGATTAAGCCGGGGCCTGATTGAACCTCGAATAGAAAATATCATAATATTGTCACAGACAGCTCTGCTGCATATTGATAGTAATATCGCAAGGATGAAGTCTTGTTGTGAATGCGACTCATGCCTGGTCCACAGTAGTGGAGCCTGCCTGGGTAATGAAAGATTGAAGCGTTGGGTGGATCATTCAGGAAGCTCAGAGATCCACTCTTGAAACTGGTCGTCATCTACATTTCGGCCGCTAATCACAATCACAATATCGCCTTCTCCGTCAAGATTTGCCTTCCCGGTTAATACCGCTGCCAGCGAAATGGCACCGGAAGGTTCGGTCTTCAATCCGTGGCGATCAAATACCCATTTCATCGCCTGCCGGGTCTGGAGATCGGGAACGGTCACAGCCGTTTTGACATGTTTTTTCAGAACAGGCCAGTTGTGGTGACCGACATCATAGGAAAGTAAACCGTCGCAAATTCCGGTCGGTTGTTTCAGGCTGATTCTTTCTCCTGCTTTCAGGGATTGGGCGAAGTCGTCTGCGGTGTCTGGTTCTACGCCGATGATTTCTGCTTCCGGGAAACCATCGGCTATCGCTAACGACTGACCAGCCATCAAGCCGCCACCACTGATGGGGCAATAAAAGTGTGAGACTGTTCGTCCCTGTCGTTTTAATTCATCAACGATTTCCAGCCCTCCCACACCGTTGCCTGCGATGACGTTGTTATCATCGTAGGGAGATGCCTGAACGCCATGCTCCTCTTCGGCAATTGTGCGTGTGAGTTGATCTCGAATACCGGTTTCATGATCGGTGGCAATATCGTAAGTGCGAATTTCTGCACCGAAAGAACGTGTCAGATCGAACTTCACCTGCGGTGCACTTTGTGGCATCACAATAATCACTCGCTTGCCATATCGCATACCTGCGTACGAAATTCCTGAGGCAAAGTTCCCCGAGGAATGGGCAGCGACCGGCTGATCTGAAATTCGTTCCAGATTGTTGGCCATCCAGTTCAAAGCCCCCATCACCTTGAATGAGCCCGTTGGCGAAGAACCGTAATCTTTTATCCAGACATGGCGATCTTCGGGGAAACCGAGTTCCTTTTCCAGTCGATAGGATCGAATCAAAGGCGTGGGAGAGAGATGCTTCCGGATGACGGATTCTGCATTTCGTACATCTTGAATTGTAGCAGTGGTAATGGACATAACTGTGTTCTCGACTGGAAGAATTCTCTCTTTGGGTATCAGGGGCAGGGGAGTGAGAGAATATCAATGTGAGTGGAAGCAGATTGCTCTGCCTTTTAGCGGAGTTGTTTCATTGTGATTAACTTTGCCGAGCCAGTTCCGCAATCGGTTTTCCTTCTCGGATGATCGGAGTCGGGCGGCCTGAGAAATCGGGCGGGGCGATTGTGTTGTAATCGATTTTCAAATGTTTGTAGATCGTTGCCAGAAAATCTTCGGGACCGACACGCCTTGAGATCGGGTCTTCGCCTCGGGCATCAGTTGCCCCGATCACCTGTCCGGTTTGGATTCCTCCTCCCGCAAAAAGCATCGAACCGGCTCGTGGCCAGTGATCGCGTCCCGGCTGAACCGTTCCCTTGGCACCGCTGGCAACTCCTCCGCCGCTACTGGCCACATGGCTGATTTTTGGTGTGCGACCGAATTCTCCCGTTACGACAACAAGTACCCGTTTATCAAGTCCACGTGAGTAGACTTCCTCGATTAAGGCAGAGACCGCCTGGTCGACAAACGGGGCTCGATATTGCAGGGCTTCGAACACATGATGATTCACTGCGTGGTCATCCCAGTTACTGACACGTCCGCAAAGTGGTCCGTCGAATTCCGTGGTGATAATTTCGACGCCGGCTTCGACCAGTCGTCGAGCCATGAGGCATTGCTGGCCCCATTGGTTCATGCCGTAGCGCTCACGCACTGCGGTAGGTTCCTGAGAAAGATCGAATGCCTCCCGGGCTTCGGGTGAGAGAATCAGATTCATCGCCTGTGATTCAAAATGATCCATCGCCTGCATCATTCCCAGATGATCGATGTCTCTGCGAATATGGTCAAGATTCTTTCGCAGGCCGACGCGGTCTGTAAGTCTCTTACGTTGGGCATCGCTCGTGTTTCCGACATTCGGGATATTGAAGTCGGGTTTACTCGCATCACCAACAACCTGAAATGGAGTATAATTTCTCCCCAGATATGTGGGTCCTGCAATCGTGAAGCTGTCGTAACGGTCTACCGGATTGAGCGCGATATAGTTGGGGATCGAATGACTCGGTTCAAATCGCTCGGCGTGTGCGATGGACATCCAGTCTGGGTACTTTGGAAAGCGTTTATCCGTTGCATCCGGGTCTCCGGAAAGCATTTGCAGGGAGCCCGCAGGGTGTCCGCCTCCGGTGTGTGAAAGGGATCGAACGATGGCATATCGATCTGCACAAGTGGAAAGCCTGGGAAGCAGTTCGGAAATTTGAATTCCGGGAACGCTCGTTGAAATCGGAGAAAATGGCCCTCGATAATCACTCGGAGCGTTTGGTTTAGGATCAAAAGTTTCCAGATGCGAAGCTCCTCCACGCAGCCAGACAAGAATGATCGCCGTTTTTTCAGGACTCCCCTGCTGAGATTGGAGATTGCGATCTGCTTTCGATGCGGCTTCTGCTTGCAGTCGCAGCAGTCCGGGCAAGCTGAGGGCTCCAAATCCTCCCAGACCCGCTCTCAAGAATTCTCTACGCCCCCATTGATCCTGCATCGCGAGTCCTATTCATATAATTATCAAGTACGACATTCCGTGGTGAACTTGCACAAAATTGTTAAAAAACATCAGCCGCTATTTCAATTTGAGCGATTTCGATCCGCTCGTACTCAATGCCGGCTTCCTCGAAGTAGTCAACCAGCCAGTCACTTACTTTTTCTACCAGATCCATCAGCCCCGTCAATTTTCGCTCTGCTGAGAGAACGGAGTAATGTAAGGTTGTTGTTTCTTCGATGGAGGTCTGTTTCGCCTGCAAATCGAGGCTACAAATACAATAACACGATTTGACCACTCCGTCAGGCTGAAAACAGCTTCTCCCCCAAGATACGCGGAACAAGTATTGCCTGAAATGAGCCAAGAATCCAACAAGAATAGTGCTCTTTTGCACAACTGCTCCTGTGAGCCAAAGTGAGTTACTCCTATTGATATCCATGAAATAACTGCTTGGAACTGGAATTGTGATTTCCCTGTCACAGGGGAATCACACTCTCGATAAGGGCTCCCGCGACATTACCGGTTATCCGATCTCGCGTGCTGAAGGGAGACTTAACAAAAAGTGAAGACTCCCTGATGCCAATTACTTATCCGGAAGTTCGTCGACTGCTTGAAGAAATCGTTCTGAAGACCAGTCCCATCGAATACCAGAATTTGGAATGGTCTGCCTGGCGTCGCCACCATCAATTTCTTGCCAGGCACTGCCATTACCGAAAACGCGGTCACGAGCCGCCAAAACAATGATCTACATCTGTAGTTCTAAGTGAGGAGAACTTGCGCGGAAAAGTCCAGTATGTTGTGAAGAACAGCAGTATTTTATATTCCCGGAGAATATTGTTATCAAAGTTTGCGCAAATGGTCATTCTCAATTGCCGACTTCCCCCTCAGAATGTAATTCACTTGATTCCGTAAGCGGATTTTATTCCATTGACAGTGTAACTTAAGTGAATCAAGTCAGCTTATGAATCTGGAAACAACACCGCAGTTTAGGCAACAACACTGCGCCCTTAGAAATGTAAAATCAATCATGCAATATGACCTCGCCATTATCGGTAGTGGGATTGTCGGTTTAGGCCATGCCTGGGCAGCGGCCAGACGTGGCTATTCGGTAGCAATATTTGAAGCGAATCCTCGCCCGGAAGGTGCGAGTATTCGGAACTTCGGAATGATCTGGCCAATCGGCCAGCCTGCTGGCTCAGCCAGAGAATTATCCCTCAGAAATCAGCAATTGTGGCGGGAGCTGGGGAAGGCTGCCGACTTTCCAGTGGAAACTTGTGGATCCGTTTTCCTGGCACACTACGAAGACGAGATGCAGGTGCTGAAAGAGTTTGCGGGATCAGCCTGTTCACGTGATCTGGATTTAAAACTTCTCAGCCCTGCCGAGACGCTCCAGCATCTGCCGGCAGCCAACCCCAATGGACTTGTGGGCGGCTTGTACAGCCGAACGGAATGTCGGGTCCATCCTCCAACAGCAATCACTTCGATTGTATCTTACCTGAGCGATCTTCCGAATGTTGACCTGCATTTCGAGACTCCCGTTGTGCGTGTTCACGACGGGTCAATACAGAGCGTCGAGGGGAAAATCTGGTCTGCAGATCGTATTGTCATCGCCAATGGAGCTTATTTTAAGCACCTGTTTCCAAAACAACATCGCGATCAGCAATTCAAAATTTGTAAACTGCAAATGATGCTCACTGTACCTCAGCCCGAACAGTGGAAATTAGGGCCACACATGGCCAGCGGTTTAACATTGAGGCATTATTCAGCATTCGATATT
>DOCI01000153.1:27407-28835 GCA_003503535.1 Planctomycetaceae bacterium
AATGCCCGAACTTGATCGTTATGGAATCCATGTGATGGCTTCCTCGACTCCCAATGGTGAACTGATCCTCGGGGACTCCCACGAATATGGAGATGACATTGAGCCATTTGATAAAGAGGAAATCGATCAGCTGATTTTACGCGAAATCCATAAAGTTCTGCAGATTCCACAAACATCAATCGCAAGACGCTGGGCAGGTATCTATGCCAAACATCCCCAGGCGATGTATTGTGTTCAGGAAATCAAACCTCGCACCTATCTGGTCAATGGCTTTGGTGGTAACGGGATGACACTGAGCCTCGCAGTCAGTGAAAGTGTCATCGAGCAATTGGAAGATAAAAAAAGTCTGGAAATCCCGGAGAACTCTTTTTAGACAGAGCATAAGCAGGATTCTTACGGAATTCGTCATCAACCACTGAAAATGAGACACAACTTTAATTGATCATCAGGAAACAAATGAGAAATATTATCATCGTACTGATCTTGAACCTTTTGGTTTGTCATTTGAATCTTCATGCTCACGATGGTCCTGATCCACTAGCCAGATGGCGATTCAATGATCGCACGGTTACAACAAGCGACAGCAGCCATGCAGAAGTCAAAGCGATCCTTGGCCCCAACGGGACAATCAGAGGAACTTACCGTATCGTAGGAGAACTGGCCGAGTCGCGACTATCTCTTTCCGGTGTGGATTCCGGCATCACACTGACTGAAAATTATGGGACAGCAAAAGCATTTCTGCCCCGTCAGGATTTGACGGTCTCAGCATGGGTCAGCATAACCAGGTCTCAACCCTGGGGAGGAATTGTGGGGCTGGTTAAGGATAACGGGAATGATGAGTCAGGTTGGATCCTGGGATACGACGAGCAGCACTTCACGTTTGCTCTGCGGGGTTCGACTGGTTCACAACGATTGACCTACCTGGCCAGTCGCACCAAATATGAATTGGGGAAGATCTACCATGTGACTGGAGTTTATGACGGAAGCATCATGCAGATTTTCGTGAACGGGAAGCTCGAATCATCCAGCACCGAACAATCCGGTGAAATCGTATATCCCGAGGATTCACCGTTAATGATTGGCGCGTACCGCGATAACAACGAATTTAATTCACATGCTGGGCAACTCGGAGAGATCGCAATTTATGAGGCGGTTGCGAAAGCCGCCTGGGTGGAGCATGAGTTTTCACACTACGAAACCCTCGCCTCTCTGCCACCAGCACCGAATGATCAACCTTTAGAATTTGTCATAAAACCTTATCTCCAGTTCGGGACCAAAACGGGAATGACGGTTATGTGGAGAACCAGCCAGCCCACCATCGGAGTGGTTCATTATGGTGAAACCGATGAATGCCCTCGAAAAATACGTGACAAAGAACCGACAGTCATTCACGAATTACGGATCGAGGGTCTCGACTCACAAACACAG
>DOCI01000153.1:28915-29316 GCA_003503535.1 Planctomycetaceae bacterium
ATTTTTATCGAACAAATTCCAGTAAACCGGGTGAAGCTGACGTTTTGAGCAGTGAGATCTCCACTTTTCAAACCGCAGTAGAAGCGGACACTCCTTTTGCCTTTGCGGTGATCAGTGACACTCAGGGAAATCCAAAAGTTTCTGGAAAACTGGCCGAGTTCGCCTGGGGGCAACGTCCCAGTTTCCTTCTGCACCCCGGAGATCTGGTCGACACCGGTACGCGCGATGATCATTGGACGCAGCATTTTTTCCCCAGTATGAACAAGCTGATCCGGTATGTTCCATTTTATCCGGTTCTGGGGAACCACGAACAAAACGCTAGAAATTATTTTGACTATGTCTCGCTGCCAGATCCCGAATACTATTACGACTTCGAGTTCGGCAACACACACTTTTTCATG
>DOCI01000153.1:29401-39577 GCA_003503535.1 Planctomycetaceae bacterium
GCAACACACACTTTTTCATGATTGACTCCAACCGTAATGTCGATCCAGGATCCGAACAGTATCTTTGGCTGGAAGCCACTCTGGCAAAATCCAAAGCCACCTGGAAAATCGTCTGCCATCACCATCCCCCATATTCCTCTGATGAAAATGATTACGGCAATCTCTGGAAAACCAATAAAGGGACACGTGGCGATCTGCGGATTCGACAACTTGTCGGCCTGTACGAGAAGTATGATGTCGATATCGTCTGGAACGGTCACATCCATTCCTACGAACGAACCTGGCCAATCAAAGAGGGAAATTCGGTTGAGAAGGGTGCTCCCATCTATATGATTACCGGAGGTGGAGGCGGAGGACTGGAAACTCCTGGTCCGATCCGTCCTTTCTTCCAGAATACGGTCCGGCATGGCCACCACTACACAATGGTGAGAATCAATCACGGCGTGCTCGAACTTCAAGTTTATGACCTCGAAAATCGCTTGTTTGATCAGCTCAAAATAGAGAAATGACTCAGAATCTTGCAGGAAAGATCGTTGGTACGAGCACTGATATGATATCGATAAAAGAGTTGCTTGGGATACAGAACCAAGAGATCCTATTTAGAGCGAGATTAACTGCCGCCGATTCGAGAGGCACCTGATGAAGTGGCAACAACATCAATCGATCAGATTGAGATAAGAAAATACGATGGCGGATAGCTCAAATCGCTTGAGAGCAAGGCGGCTTGAGCAGATCGAAAAGATCATAGTGGAGGCGAGAGCTGCCGCTTGAATGCACGCCAGGAAATAAATTGGGCCCAACGTTGCCGGATTTGTGAGAAGCCTGTGCCCTGAGACCTGAAGTGAAAGGAACAGATTAATGATCGGGCTTGGCAAATAGTAGGTAATTGAGAATCACAGACTCGCAGGCAAATTGAAGTTGAGAAGTGAATATGACACCACTCGATCTATCGACTCAGTGGCGAGTACTCGCGCAGAGTAGTCCAGAATGATGTGGTAAACAGCAGGGCAGAAACCATTTGGAAATGCTCTGGTCACAGAACGCTTAGGGTATTCCGGTCGACGGCTTTAACGAAATCAGGTGGATTATTTGCCACATTATAATCTGCAAAAAGTTACTTTCATTTACATAACCTCGCACTATGAAGTGCCATCCATACAATGTTTCTGTGCAAAACAATGAGTTTCTGTGAAAACAAAGAACTACAAAAATGTCTGCTATTTCTCATTCTTCCTTGGCAAGGAAATCGCCTCGGCATACGCTAACTTCCCTGTCCGTCCCTCATAGTATTGGAAGATGACCTGAGGATGTGGGTAGGCGACAAGTCGTTTGCCGCCGACTATTTGAGGCATGTTAAAGACGTTATTAACCTGGACGACGCAGTAGTAGGGATAGAGTCGCTCAAGGCGAGGCAGGTCGGGGAGGACGTAGCTGGACCAGCGGATGTTGCAGGCGCGCGGGCCGGACTGGAAATGTCCGGTGATTGGTCGATCGGCTTCATCGAGTTCAGGCACGTGGTTCACTGAGTTGTGTGGACCGCAGCAGAACTCCCAGACGTTGTCCGTCACTTGGATGGCGAAGCTGTTGTGTAAATCGCCGGTCATCACAAAGACCGGTTTGCCAATTTCATCCCAGGTATCGATCAGCATTTCACGTTCTTCAAGAAACACGACCCAGGCTTCTTCTTTATTGAGAGCATCGAACTCAAAACCGCCGGCTCCACTGTGAGGTATCATAAATGGGACACTGGAGACGACAAAGAAAAACTCAGCATCACTCGTTCGCATTTCTTTCAGTAACCATTCCCGCTGATCTTTGCCGAGCATCGTCAGCCCTGGTTTGTCCGGTTGTTTCACATCGTGCATTTCACGATAGGTTTTTGTATCGAGCAGAAAAAACTGACAGTTAGAGACACGGAAGGTGCCATAGCTGCGACGTCCGATGGAATAGGACGCTTCACCATCGGCGACGGCTGCATGAGAGAGTTCGAGAGTGTGCTTGTCGACAACGCGGACAATATCGTAAACGCGCGCATTCGGATTGCCGCTGTCGTCATCATAGATAATGTCGTTCACACCGGCATTCGGCGTGCCCCAATGGACATGCAGGTTTGCCATTTGATCGAGTGGCAAAGCGGTGAAGTCGGCTTGAGAATCTTTGAGAATATTGCTCCCTTTTGTGAACTGAGCGGTGCCGAAATGAGCGGGTTGATCGGAGACTGTTGGATTGGCCCAGCCGAGATAATCGAACCAGGCCTGGATTCCAATGTCGCGAAACACCGTTCGACGATGTCGTCGACCAGCGGAACCGCAACCCCAGATGTCGTTGACGAGTTCATGATCATCGAACGTGAACACACTCGGCACCTGCCGATGCCACTGAGCCAGAGGCACTCCGCGTGATTGATAGAGTTTATAATTCTCCCAAACTCCGACAATTGATGGTGCATTCCTGACGATTTCGGGAGTTTGCTCTTCTGTCAAACGATTCTTCGCTGTCCAGGTATCGACGGGTGTATCTCGCAACTCCTCGTACAGCCAGTCTCCATTCATGATTCCAAAGTTAATATCGTCTGCAAGTTCGCGTAGCATCGTCTGATAGAGTGGCAGGGAGTGGCCGATGCCATGGAGTGGATTCTGATTGGCACACGAACCCGCTTCGAAGCGAAAATTGAACAAGCCTTTCGGATTGTAGTTCTCGTTTCGAGAACCTGCGACAGAGGGGAGTGTCAGGAAAGAATTAATACTTCCCTGAGGAGAACCTTCAATGAAGACCTGATAGTAGTAGCGTGAATCTGCTTTCAGATCCTGCAGAACAGCGACGCCTGTCAAATCGTGAGCAAATTCTGTTTTGGGAGATTCAACAGTATGTTCCAGACTCTCATTCGATAAGCCATAATGAACGGAGAAGGGAGTCGGATGCGAAGTTCTTGCCCAGACTTTCATCGAATGATCACTCGGCTGACCGAGCATGGGGCCATGTGTCATCGTAGGAGGATCGTCGGCCTGAGCAGTTGTGAATGCAGAGAGAATAAAAGTTAAAAGTAAAGTTTTAAGCATTGAATGATATAATTTATTCATCAAAGAAACCCTTCGAGCGACGATTTTGAGTGATCTTCCATCTTTCAAGCTAGCCTGTTGGAAGTGAAATGTCCACGACTCAGGTTTCCTCACCGGTCGTCGGTTGTCCAATGGTGTGGAATTCATGTTTGATTGTGGATTACAATCGGACATTCTGTTCTGGTATCAGTTCAAATATTCTCCTGACATTATTGCGGCATCATGACGAAATCTTCTGACAATCAGGAAACGAAGCTGGATGTCAATCAGGTGATTGATCGGCTTTGTGATCAGTTTGAAGAGCAATGGCAGGCGGGAAGTGATCCCCGGATCGAAAAGTATCTCGATAATCTGGCCTCTGAAAATCATTCGCAGGTACTGTGGGAACTTCTGGCACTGGAACTGGAACTTCGTCAACGGCAGGGAGAAATTCCTGAACGAACTGAATACGCGATCCGATTTCAGAACTTTACGAAAGTTGTTCAAGATGTCTTCCGAGAACAGGAAACTGCTGTTGCGAACAGCATGCACAGTTTGACGCAAAGTCCTGAAGTCGTCGATAACCAGCCAAAAGATTTTGCAGGGACAGAACGATTTCAGATCCTCAAAAAGTTAGGGCAGGGGGGCTTTGGTCAGGTTTATGCGGTTCACGATCGATTCTATCAGGAAGACTGTGCCCTCAAATTGCTAACACTTCCGGAAGGGGGATCGCTCTATCGATTCAAGCGTGAGTTTCGCACGTTGGCCAGTTTGAATCATCCCAATCTGATCAAATTGAAAGAACTCGTTGCAGACGAAGATTACTGGTTCTTCACGATGGAGCTGATTACTGGGGTAACGCTCAATCAGGCTTTCCCAAAAGTGAAAACAAACACGTTTGAACCCCTGTTGAGTGAGCGAATTCCACAGTTATTTGGTCAGTTGCTCGATGGGCTCGAAGCGATGCATGAAAACGGTTTTGTGCATCGAGATCTCAAGCCGGGCAATGTGATGGTCACTCCTGAGAACCGTGTCGTTGTGCTTGATCTGGGACTGGTTTCGACCATTCAATCTGAATTTCCAGAATGGCAGCAGAGTGTTGAGTTAGGGGTGGCCGGTACAATTTCTTACATGGCTCCAGAACAGGCGAGAGAACAGTTCAGCCCAGCGAGCGATTGTTATGCGATTGGAGTGATGCTGTTCGAAACTCTTACGGGAATGCGGCCTTTTCAGGGATCGCCTCTGGCAATTCTGCAAGCGAAGCAAACATTTGGTGCCCCTGAACCAGGAGAATATGTTGATGGAATTCCCGAAAATCTCAATCGGCTTTGTTGCGACCTGCTCGAACGGATTCCTGAAGATCGACCTACCATTCCTGAAATCCGCGAACGGCTGGCAATTTCTGTTGATTCCCCAGTCAAACCGAATACAAATCAGCAGTCCCGTCACGTTCTGATTGGGCGAGAAGCGGAAATCAATGCCCTGCATCGGACAGCAATTCGCCTGAACGATAATATTCCTGGACTCGTTTTTGTGCATGGTCTTTCCGGGGTAGGGAAAACTTCACTGGTCGATGAATTTCTGCATCAATATTCCGCATCGAATGCCGACGTTATCGTTTTGAAAAGTCGCTGCTATGAGCGGGAGTCGGTCCATTATAAGGCGTTCGATGGGATTATCGATTCGCTCAGTCGGCATTTGAATAAAATGAAAGCCGAGGAAGCGTCGCTGCTGTTGCCTCGGCACATCGGCGATTTAGCCAGATTGTTTCCGGTATTGCAACGCGTGCAGATTGTTGCTGATGAAGTCAAACGTTATCGGTCCCCTTCAGATTTTCAGGAATCGAGACGCCGGGCCATCCAATCGCTCAAAGAGTTAATGTCGGCGATGGCGGATCGACAGAATGTCGTTTTGACCATCGACGATTTGCAGTGGGGAGATCATGATAGTGCCCGTCTGCTACAGGAATTGTTTTACGCCGATGATGCTCCTGCTGTTCTGCTGATCGCAACCTATCGCAGCGACGAACGTGAACGGAGTTCCTGTTTGAAACAGTTGCTGGATTCAGAGACACGCAGCGAACAAAGCAAGGAACTCATCACAGAAATCGCACTGTCTGAGTTGACAGAAGCAGATGCTCTGCAGCTAGCTCGTAGTTTGTTGAGTGGAAGTCAGCAGGATGATGCGACGGCTATTCAAATTGCGGCAGAGGCAGGAGGTAGTCCCTATTTTATCCGGGAACTGATCCGGCATACAGAATCGCTAGGAGGTCAGTTTACAACACTCGATGAAGTCATCGTCAAACGTGTTCATAAATTAAATGAGGACTTGCGGCGAGTTTTGGAATTTATCGCGATCAGTGGGCAACCGCTCACAATTCTCGAAATTCTCGAAATTGCGAATGTCACTCGTAATGAACTCGATCAACTTCGCAATGAAAATCTGATTCGTACCAGCGGGACTTCTCAGGATGATTTCGTCGAATGTTTCCACGACCGGATTCGGGAATCGGTCACCGCCGATGTCGCCTTCGAGCGCAGACAGCAGATTCACCAGGTTCTTGTCAACGTGCTGGAGAACATCGGACGCGCAGACTCGCAAACTCTGGGGCAGCATTTCGAATCTGCTGGAATGTTCATTGAAGCGATCAGACATTATGAAAAGGCAGCCGAGGATGCATTGAAACAGCTCGCCTTTAACCAGGCGGCTCATTTGTACGAAAGGATTTTGAAGCTCTCTGAAGACACCAACCAGGAGTTGCAATCACACTATCAGGCTTTAATTGGCGAAGCCTATGCAAGTGATGGACAGGGAGAACGTGCTGCTCAACATTATGAGTTAGCCGCAATTGCGAGTGTGGAAGAAGATCGCAAATTCGAATTAAGACGGCTTTCAATGATGCGACTGTTTCAGGTGGGCCGACTCAGCAAGGCTCATCAACTACTGGAAAGCCTGCTTAAGGATGTAAAGCTGGCATATCCCCATTCGATGACACAGGTGGTTCGTGGAATTGTCTGGGAACGAATTTTACGAACGAAACCAATCCGCCCCTGGGCTTCCGCATTGAACCGACGTACCACAAAGCTCGCAGAACAACGCATCAAAACCTGCTGGGCTGCTGCACAGAGTTTGAGTATTCTCGATCCAGTTCGCGGTTGTTACTTCCAGCATATTGGGGAGCGGGAAACGAATCTGGCTCCTGAATTGATGGAGTCTTCTCTATTAATTGCGTATGGAGCCTGCCTGATTGCAGCGACTGGGCAACAAAAAGATATCCGAATTGCCCGTCGAATTCTGGAAGACTTGCGAGCCTCTCCAAATTATCTGGCATCCTGCTATACCGATGCCTTCGTCGAGATGTGTGAAGGGGCGACCGATTATTTGACGTCCGATTTCTCACGTGCTATTGAACGATGTACACAGGCGGCAGAGGGGTTTACAAATCATTGTCCGGAAGCGTGGTGGGAGGCCGATTTGAGCCGCATGTTCGCGCTGTTCTCCGCGAACTTTTCCGGCAACATCAATCGGATTCGCGAACTGACAACCATCGATGCGGCTACTCGCTCGAAACGCGATACGACCTATCACGATTTGATGATCCGGGGCGTCTCTGAAATCGTTCTCGATATGGCTCGAGATGACTTCTCGCAAACAGAGTCACGCACTGAAGAGTTATCGACGCTGCTCGATTTTAATGAATTCAACAACCTGCATTTCAATTACTACTTAAGACATTTATGGGAACTGCGATATCGCGGTGAGAATGAAACGTGCTGGGAAACGACAGTCAAGATTGAAAAGCCATTTCGCTCGGCCTTATTACAGGGGCACCACTGGTCACGTCATGCGTATAGTCTGCATCGAGCCTCGGCTGCGATTGCGACGATTGCCAATCATCAACAGAATGACACTTTTACCGAGGTGAAGAAAAAAGAACTGATCGCCGACGCCGAGAAGCACATCAGCAAGCTGCGAAAAGAATCGATTCGCTGCTGCTCTGCTGAGGCTGATTTATTGATGGCTGGTCTGTCGGTCACGATTGACAGAAATGATGCGATGACTTATCTGCCCAAAGCGCTGGCCGGTTTCCGCTCGGAAAAACTGGTGATGTACGAAGCCATCTGCTACGACCGTCTGGCACGGATGGGGAATGCCCAGGCCAGTCAGATTGGATCCGAAGCCGCGAAGAAATATGTGAGCGAACATCAGATTGTCGCCCCCGAGAAATTCTTCCAGGTCTTTTCTCCGGGCAATTGGCCTGCGATGTAAATACTATCCTCATTGATTGAAGGCTTTATCGACTGGGTGGCTGGGGTCGTAGCGCAGCGAAGCCCCCAGAATACTCGCAGTGCGGACGAATACATCCGAAGAATTTCGTTTCTATATGCACTGTGTAGCGGACTTCTTACGGCTACGCCGCCCCGAAAGAATCTTTCGGGCCCCCACCAAGGTGCCTGACAAAAGAGACCTTTGGTTTGTTACAAGTAAATATTAGGGTGGCACTGGCTATGTCAGTGGCACACAACCCGAATTTTAAATTGGAACAATGTACTATTCCAGTTTTTCAAACAGTGCATCTTGAAGTGAATTGCATGCAAAATTAAGGAGTTTGGATATGCCCCAATTGAAAAACAAAATTACGGTGAGGACTATAAAAAGAATTGTCCAATTTGTTGCTGAAGAAGTTCCTACTGTCATGAGCAGAAGCATGAGTGGAATAAATGCAATCAGAAAAAATGATTCTAAATTAACATAATCCATTTCTTCGCCACTTGAAATCCAACAGGAAAAATAGAGTATTAACCAAGCAACGAGAACCGTGAATGGATAGCTAAATGTCTGCCACAGAGCAAACTTTATTATCTTACTACTTTTCTGGCTCAGCATTAAATTCGCTTATATAACAGGACGCACAATTTGGTCCACAAAGCGGACCCTACGAGTTCTGCTCAAATGATTTATCGGCATGAGCGAGCCATTTTTCGCGGATTAAGGCGGCTTTGCGTTTGACGGTTCGGGTTGTCACGCCGAGTTTTTCTGCAATCTCTTCTGTGGAGTACGATTCGAGTTTTAATCGGGCGACTTCTCGCAGCACATCGTCATCGAGTTCGTCCATCAACTGGGCATGTTGTTCATCGAGAGCGAGCAGAGTTTGTGGTGTGGGATCTTCTCCGAGAAACAAATCCCAGCCCGGGGCTGCTCCAGCATCGGCTCGGTTTAGAAAAATCGATTCCCCACGTACATCTTTTCCGCCGCGTTTTTTGGCGAGTTGATGCCGAACCTGATCGGTCACCTTGCGTTGAGTCATCACAATGAGCAGGGCCCACAATCCATCACGATCATGCAGTTCGGGGAACTGACCGCGAGCCGCTCCGTTCATGAAATTATTCATCACACTCAATGCGACATCTTCCTCATCAGCGACGCGTCGATTGGCAGCTCCCAGTCGTTTCCGCGCGAGGGGGACGAGCCTTTCGAAGTATCGATTCCATAAATCAGCCTGCGCGTCCGTCTCTCCCTGTTGGAGGGCATCGATCATCATACTGACGGAACCGGGTGAAGAATCGTTCTCTTCCATGGGGATGATGTCCTGAATAAATTTCTGATGGTCTGGCTTCAATCCGATCCTCAAGGATCTCATGCCAAACTATTTTGAACGCTTGTGAATCATCACGCAATGAAAAACGCCAATGCATTTTCGGAATTAACCGCTTGCATTGGCGTATTCATGTTAGATCGCAAGTTTTGCAACCTGATGTGCGACCGGCTTACCGGTGCAAATCGTAATGTCCGGGATGGTAGTGAAAATGGTTTCCATGGCGATCATAGTGACCGGGATGGTAATCCAAGTGAGGTTGACGGTAATAGCTGCTGTAGGATCGGCCATAATTGTAGCTGTTGCCGTATCCGTAGTTGCGGTTCCCGTAACCATAACCATAATTCCCGCCTCGATATGATGGCGAACAACCATATCCACGATTGTACGAACCGACCGTGAAACCGTAATTGTTGCCACTGATACCGAACTGCCAGTTGCTGGCTTGTGCTGGTTGGCTACTTACCAAACTGAAGCCTAAAACTGCAATCGCGCACAGTGTAATCTTATACATTGCAAACCCCTTCTCCCTACGTTAATTGTTATCATTTGACGTCCATCCCACTTTCTCAGCGGTTTGGGGCCACACGTCAAACCTTCTTACTATTATACGTAGCGAGGCTCATGCCGGTTAGGGGACATCTTTTTGACAGGAAATTCCAAATTAATATCAGATTCCCTCAAGATTGAGCTATCCAGTGCAGTTGTTGTCCTTGCTGTATGCCCTAAATTTCGCCATGAGAAGAATCCTTTACGTTTTTTGTTTTATGTTTCAAATGATCCAAGGGCAATAAGGATTTCTCCTGGCATGTGAGCGAAAGGACTTCAGTTTGAAGCTCGCTGCTTAACAACACCAGGCTTCAGCGGATCATAATTCAGTTTGATTGCGTATTCGTGAGTTCCCAATAAAAAAACCAATGCAATCTCGGAATATCCCGCTTGCATTGGCTTACCATCAAATGGCATTGATTGTCGACAAATAGTCAGATTCTCAATTTAAACTCTTGCTCAATCCGACGTTCCGACACAGGTTTCAATGACAGCGATAGTTGCCCGAATAGGGTTGGCTGTAATAACTGCGGTTAGACCGGCCATAATTGTTGCCATAGCCGTAATTGCCATAGTTGCTGTTACCGTAGCCATAGTTACTGTTTCTGTGGCCGTAGTTGCTGTTTCCGTAACCAGAATTTCCGTATCCGTGACCGTAGTTACCACCATGAAACGATGGCGAATTGTTGTATCCACGATTGTAGGATCCGGCGGTGAATCCGTAATTGTTACCACTGACACCGAATTGCCAGTTGCTGGCTTGCGCTGATTGCGATGCAACCAGTGAGAACCCCAAAATCGCCAATGTGCACAGTGTGAACTTGTACATAACTCTACCTTGTTTTCTTCTTAAAATTACTCTTATCGGATGACTCATTGACTTGCTGAGTTTTATGAGTCCCCTGTCAAATTTGCTTACATGATGCATAGCGAAGCCCACACCAATCAGAGGACATCGTTTTGATTAATAATTCTGAAGTAATTCCAAATTTT
>DOCI01000153.1:39706-43202 GCA_003503535.1 Planctomycetaceae bacterium
TCTGAAGTAATTCCAAATTTTCTGTTTGAGGATTTATTAGCCTTTTTCAAAGGTTAATGAAGATGTACACCTCTTGGATAAAATTCCGCTCGATTGCAGCAGGGCAGGGGAACACCTATAAAGTAGTCCAAGCTCTCCGGGATCAGTTGAGAGTATCAGACCGACAGGAAATATGATGGCAGACGAAAAACCAGATCCTCAAAAAATGACATCCTCCCTCACGACAGGCAATGGCGAGCAGGTTGTGCGACTGGTCATTGAGGCTCAGTCGACTTCGAAATCCCGTTGGGGAACGAAACTTCTGGGGTTACTCCTGTTGTTCTCCATCATTTTGAATTTGATGCTGCTCTCATCCTACGGCGACTATTTCAATGAGTTCGATGGTCCCCTGGAGCGATATCATTCCGGGAGTAAGGATGCCGAGCAAAAGATTGCTCTGATACGTGTCAGCACTACGATTATGCCCCCCTACACAGAGCGAATTCTCGAACAGATCAAAAAAGCGACCGAGGACGATTCGATCAAAGGAATGGTGCTCGTCGTCGACAGCCCCGGCGGACTCGTTGCGGACAGCCATCAGATTTATCACCGGTTAAGCCAATTTGCGGAAACCAAGCCGATCTATGTGCAGATGCAGCGACTGGCTGCTTCCGGGGGCTATTACATCGCGATGGGCGGAGGCGATAAAGGGAAGTTGTTTGCCGAGCCGACAACCTGGACGGGTTCCATCGGCGTCATCATTCCTCACTACGATATTACTCAATTGGCCGACAAAGTGGGTGTGCAGTCCGAGCCGTTGAAAACGGGTGAGTTCAAAGATTCTCTGAGCATGTTCAAGCCGATCAGCGAACGAGATCGGGAAGTTTGGGATGGGATTCTCGATGAAGCCTATCAGAAGTTTCTCGGTGTGATCGAAAATGGTCGACCTGAGATGACTCGGCAGCAGATTGAAGATATTGCGACAGGCCGCATCTTCACAGCTGATCAGGCGATTGCCAACGGTATGGTGGACGAAATCAGCTTTCTGGATGACACGATTGCGAAGATGGAAACGGATTTGAAAGCCGGGCCCATGCGGGTGATCGAATATGAGTATCCTCCGACTTTGACAGATGTATTACTCGGGTCTGCCTCTGCTTCTGCTGAAAACGAAATGTCTCTGCTGAAACAACTTCTTGGTTCGCCAGCTCCCAGAGCGTTTTATTTGTTGGGTGGATCTCAATAATAATTGAGTCGATTTCGTCAAGCACAGCCTGACCTACGAAGTTTAGAAACAGAATCAATCTGTAGGTTGGATTAGCGCAGCCTAACCCAACAAAGCACATGAAGACGGACAGAACCTGGATAGCGAAAATTAGACAGGCTGGAAGCCTGTCCTACCAGGACATATAACAAATTAGGATCAGGTCGATGGGTGGAATTGATTATAAGTCCTCTGGAGTAGACCTGGATGTCTACGAAGAGTCGATGCGGCGAGTCGGCAAACTGGTCCAGAGTACAACGACGCCCGGTGTCATGCCTTTGCCTGGTGGCTTTGCGGGATTGTTTCGCCTGTTTTCAGAAGGCCGCCAATATAAAGACCCAGTCATTGTTTCTGGAACGGATGGTGTCGGCACTAAGATTAAAGTGGCTCAACTGACGAATCGCTTCGATACGATTGGAATCGATCTGGTTGCGATGTGCGTGAACGATTGCCTCTGCACGGGAGCTTTGCCGCTCTTCTTTCTCGATTATGTTGCAATGAGCCACGATGACCCGACGTTAACGGAAGCACTCGTTACAGGAATCGCTGAGGGATGTCGTCAGGGAGGCATGGCACTCATTGGTGGCGAGACGGCCATTATGCCCGATTTATATCGCAGAGGCGATTTCGATCTGGCTGGCTTTAGCGTGGGCGTCGTCGAGCGTGAGGATGTTCTGACTGGCAAGGAAGTAAAACCGGGGGATGTCGTTTTTGGCATTGCTTCCTCAGGCTTACACTCAAACGGTTTCTCACTCGTCCGCAAAGTTGTTTTTGAGCATGCTGGCTTGAATGTTGAGGATCATGTCGATGAACTCGGTACTACAGTGGGCGAAGCTCTGCTGACTCCGACGGCCATTTATGCAAATCTGGTGCAGTCTGTTTTATCTGTTCCTGAACTTCGACCCCATGTCCATTCGATCGCTCACATTACCGGGGGCGGTCTTCAGGAAAATCTGGCACGAGTGCTGCCTGATGATGTGGATGCCGTTCTGAAAAACAATTCCTGGGAAATTCCAGCAGTGATGAGTTGGATTCAGAAACTCGGTGATATTGCTCAAGCGGAGATGAATCGCGTGTTCAATATGGGAATTGGATTGGTCATTGTTTGCGATGCGAGCGCAGGTGACGAAATTGAGACGATCCTCAGCCAACAGGAGTTGACTTGTTATCGGCTTGGTGAGATTAAAGAGGGGAATGGTCAGGTTCAGCGAGGTTAGACTGAGCGTATATTGACAGGCTGGAAGCCTGTCCTACTCTGGCGCAACAGGAATGAAATGAGTGAGGTGAGTCCAGCCGAGGATGTGTTCAAACCCAATTATCTGGGTGTCTGGACACGATGTGCGAAAAATTCGATTGTCCGGGAACTTTCATTCCGCAGTAATTTTCTGATTACGATTATTACCCGTGGCTTCTGGTTTGCTGCTCAACTGATTCTGTTTGAGATTATCTATCAGAATGTGAACACGATTGCCGACTGGAATCGAGCAGAGTATTTCGGATTTATGGCGACAGGCATGCTGATCAATGCAATCATCGAGAGCCTGTTTATGCCGAACTGTGCGAATTTCAGCGAGTTGATTCGCACAGGGAATCTCGATTTTGTCTTGCTCAAGCCTATCGACACTCAATTTCTGATTTCGATTGAGAAAATCAATCTGGCAATGATGAATCAGATTTTGCTTTCAGGAGCATTGCTCACTTATTCTCTTGTGAATCTGGATCGCCCCATCGGTTTTGTGAATGTGCTGATGTATCTGCTGCTGGTCGCAGTCGGGGTGATCTTCTTTTATTGTCTGATGATCACACTGGCGAGCACGAGTGTTTGGTTTGGTCGGAATCAGGGACTGTATGATTTCTGGTTTTACGTCACGGTCTTCGCACGCTATCCGCAGCAGATTTATACAGGAGGCGCATTGGCGGAATCGATTCGTGTGATCTTTAGCTTTGTGCTGCCAATCCTCCTGGTTGTGACCGTCCCTGCTCAAATCCTGGTGAGTAAAGCCTTGGAGCCATCCTGGATTGCACTATGGTCGGTACTGATGACGGCAGTCTTTTTTGTGCTATCCCGTTATGTATTCTTGTGGTCGATTGGACGATATCGTAGTGCCAGCAGTTAACTGCTGGATATTTGCCGCTCACATTCACAAAGCGTAGTCGAGCGAATGAAGACCACTCGAGTGGATCCAATTGCTCTTGCTTCATTTTTCGAAGATGTAGGCAAGAGCAAGTTATTACTGAAGTTTTGCAAAACGC
>DOCI01000153.1:43364-51696 GCA_003503535.1 Planctomycetaceae bacterium
GCGTCAGCGAGGGGACGGCTTCCGATTAATAATTCGGTTCACTCTAAAACCAGTTGGCTACTGTTATTTCACGTGAAAAACTGAACTGTGAAGCATAAAACCAGGTTGTATATCCATTCGTTTAATTGGGTTGTCAAAGACCTATCCAGCAGATTATCAAATCCACACGGGCCCCTCGCTGATGCGTCGGGTTGTGATTTATTGGAATTTGCAAAACTTCAGTTATCAGTAAATCTCTGCAAAATAATATCTCTTCTTGAAAGATTGCACATTCTTACGGATTATTCTCGACGGCGTGCGGTCATTTAACTTATAATTAAGTTCCTATACGACTCCTGAAGTTGATCCCACCTGATGGCCTTCCAGCAGAAATGAAAACGTGATCGTGTCATTGCATTTTTTCAAGTTTGCCACAATTTCGACACTGACCTTCCTGGTCATGGTCTCCACTGAGAATCTTGCACAAGCAGCTGAAGAAACGAATACAGCTCAGAATTATGAGTTTTTTGAGAAGCAGGTTCGTCCTCTCCTGGCTGAACATTGCTATTCGTGCCACAGCGCAAAGTCAGATAAACTTAAAGCTGGTTTGTATGTCGATCGACGTTCGTCCCTCCTGAAAGGAGGAGATTCAGGCCCCGCAATTATTCCTCATGATGTCGACGGCAGTTTATTCACTGAAGCGATTCGGTATGAATCCTACGAGATGCCTCCCAAAGGGAAATTGTCAGACGCGCAAATCGCAATCTTTGAAAAGTGGATCAGCCTGGGAGCCCCCTGGCCGACTGAGGAGAGTCCGGAAGAGGAAACTGGACGCGAAGTTTTCGACTTGCAAAAACGCAAAGCGGAACACTGGGTCTGGCAGCCGATCAAACAACCTGAGATTCCCAATGTCCATGACTCGAATTGGCCAAAGGATGAACTGGATAATTTTATTTTGCACAGGCTCGAAGAAGCTGGCTTATCTCCGGCTGCCGAAGCGGATCGAAATGGACTCGTCCGGCGCTTGTATTTTGATCTGATTGGCTTGCCTCCAACGCCAGATCAAGTGGAACATTTTGTTACTGATCAAAGTCCGGCAGCTGTCGAACATCTTGTCGATGAGTTGTTAGCCTCGCCCCACTTTGGTGAACGCTGGGGACGACACTGGCTCGATCTGGTTCGCTATGCCGAGTCTCGTGGGCATGAGTTCGATGAAGATGCTCGCAATGCTTATCAATATCGAGACTATGTGATCCGGGCATTGAATGCGGATATTCCTTACGATCAATTCATAAGAGAGCATATTGCAGGGGATTTGATTGAGTCTCCCCGTCTGCATCCCACCGAAGGGTTTAATGAATCGATCCTGGGGACTGGCTTCTGGTTTCTTGGAGAGTGGGTGCATTCGCCGGTCGATATCAGCAAAGATGAGTCGGATCGATTCGATAATATGATTGATGTGATGTCAAAAACTTTTCTGGGAGTGACTGTTTCCTGTGCTCGCTGTCATGATCACAAATTCGATGCCATTTCCACAGCTGACTATTATGCGTTGACCGGCTTTCTGCAAAGCAGTTGTTATCGGCAGGTACGATTTGAGTCGCTCGAACACAACGGTGAAGTCGCTATTCAACTTGAGGAGCTGAATACAAAGTACCAGCAACAACTCGCGACATTGCTGGATGATCCTTTACTAAATGACAAAACCGTTCAAGTCTCATTGAAGACTGCTGTAAAGGATTTATCTTCAAAAAATCCTATCCTTGTCGACTATAGTCAAATTGCAGAGCAAGACTATTTGCAGGATGGCTATATGTTTGGTTCTCGCCCCCGAAAAGCCGGTGAGTACTTATTGACGGAAAACTCCGATCAACCAGGTTTAACATTAGCATTGCACAATGCGGCTGCCAGTGATTCCTTCTGGAATGGGCTTGAATCTGTCAGTGAATCTCCTACACAAATGCGGGACCGTCTCGCGAAAATCCCGCGGAGTGGTCGTACTCTCCGCACTCCCACATTTTCTGTTGAGGATGGAATTGTTTCCGTACGAGTCAACGGAAGTGGACATGTTGTGGCCTGTGTCGATTCTCATCGACTGGTTGCAGGCCCATTACATAATGAAACGATACAGGCGATTTCACCCAAGCAAAACTGGGTTCAAATGAACCTGAAACGATACATCGGTCATCGAATCCACCTGGAATTCACTCCTGCTGAAAATGCTCAACTTGAAGTGATCTGCGTTTTGCAGGGAAATGATCCGGCGATCATTAAACGAATTAGTGATGAAGAAGACTTACAAGTTGCAGAGATTCAAAATCGAATTGAAGTATTGAACAAACGAATTGAAGAACCGGGAGCAGTCTCAGATCAGGTTGCAGAAATCTTACAGAAATGGTTTATAGAGAAACGAGAACTCAAAGAGAGTGTGCAGCAGAAATCTCATCTGGCAATGGCAATGATGGACGGAACGGGAGAAGATGGACCACTGCTGATTCGTGGAAGTTCCTCTAATCCAGGACCACTGATTCCCAGGCGTTTTCTGACAGCAGTTTCCGGTGATGAGCCAATGCATCCTCAGCAAGGGAGTGGACGACTCGAACTTGCTCAGCAGATCAATGCGTCTACGAATCCTCTGACATCACGGGTGATCGTCAATCGCATCTGGCATCATTTGCTTGGTCGGGGAATAGTTCCCACAACTGATGATTTCGGTGTGCTTGGACAACGTCCGACGCATCCCGAGTTACTCGATTACCTGGCGATGCAGTTCCGAAATGATGGACAATCAATCAAGCAGATGATTCGGAAAATTGTTTTGTCTCGCACTTATCAGATGTCGAGTTTGGCACAGGCTGAAGCACTGGAGAAGGACCCAAAAAATCTTTTGTGGCATTACCGACCCCCGAAGCGTTTGGAAGGGGAAGTCATTCGTGATTCACTTCTTGCGATATCAGGCAGGCTGGATGAAACAATGTATGGTCAATCGATCCCGATTCACCTGACATCCTTCATGGACGGGCGAGGACGACCGGGAAAAAGTGGACCGCTCGCTGGAGACAATCGTCGTTCTCTCTATATTTCTGTCCGCCGGAACTTCATTTCTCCATTCATGCTCGCTTTTGACACTCCAGTTCCGTTCAGCACGATGGGCAGTCGAACCGTGTCGAACGTGCCTGCTCAGGCGTTGATTCTTTTGAATGATCCGCTCGTGGTCGAGTTAACGAAATCCTGGGCGGAACGGGTCTGTTCACTTTCTTCACCACACGATGAACAATCGATTCAACAAAGTCTCACCAGCTTCTATGAGTCCGCATTTGCTCGTTCACCAAGCATACAGGAACTCGAAATTGCGACTCAGTATTTGTATCAACAATCCGCAGAGAGAAATATCCCTGTCGATCATCCGGAACTGTGGGCGGATGTCGCACATGCCCTCGTGAATACGAAGGAATTTATTTTTATCCGATGAATCATTCATCCCCTTTTCCCTGCCAGAGAATTCAAACGATACCGTTCTCGCGTCGTGAAATGCTCACAAGATGCGCGGGTGGTTTTGGAGCAATCGCATTAGCAGCTCTTGCTCAGGATCCTGCTTATGGATTCACGAAGACTGCAAGTCAGGAAATCAACAAAGCCGGTCATGGTCCACACTTTCCACCTCGTGCGAAAAATGTGATCTTTCTCTACATGGATGGTGGTCCATCGCAAGTCGACACGTTCGATCCCAAGCCGATGCTCGATAAATACAATGGGCAGAACCCCGGCGATTTGTTCACTCTCGAACCAACTCAATTCAACAACACTGGCAAAGTGCTGGCCAGCCCCTGGAAATTCAAATCGCATGGGGAATCAGGAATACCTGTCAGTTCACTTTTCCCCCAAGTGGCTACCTGTGTCGATGAACTGGCCGTCATTCGTTCGATGGTTTCTGAGTTCCCAGAGCACACCTTTGCCAATTATTTCCTGCATACCGGCAGTGGTTTGCAGGGGCGTCCGAGCATGGGGGCGTGGGTGAATTATGGATTGGGAAGTGAATGTCAAAACATTCCCGGGTTTGTGGCGATCAATGGAGGATTGATTCCTCCTGGTGGGTTAGATTGTTTTGGTAGTGGATTCCTGCCGGCCAGTTATCAGGGGTCTGTCTTCAAGCCATCTGGCAGTGCCGTGGCCAATAATCAGCGAACAGAGAAAACAGCAGAACTTCAAAAGCAGAAACTCAACTTAATCGACCAGCTTGATCAAATGGCGACACAGAAATTTGGCAAGCACGACAGTCTCGAATCGGCCATCAAAAATTATGAGATGGCCTACGAGATGCAAATGGCGGTCCCCGATTTGATGTCCCTGAACGAAGAGCCTGCACACATTCAGTCATTGTATGGAATGGATGCTGAATATGAACCAACAAAAATTTACGCTGCGGAATGCCTGATGGCCCGTCGTTTGATTGAACGTGGAGTAAGGTTTGTCGAACTGACTTGCCCGAATGTCAGACACGATCGCTGGGACCAGCATTCTAATTTGAAGAAAGGGCACGAAGATAATGCCCGGGCAGTCGATCAGCCAATTGCGGCTCTTTTGAAAGACTTGCGTCAACGAGGTTTGCTTGATGATACGCTGGTCGTCTGGGCGGGAGAATTTGGTCGAACACCCTTTGCACAAGGAAATGATGGTCGCGATCATAACCAGTATGGCTTTACCATCTGGATGGCAGGTGGAGGCGTGAAAGCAGGTACTGTATACGGGGCCACTGATGAATGGGGTTACAAAGCCATTGAAAATCGCACGGAGGTTCACGATCTGCATGCGACTATGCTACATTTACTGGGCGTCGATCATACCCAGTCAACCTACCGATTTGGTGGCCGCGATATGCGATTGACGGATGTCAAAGGCCATCTGATTCACGACATCATTTGAAAGCGTTCACTCCCCCTATTCTAGCCTCAAAGTACTTCCTTATGCCGTATCTCTCCGCGCGAAATTTAACCTTTATTCTTCCCGTTTGCCTCTGCCTCACAGTTCTCCTGTCAGAGAACCATGCACAGGACAATCCTGTTGCGGGCAATAAGCGGGTTGAAGAAGTCTTCAAATCCTTCGGAGGCAAGGGGGTGATGTCGGATGGTTCTGATCCGACGCCGCCGCTGGAGTCCCTCAAATCATTTGATGTTAAAGAGGGTATGACAGTTGATTTGATCGCACATGAGCCTGAGGTTTCTCAGCCCTTGTTTCTGACCTGGGACTCTCGCGGTCGAATGTGGGTGTTGCAGTATCGACAGTATCAATACCCGGCTGGCTTGAAAGTGGTACGCTTTGACCAGTATTTACGAGCAGTGTTCGATAAGATTCCAGAGCCTCCACCAAAAGGAGTCAAGGGGCTGGACAAGGTCACTGTTCATGAAGATACCGATGGCGATGGTATTTACGATACCTCAAAAGATGTCATTACCGGCTTGAATATCGCTTCTTCGGTTCAAGTAGGGAATGGTGGTATCTGGGTATTGAATCCTCCTTATTTGCTCTTTTATCCCGATGCAAATGGGGATGATATTCCCGATGGTGACCCTGAAGTCCACTTGAGTGGTTTCGGGATTCAGGATACGCATTCGATTTCCAATAGTCTGTTATGGGGACCGGATGGCTGGCTCTATGCCGCCAATGGCAGCACGACTGCTGGGGTTGTCAGTTCTGCAGTTACTAAGGGCGTTGAATTCCAGGGTCAGTGTATCTGGCGATATCATCCTGTGACGAAAGTCTTCGAAATTTATGCCGAAGGGGGCGGAAATACGTTCAGTCTGGATATTGATTCCAAGGGGCGGGTTTTCTCTGGAACGAACGGCGGAAATACACGTGGTTATTATTATCCCCAAGGCAGTTATGCAGATAAGAACTGGGGTAAACATGGGCCTCTCACTAATCCGTATGCGTTTGGGTATTTTACTCACATGGGATTTGAAGGGGATGGCAGGCGTTTTGCACAAGCCTTTCTTATCTATGAAGGCGGGTTGTTTCCCCAGGATTACAACGGCGATATTATTGCACCGAATTCCCTGCATAATATCGTCTGGCACAGTGAACGAATTCCTCAGGGGTCGACTTACCGCACGGTAGATCACACGAACCTGCTCGAAAGTTCGGATCGCTGGTTTCGGCCGGTTTACAATGGCGTCGGTCCAGATGGAAGTGTTTATATTGCTGACTGGTCCGACACTCGCCTCAGTCATGTCAGCCCTGTGGACGACTGGCATAAAGAGAGTGGTCGTATTTATCGTGTCCGACCGACAGATTCATCACCCAATTATCAACTCGGAGATTTACATCAGAAGACTGCCGAGGAGCTAATCACTTTATTCGAGCATTCGAACAAATGGGTACGTCGTCGTGCGATGCTGGAACTGGGCTGGCGTGGGGATCGTTCCGTAGTCGAGCAATTGATTGCAAAAGTAAATGAGAAGTCATCGCTGGAAAGTTTATGGGCGTTGAATCTGATGGGTGAGTTGGACTCCAAGCTTTGCCGGAATTGGTTGCAGCATCCGGATGAGCATATCCGTAGATGGGTGATACGGCTGATCGGGGATGGCACACTCAAAAATATTGATTCACAGGTTTACGAAGCGATTGCCGCTGTTGCAGCAAATGAACCGCAGGTGCAGGTCCGCAGTCAACTGGCTTCCACGGCTAAGCGAATCGACGCTCAATATGCCCTTCCTGTTGTGAGTCAACTATTACAACATGAACAGGATCTAGCGGATCCACATATGCCTTTAATGTTATGGTGGGCCGTTGAAGCCCATGCGGAAGATTTTGCCGGGATTGAAAAGACGTTTTCCAATCCGGAAGTGTGGTCTCTGGAGTTGACTCAGACTGCAATTACAACACGGCTCATGCAAAGATACGCTGCGGCAGGAACGCCCGAAGATTTGCAGCACTGTGCCCGTCTGGTAGAAATTGCACCGGATGACAAATCCCGTGAGCTTTTACTGATTGGTTTGAATAAAGCATTTCAGGGGCGAACAGTGCCACCACTTCCAGTATCTCTTGAAAAAGCTCTGGCAGATTATCTGGATTCACTTGGGAATGATGGCATTGTGCTGGCTTTACGTCAGGGAAAACCAGAAGCTGTTCCTCCCGCGATTAAGGCTTTGAAAGATACAAATAGCGACTTGGGCCTGCGGATGGAACTGGCTCGCGCCTTTGGAGAAGTGAAGGCTCCTGAAGTTGTGAGTACACTCGTCTCGCTGGCGACTGGACGCAGTACGAATGAACCGGCATTTCAACGGGTGGCGATACAATCGCTGGCCAATTATGACGATGCTGGAATTGCAAACAGTTTGATTGGTTCTTTTCAAAGTCGCATCTCGGCGGAGCATAATTTGAGAACGACGGCCTGTCGTACTCTGGCTTCCCGTAAAGATTGGGCCATGAAACTGGTCGACTATGTCAATTCCTGGCAGATGAAAGCTGAAGACGTTCCAGCTGATGTGATTCAGCAACTTCGGTCCTACGATGATCCCGAACTTATCTCATCAGTTGAAAAGGCTTTTGGCAAACCAGTCGAAATTTCAAAAGCGGAAAAGGCAGAGGAGATTAATCGTCTGCTTTCAATGCTGGCAGAATCCGCAGGAGACTCAGCCAAAGGAGAAGTTCATTTCAAAAAGAAATGCGCGAACTGTCACAAGCTTTTCGGGCAGGGCGAAACGATCGGTCCGCCACTTGATGGTTACGAACGAGGCAATCCAAAATTCTGGTTGCCAGCCATGGTCGAGCCTAGTCTGGAAATCCGGGAGGGTTATCAATCCTACATTGCGGTGACTTTGGATGGCCGAGTGATCACGGGCATGGTTGCTGCCCAGGATCCTCAAACGGTCACCATCCGCACTGCTGATAATCGTAAAATCATTCTTGCCCGAGAGGATCTTGAAGTCTTCAAAGCGATGGAGAAATCGCTGATGCCCGAAGATGTGCTCAAAGATTTGTCGGATGAAGACATCCGGAATTTACTGGCGTATCTCTCACAGGGGGCGCGTCGAAAGTAGGATGCTAATAAAAAACCACTGCTGGTCATCCAGCAGTGGCGGATGAATGAGCGTACTCATTTTCCTCGCTTGAGTCTTCGAGTTATAATGTTAAGGATGATGCATGTGCTCGGAATACATTTTGTGCTTCATATCTCCTTGAGCATAAATGTATGCGAGCAAGTCAAGAATCTCTTCTTCGGTTAGCTTGTTCAGCAAGCCGGCTGGCATGATGGAAAGCTTTGATTTGACCTGATCATCGATATCATCAACGGAGATTGTAAGAGGATCGGCTTTGGCCATCGGGTCGACCAGAAGTTGGATTTCATCATCCA
>DOCI01000153.1:51880-56733 GCA_003503535.1 Planctomycetaceae bacterium
AGTTCGCGACTTTGAACAGACTTTTTCCCACATCAAAAGAACGTCCATGCATCACCTGTGGTAGAGACTTGGCCAGATCGTCGTATTTCCACTCCGTGTTGCGGTTGGCGAACTTGAGCAATTCGTCCTTAATTTCCAGGGAATGGCTGGCTAGATACGCAGCCGGATCGGACTGGTAGGCTTTCAGGTCTTCGACAACATACAGGGCTCCATACATTCTTCGCCAATGGCCCGGATAAGTACAAACATAGGGATAAACGCCGGGGGTTTTCGGAACTTCAAAAGTTAACGCCTGTTTTTCACCCGGTTCAAGGAGGCGACTGCCGAGCAGGATTTTGTCAGATACTGGAATGTATTCTCGATCTTTCGCGTCCGGCTCTCTTGCGGTCTCTTCAGCCAGGGTTCCGACTTCTTCAAGCGAACCTGGTAAGATGATCGCAAAGTTGTGTGGCATATGATCGGAATTGGAAAAGCGAAACTCGACAGGTTTTCCAGCTTCAACCGCAATGATTTCTTTGTCGTAGATCATTCGTGCTGGAACGGTCCCGATGGCAATCACGCGAACATCCAGATTGTCCAGTCGTGCAAGAACTTTATCAGCTTCATTCTGTGGCAGGCGAGATGCGAGAGAGCGAACAATGGAAATGGCATCGGTCGATGTCGCATTGGTTCGGCTGGCAACGGGCACATTGCTCAGATAGCCAATCAGGTTGTCGATCAGACTGGTCGAATCGGCTTTGGGCCAATTCTCTTCGGGAATAGCTCGCAGTACACGAATGGCAGACTGTTGGTATTTATTGCGTTTGAGTAGCTGAGAGAGATCATTGAACTTCTCGGCATCGTGGCCGGGGATCGAGCCAAGGGAAACGACTGCCAGTTGTTGCAATGATTGTCCACCGTTGGCAAATAACACAGAAGCAGGGATTTTCTGTTTCTTGATGCCAGGGCCAGACCAGTTCACTTCCAGACCATCACCTCCACCATTGTCGAAGTAAGTGACCGTCAAATTATGCAGTCCGGCAGCAAGTTTAACTTTACCATTCTTTTCGGAAAAACCGTGGAGGCCATCGTTATTGACAAGGATTTTATCATCCAGATAAATGCGTGAGCCATCATCCGATTTGATAAAGAATGTGTAATCTCCCGAACGGGGAATATCAATCAGGCCTTTGAACTGAAGAGCGAATTTATCATTCTGTGTTTTTTGTGGCACATTCATGACGATTTCAGGAACGATCCCGCTATCGACAGGTTTGAGTTTTGCCAGGGTTTCAATGGCAACATTGCTGGGACTTGGATAGTAGAAATCGACATGGATGCCGGGGATTCGTTGTTCGACCTGTCCACCTTCCGAAGAAAGATTTGGTGGCAGTTCAAAAACCAGTGAGCGAATACTGTTGTAAAGATTGCTGCGCAGGTCTGAGTTTTCGATTAAGGGAACCGCAGCCAGGAAATCCTGTAAATGGTCTTTACTTTTTGACGTCAGGAAATATGCGTTTTCTCCAGAGCCATCTGTGGTAATCAATGCGGCAATCGCTGAGCGGCGAGTTGCTTCGTTATTACCTTCCAGAGCAAACTTCTCCAGTTGGTTTCGCACTTTATTCAGTGACTCAGCCGGTTGTTCCTGCAATAAAATTCCGAGGCCTGTCAGACTGGCGATTTCATTGGATTGATCACGTTCAGCCATCAGCTTCATGATCAGCGAGGCTGGATTGGAATTCTCGAATTCTGCAAATCCATTCAGAGCCTCTCGCAATGAGTTGATCGGAGTGTTTGTACGAGAAAGAATGGCCTCATAAACCTCAGCAGACTGTTCATAAGCCAGTAAGTCTTCGGCTGAGGAATTCTTTAATGCGTACTGGCGGGCTGGTGGTGATAAGTCACCTTTTGATCGCATGACTTCCTGCAACAGTTTATCAACGGGGATTTGGCTCAATGCATATTTGATGACCACATCAAGTTCGACATCAGTCGGCTGAGTGGCGACATTGAAAACAACTTCAGCCGATGTGACACCCGAAAATGCGACCGCAGACTTCACTGCTTCGGCTCGAACAAGTGGAGATTCATCGGCAGAAGCAGCCATCAGGACTGGCTCCCAGCCTTCAACTTGAGTTCCCCAATGCCCGAGTGTACGAATCGCAGCCGCACGAACTCGGGGTTCTTTCGCTTTGTAGAGTGCTTGGATCAATTCCAAATTTGGAACGCGATGTTCTTCCAAGACCCACAGGCATTCCAACATCGCCTGAGCATCCTCAGGCTTATTTATATCGAGTGACTTAGTAAACGAACTCAGTTCTTTGACAACGTCTTCTGTTTCACGACCGCTCAATTCAATACGGGCGCGATATCGAGTTGCATTCTCTTTGGCGAAGAATGATTTGCAAACTTCCGCAATCGGTGCCCCCTTCAAATTGGGTTGCATCACAAGTGGACGATCTTTAGCGGTGACTCGATAAATTCGTCCATGCTCATGATCTCGGTTTGGATCCCGCATATTATGTTGCATGTGACCAATTAGAGCATTGCTCCAGTCGGACACATACAGGGCTCCATCGCTGCCAATTTCGACATCAGTGGGACGGAAGTTGGGATCGTCAGAAAACAGAATTGGTTCGATTTCTTCGCAGGTGATGTCGGCTCCATCATATTTGACTTCATGCTGCAGGACGCCGAGAAATCCGATGCAGTTACAGATCAGGAAATTCCCCTGATTTTCTTCAGGAAACTGACTGCTGGAAAGAATACCCGTAGCAGCAACGGGACGAACCCGCTTTTTGAACCACTGTTTGTTTCCGACACCTTTGCCGATGTTGACATAGGAGCCCGTTCCACTTGTGCCGTCGTTGGCGAACTGATATCCCCATTGATCGAAGACATCGCCGTGAGGATTGGGGCCAATCGGGAAATGAAATTCCATTTCGAAAGTGCGGGGATTGAATCGATAAACGCCCGTGCTGCCTGCTCGGAATGTTTTGGTTGGCGTTTCGATATTCGCAACATTGAAGACACCTCGTGACCAGTACAGCCAGCCATCTGGACCAAGCACCATGGCATTGGCAGAGTGGTGCGAATCGGCACTGGAAAGTCCCTGCAACATGCGTATTTTCACATCGGCTTTGTGATCGCCATCGGTATCTTTGAGAAACCAGAGTTCTGGCAATGCCGCGACGAGCATCCCGCCGCCCCAGAATTCGAAGCCGGTCACACTGTTGAGTTCATCGGCAAAGATAATGCATTCATCAGCGACACCATCAGCGTTTTCATCGGGTAAACAGACAATGCGATCGCGGCGTTCTTCCGTCGGATTCCAGTGCGGATAACTTGGCCAGACGGAAGCATATAATATTCCGTCAGTGTCGACAGCCATCTGCACAGGGTTGATCAATTCCGGGAACATTTCCTCGGAGGCAAAGAGATTGACTTCCATTTCTTTGGCAATCGTCATCTTGGAAATCGCTTCCTCACCACCAAGATAGGAATAACTGCCGTCGTCGAGATTTCCGGGCTTGTTCGTTTTGACATCCAGTTCCTGAGGCAGATTGTCATCTTTTACTTCTAAATCTCCGCCGCGAGCGACCGCCCAAACGCGTTTGTCGCGATTGGCCGTCATGACATCGAAGATTTCCATTTCCCGCATCATCACATCGGCATTGGACTGACCAAACCAGGCCAGTTTGGAACGTCCTCCAAAGACGTTATAACCATCGACGACTCGATAGCGATTGAACCAGTAATCGTTCTTGACAAGTACTGCCTGTCGCAGTCGCTCAAGTTCTTTGGCATCGATATTGATTTTGTCTTTGCCGAACAATTCTTTGATCATCACGTCTGCCATCACGCGATTTCCATCGCTGAGCAGATGGATGCCGTTCATTGTCAGCGGCTTCTCAGAGGATTCATACAACTTTTGCGAAGGATGAAACAGATCGACAAACAGAACCTGCCTGGACTGGCAGACATCCCGCATGGCGTCCGTATAAAGTTCGAGATTCTTATTATTGGCTTCCCCTTCAGGCAGATCAGGATTGTGGAGATTCTCGTGAGCAATGGGTGAAAAGAAGACAAGAGTCGGAGCCGTTTTCCCGTTATAGTTTTGCGACTGCATGCCATCAATAGTCGATTCGAGTTGCTTACGGAATTCATTGAGTCCATTTGGACCATCCATTGCTTCGTTGTAACCGAAGAAGCTGAAAATCACATCGGCTTCAACTTTAGTCAGCCATTCATCAGGACTGCCGAAATTGTCTTCACGCGGACGCACACTTAGCTCATCGCCAGGGACGGCCAGATTTCTGACTGTCAAATCGTACTCTGGGTAAAGTGCATGCAGATAAGTTTCCAGCCAGGCGTGGTGCTGCATACGGTCAGCCAGCGTATTGCCGATGTAGGCAATGTGATCTTCTTTTTCCAAAGAGAGTTTGGGTTCAGCCGCTTGAGTTTTTTCGAAGGATAGGGTCAGGAAACTGAGCAGGCAGGCTGCTATGAAACAGGAGGTGAGTCGGGTGAGGGCTTGAATCATGAGAATTCTTTCGTCGTCCTTTACAGTCAAATGGCATCCCGTATGATCGAGGAATGCATCGAAGTTTGCTATTGCGAATATCATGGCAATCTTTGCTGATGTCTACAACTCTCGATACAAAATTCCTGACCCCAAAAGTTTAGAAGTCTCAGTCATGTTGAAAACCAGAACACTTGGTCGCACGGGATTGGAAGTCACTCAGCTTGGCTATGGCAGCATGGGCATTCGTGGCCCGAAAACCTGGGGCAAGCGAGTCGCTTCCGAAGAGGACTCCGAGAAGATTCTGAATGCGGTACTCGATGCGGGCATCAACTTCATCGATACCGCTCCC
>DOCI01000105.1:0-1072 GCA_003503535.1 Planctomycetaceae bacterium
TGTTCGGGACGAGAATCTGCTCGGGATTGCGATATCCAAGTTGCATCGCGAATTCAGCTGTTCGCCATTCATCCGGGATACCCAGTTCTGTGTAAGTCTTAAGGATTTCCTGCCAGAGTTTGGTCAGCGAAGAACCGACTTTAGAAAGTTCGGAGGCTCGTGTCAGAATGACTTGGGCTTGTTCGCGCTTTTGTAATATTGATTGATCAGGTGCATTAAAATCAACGGTTTCGGTCGTGGCATAATACAGACCTGCCTGGGACGCGATCACGTGCACTGCACAGCGAGATTGAATCGGTGTGTGATCGCAGTCCCAGTGTGGATATTGGAAATGATGCTCATCGGCATAAACCTGCAGGCGATGCGGTTGAAATTGATGAGCAATCAATTCTGCAGCGATCAAACTGGCGACTTCAATTTCGGTTTGACCGGGTTGTATTTTAGAGGCGACCTCATTGACAAGTTGAGTCAGCTTCTGTTGAGTTGCGCTGTATTTATTGGCAGTGCTCTCTGAGAATTGCTGTCGTAAGGGATCGATTCGATTCGCCACTGCACGAGTGCGTCCAAAACCGGAATCACTGATGACGGCTCGTCCCCGGCAGATTTCATCCGACAGATCGTCCAGACCATCCGTCCACAGGCGTTCCTTCAGTTGAAAGCCAAGTGCTTTGATTTCACGATCAAAGAATTGGGGAGCGACCGAGTCAACTGTTAAAACAATCCGCCCCGTTTTATTGATGAAGAGGGCCGTTTCAGGACGACCACTTCCATGCTGAAAATGAACCTGTCCACCAGCCGTGAACCAGGCGATGTTTTCCGGGAGAGTGAGCAGTAATCCGTCGTATCGAGTTTCCTGTAACAACTTCAGAACGGCTTGATGATTCTGTTCGACTTCCGCATATCGCTGCCGATCGAGCTGATGCAGGTCGAGCAAGTCTCCAAATTTTTCAGGTGTGATATCCAACGCGACTCCTTCGGGAATGTAACATTTCAAGCAATCTGAGGGAGATTTTGTACTGAAGGCAAATACGATAACTACTGCAAAAGACGAGCCGAGTCAGTCATGACTCGG
>DOCI01000105.1:1255-1514 GCA_003503535.1 Planctomycetaceae bacterium
ATGACTCGGGTGGGTTCGGTTCATCATCAACCAAGTTTTCTATTCTCACACAATGGTCGTGAGGAAACCCGAGCCATCACTGGCCCGGCTCGCCTGAATTTTTAAAATGAAACCTGCTTTCAGTATTGCTGGTTGCGTTGTAATTTACTGTTTTGAATAAGAGTTGTCAGACGATAAGCGAAATAAACATGCGTAAGCCGGTCGGTGAAGAATCCGGCTTATCGAATGGAATGAAGATCAATGAATGTCGAGTTATTAC
>DOCI01000105.1:1685-2185 GCA_003503535.1 Planctomycetaceae bacterium
GCCTGGAGGAAACTCCCAGGGCGAGATTATCATTCTCGGTTCCGGGACAAGCCATGGCGTGCCGCTGGTGGGTTGCCGTTGTCCGGTCTGTCAGTCCGAAAATCCTCGGAATAACCGCACACGCAGCAGTATTCTCGTCCAGGCTCCCGAAGGGAATTTTCTGGTCGATACGACACCTGAAATGCGAATCCAGCTGATCCGCGAAAAAGTCCGGCTCGTCCATGCAGCCGTTTTCACTCATTGTCATGCCGATCACATTTTCGGTCTTGATGATTTGCGTCAGTTCGGGCATTTGCTCGATCAAGATATCCCGTTGTACTGCGAGCCAATGGTCGAGCAGCAACTCAAGCAAGCGTATTCCTATGCCTTTACTCCACTGCCACCAAATGGGCGGCGCGGAGCAGTGCCACGATTTGAAATACGACGCGCAACGACTGAACCTTTTGATTTACTTGGCATTCGAGTGCAACCTCTCCGGTTGATGCACGGTCGATTGCCGA
>DOCI01000105.1:2301-7746 GCA_003503535.1 Planctomycetaceae bacterium
GTCAGGAATGTCGCCTATTGCACAGATGTCAGTGAGATTCCACCAGAGACGTGGCCGTTGCTGGAAAATCTGGATGTGCTGATCATCGATGCATTACGTTTTCGTCAGCATCCCACGCACTTCAATCTGACGCAGGCAACTCAGGTGAGCGAGCAACTCCGTCCCCGGCAGACTTACTTCACTCACATCGCGCATGATATCGAGCATGAATATGTGTCGGGGAAATTGCCAAAGGGAATTGACCTGGCTTATGATGGACTGCGAATTCCGGTTACGTTCTGAGTATTCTATGTGTGGTGGTTGGGTGACACGACCCTGAGCACGGCGAAGGGGTGAATTCCTTTTCTTCTTTTTGGGAAGCGATTTTTTTCCTTCTCCTTGGGCAGAGGGAACAATAATCAATGGGCTCCCATGGCAGGTCCGGGGAAAGTCTTAATGGAGAGTTATGTATAAAAAACAGAAGCTTTGTGAAGGGTGTGGTCGGCGCGAATTCCACGCCCATCACTTCATTCTGGGTCGTGCCACCCACTGGGCTTAGTGTTTATCTTTCAGACCTCAAAAGATTGTCCGCGCATGGGAATAATCGGGTCTTCATCGGTGAAGTCTTTCAGCACCTCTGCTAATGCTAATGCGGAGTCGGGTTCGCCGTGAACGAGAAATGCCTGTCCGATTCCCCCCGCTTGAGCAGCCTGCTCGAACCACCAGCGAAAGTCCGTTACATCGGCATGGGCAGAGAGTCCATCCAACTTTTCGACATGAGCCTTGAGTGGAAAATCACGATCGAAAAACTTGATGTACTTTTGCCGCTCGGCAATGCGGCGGCCGGTTGTATGTTCTGCCTGAAAGCCAATTAAGGCAACCGTATTGTGTGGATCGGAAATCGCATGAGCCAAATGATGCACAACGCGCCCACTTTCACACATTCCCGAAGCGGAGATAATGAGCATCGTTCCTTCACGATCATTTAACTCTTTGCTTTCATGCGAAGACCGCACATAACTCAGCCAGGGAAATCCAAACGGATCGTCGTCATCTCGCAGCAAAAGCTGGATTTCAGCATCCATGATCTCCAGGTGATCGCGATAAACTTTCGTGAGTCGCGTCGCCAGTGGACTGTCGACAAATACCGGAATTGGAGGCAGCAGATTTTCATTGAAGAGTTCATTCAGAAAATAAACCAGTTGTTGAGTCCGTCCCAATGCAAATGCAGGCACAATCACCCGACCGCCGACTGCGACCGCTTCCTTCAAAATTCGTAGCAGTTCCATCTTGATATCCCGCGAAGGGGGATGCACGCGATTGCCGTAAGTCGATTCGCAAATCAGCACATCGCAGCGTTCAATCGTGCTTGGATCCGGTAGTAACGGTAAATCGCGTCGCCCCAGGTCACCTGAGAAGACGATCCGTTTCCAGACTCCGTCTTCCTCGATGTCGACTTCGGTAATCGCAGAGCCGAGAATGTGTCCCGAGTTGAGGAAGCGAATGCGAAACCCGCTGGCGATTTCGTGACGTTTTTCAAAGTCGAGCGGCTCGAACAATGCCATCAATCCGTCAACATCATCCTGATCATACAACGGTTCAACAGAGGGATGACCCGGCTTCAAATGTCGCGACAGATAGCGGGAATCTTCCTGCTGAATTTTGGCGGCATCTTTGAGCATAATCTCGGCAAAGTCAGCCGTGGCAGCTGTGCAGAAGATCCGACCGCGAAATCCCTTCCGGAACAAGCGAGGCAGGTTTCCGCAGTGATCGATATGCGCGTGCGACAGGATGACGACATCGATATCGCGAGGATCGTAGGCGAACTCCTCATTTTTGCGTCGCGATTCCGCACGGCGTCCCTGAAAAAGTCCGCAATCAAAGAGAATTTTTCGACCGTCAGACTCCAGCAAATGCTGACTCCCTGTCACTTCCCCCGCTGCTCCGTGAAATGTGAGTTTCATTATGAATTCCGTGTTCTACCGATATCGAGTCTGTTCTTAAAACTGCTTACAAGCCTGGCTTCATCAAATAAATCTGGGGTGGCGGGGGCGCTCCGCTTCAGCGAAAGCCCCCGGATGTTCAACGATTCGAGGGCTTCTCTTCGAGAGCGCCCCCGCCACACGTCGCATTCTTATCGATACAATGCCATATCAGGTTTTAAACAGGATAACGAAAACTGATCCCGAAGTGTCACCAACGTGGATCTCATCGAAGAAATGGAATGACAAGGGGCGACATCACTGCCTGCCGTTCCGGTTATCGCTCCCTTTCATTTCGTAATTGCTCTTGGCCATGGATTTGTCTATTCTTAGAGAAGTTCAAGTTCTATTTGACACCAATAAAATAAGTAGATTCGTCCCATGGGAAGAAGTTTCGAGAACCGCAAGCATTCAATCGCCAAGACTGCTGCACAGAAGTCTAAGCTTTACTCACGATACGGTAAAATGTTGTACGTGGTGGCCAAGAATGGTGTGCCTGAACCGGAATCGAATCCGGCTTTGAAAAATATGATCGAGAAGGCCAAAAAGGAACAGGTTCCCTCCCACGTTATCGAAAAAGCGATGGAGAAAGCCCGGGGAGCCGGGGGTGAAGACTATTCAGAAGCCAAATATGAAGGCTTCGGGCCGGGCGGGTGTTCGGTGATTGTCGATTGTCTGACCGATAATCCGACACGAACATTCACCGACGTTCGCAACTGTTTTAACAAAGGGAACGCCAAACTGGGCAACAGTGGAACCGTCGCTCATGCATTCGATCACCTTTCAGTCCTCTCCTTCAAGGGAGACGATGCCGACCAGATTCTCGAAGCCTTGCTCGAAGCGGATGTCGATGTCGATGATGTCGAAAGTAATGATGGTCAACTCACCGTATTTGCAGCGGCGACAGACTTTTTCAAAGCCAAGCAGGCGTTACTGGAAATGCAGCCCGACATGGAATTCGACGTCCAGGAAATTGCCTTTGTCGGACAATCCGATGTTGAACTTAGTGGAGACGATGTCGAAGCTTTTGAAAAGTTTCTGGATCTACTCAATGAGTGCGACGACGTGCAAAACGTGTATCACAATGCGAAATTTCCTGATTAGACCATTATCAAATGGTATCTGCAGTCGCTTTGACACCAAATGTTCTGAAAACGCAGTGTTCGCTCCTGCTGAACGCGGCAGGTAATTTTTGAATATGCTCTGGAAACGGACAGCTGCATCTCTATTGCTCATCAAGATAATAGCTCAGATTCCAGTCTGCAATATTTTCCATTTGCGCTGCAGTGCCAAAATAGGTGCCGCCGAATGGCTTGCCGGTCTTGGTGTCATAGAGCGTTAAGTGAAGAACACCTTGATGCTTTATGGTGATTTCAAGCTCAAAGTTCTGTAGTCCCTGAGAAACGCTTGTCGTTTGACTCACTTCCGTCTCTTCGAAGCCATTGCCTTTTGTCTGAGTGAGCAACAAAGAGAGCGTGGCTTCCGCTCTGCTGTCGAGTCGAACGCGTCCTTTAACGACGACAGTATCTCCCTGTTCGAGACGTGTTGAAGTGGAATGCGCGTCCGTAATTTCAATGACGTCACCATCCCGGTAGCGTTTCGGACCGAGAACGGTTTCCACCTCAAAAAGGCGCGGGGGAGTCGCCCATGCGGGGGTGGCGACCATGAGCAATGTTAAAATGAAGACACGAATCATGATCGAACTCATTAATCTCGAAGAACAGGAACGTTCACAGGTGTAACCCCATGTAATTGCTTTAAGATAGCTATTATCAGAACATATTATTATGGCTGGAGTCGCGTTTGGTTTCTTGAGATGTCTCGATGTAACAGACAGTAATTTCCAGAATTCTCTGGTATTAATTTCTATTTGCATGTGGAGGGTAACTCTTAACAATATTAGGTAGCCTGGAAACTACGGAAGAATAAGCTGCTGGTGTGATATTTGATGAGCCTTGGAAGTCAATAATCAGTAGCGAGTCCAATCGGGAAACATGGTTCAAGCAAGAGTTGTCAATTAGATCTGAATACACAGTCAGTTCGACAATTTGATTTAAGTGGCGTAAATGGCCAAGTGCATCGTTGCCAAAACCGTAAAGAATCACCCTTTTAAGTTCCGGTAGTTGAGCGAGGCGATGTAAATCCAGGTCGCCAACCTGAGCTGTCGCTCGAATGTGCAAATCAGACCATTGCTCCTTCTGGGGATGCGAGTCAAGATACTTCTGCGCTTCGATTTCAGACATTGTATCGATCTGGCGGGGAAGCGCGGGGAAATGACACATGGCTAATGAAACATTAGCAAAAAAGTTGACAGCCTCCACTCTTTCGGGAGGATCATCCTCGTAAGTGACCACAAAGTTTCGCATTGGTCCAGTGCCAATCTTACGTCCCCATTCTGATTTTCGAGGCATTTTAGATGTCATTAATAAGTGATAAGAATAGATTTCTTACTACCTGATGCGATGTTCTGTAGTGTGTATTTTGAATCAACATTATGAAATCATAAACGTAGGGACGAATTTATAGATACATCAAGTACCCAAATTTCTTTTCACTGGCGGTTACAATCTATTGCAAACACCAATAATAAAGGGGAAAACGTCAAAAAATGATGACGCTTTCCCCTTGCTGATGCTTCGTGTTCAGATTGCCTAACTCAACGCGAGTGGACCATCCCCGCAGTAGTCCGGGTTGCCGAAGGTTTTGAGGTCGTGGCCGAAGCTTTGGGCGAGTGAGAGGTGCAGGCGGTTGTGGGCCACTTTATTCAGTTTGAGCGAGCGTCCCATTTTGTAGCCCATGCCACCGCCGATCATGACGAATGGAATGTCGTTGAGGGTGTGGGAGTTGCCTTTGCCCAGTTCGTTCGTCCAGATGACCATCGTGTTATCGAGCATGCTGCCGCTGGCACCCGGCTCGGGTGTCTCGGCTAATTGTTTCACGAGATACGCAACCTGTTCGGCGTACCAGGTGTTGATTTTCGTCAGCTTCTCGACGGCATCGGTGTTGCTGTCCGGTTCGTGGGAGAGGCCGTGATGGCCTTCGTCGATGCCAAGCCAGCTCATCTTGGCCTGGCCGACCGAGTTCGTGAATTGCAGTGTGGCGATGCGGGCGAAGTCGGCGCGGAAACTGTTGACCATCAGATCGATTTGCATCTTACTGATCTTCGGCATGTTGTCGTTGACTTCTTTCACGCCGAGTTCCAACTTGGGCACGGCATGTCCGATATCCGCAGGATTTTCCTGTTGAAGTTCGCGTTCCATATCGCGGACAAACGAAGCCTGTTCATCGAGCAGATGACGGTCTTCTGCACTAACCATCAGGCGAAGTTTCGCGAGGTCGTTTTGCAGGGGATCCATAATGCTCTTCAAACTCTCGCGGTCTTTCATCTTGCCGTAGAGTTTGCTGAGCATCTGGTAAGGATCGTCAACTGGAGCGATTGGCTTGTTCGCACCAGCATAAACCATGCGTGTCCAGGTATCGGCTC
>DOCI01000105.1:7920-38218 GCA_003503535.1 Planctomycetaceae bacterium
CAAGGGAGCCGAAGCGGGTTTGTGTAGCAGGATTCTTCTGTAAGACATTTTTGATTTCCTGATCGATCGACAATCCACTCGACCAGCCAGCCGGGGTGTGCGAACCACCTTGAATGTTGCCGGGGAATAATTCCGAGCCCGTCAACAGGCAGCCCATACCGCGCATATGAGAGTCGCCATCGCCCTGAATTTTATCGCAGATGCCATGCAGTGTGAGCAGTTTGTCCTTATAAGGTGCAAACGGCTCCATGATCGATTTGAGAGCAAACTGCTCCCCTTCTTCGTCCGGCCAGAAATTCTGCGGAACCACCCCATTCGGGCTGAAAATTACAACCATGCGTTGTTTTCTGGCAGTTGTGTTGGCGTACCCTAAGCTGGGCAAACCGGCCAGGAAGGGAATCGACAATGCTCCAAGACCAGCATTCTTCAGAAATTCGCGGCGTTGCATGGTGTATTTCATGGAAGGACCTTCAAGAGGTAGTGGGTGGGTGCGCTAAGTCTATTATATCACACGATTTCAGGAAATAAAGAGTTACTTGTGCGTTTGCTCAACAAGTTCCTGCTTCATTGTTCTCTGCCGGAGAGCCGATTTCGTCGCGATGTTCAGCATCAGTTTCTGCATGTTGTACTGATTATTCGCAAAATCCTGATCAAGCTCGTTAATCATTTTCGGGCCAAATGCCTGAATCGGCTGCTTGACCAGATACTGGAAAAACTGCTCGATAAATGCCTGATGAGCCTCGTCGCTCTTCGTCAAAAACCGGGAAAGTTCCTCGGCTCCCTGGAAGCTGTTTTGTTCGCCTTCACGAGAGATGTAATAGCCCGAAGCATCGATATCCTGATTACGTTCCTGTTTTCGATATCGACCAACCTCATCAAAGTTCTCCAATGTGAACCCCAAATGATTGATTAATCCGTGGCAGGAACTGCAGGCGACCGGTTTTGTCTGCAGGGCGATCCGTTCCCGGGTTGTCATGGTCGGATCGAGATCTGGCGGGATGGGAGTCACGGCAATCGGTGGTGGCTTCAAAAATCGTCCCAATAAACTCCGCGACAGGAAAACGCCCCGATGTATGGGTGATGTCGAGTCCTCATAAGCCAGTCCAGCCAGTAAATAAGGATGCGTCAAAATCCCGGCTCGGTGCTCTGGCTCAAAGGGGATCTTCTCGAAGACTGGGCCTTTGACCTCGGGCAGTCCATAGAATTTTGCAATCTCGGGACTGGCATAAATCGACTCGGCCTGCAGCAGTTTGCGATAATCGGATTCGTCCGACCAGAAGATGTCCTCAATGAATAGCTCGAGAGAATCTTTCAATTCACTTATCAGCTCGGCATCGAATTCGGGGTGTTCGTCATCGGCTTTCGATAATTCGCTGAAGTGATCGAAATATAGCCAGCCGCGAAAGAACTGGCGCACCTTTGCTTTGGCTCGCGGATCTTTCACCATCCGGTCAACCTGCCAGGTGAATCGATCATTCTCAATCAGCTGATGTTTCTCTGCCGCTTCGAGTAACTTGGGATCGGGAATCGAATCCCACATGGTCAGTGCCAGCCAGGCAGCCAGATCGTAATCGTCAAACTGCTCGTTTCCGAGATAGGGGAACAGGAAACGGGGAGATTTCAGAATCAGCAGTAACGAGCGTTTAACCGCCACTGCAGTGCTGGGTGATTCTGCAAACTGTCGTTCGATGTAAAGTTGCTTCAACTCCTCCGAGAGCGGACGCCGAAACGCACGTGTGGCAAAGTCCGTGCAAAACTGTTTCAGCTTTTCTTTATGATCCTCATTGATTTCTGGAATTTTGATTAACCCCGGAATCTCCGGCAGCAGTTTATCCGTGACTTCCACCGCAGCAGACGTGACGGCATCGAACCAGTCCTGAGAAACCTGCACGCCACGTTCATAGCCAACGCTTTTATCGTCGGGTGGAAAATCGGTTTCGACAATCAACCATTTCGGCATCGGACTGGCCGAGAGATAATGGGGCGGAATGTATTGCTCGGTGCCATGTGGTGGTTTCCACTTGAGGTGTGCAGAGACCAGTTTGTCGGTCTTGGACTTCCGAACTTCAAGNNTCAAGACGAATCCCGTAAGCGCGACCTTCCAGCAGAAACATCTCCTCTCGATATTCAGTTTGATCTCCGGATTTGACACGGATATTGATCAGAGGCGGATCACTACCATTTACTCGGAGATAGCATTGATTTTCCGAGTCAACAATAAATTCATACCAGCCCGTCTCGGCAGCCATCACGGAACCTTCCCAGATCATGGTATATTCCGGTTCCGTAATATTCTCGGGATCGGGACCAGCCTCTCCGAAATCAAAATTGATGAGAGAATCGATTCTCTCAATGGCAAGATTCTCTTTATTTTGCTTATTCGATTTGTAGTAACGGGCTTTGAGTCCTTGTTCGTCGCCAAAGTTGTTGGACCAGCGAAAACTGTTCACGAGATCGGCGACACTATTGCGATACTGGCGAACCGTCAGCCGGGAAAAATCGACTGATGGTGGCTGATTTCGCACGCGGGCGACGATGGAATAGAATTCCTGATGAATATAAGCAGCAACAGCATCGGCATCTTCAGCAACGCAGGTCTCCGGCTCACCTTCTGGCATCGCTTTAGAAATGTAGGCAGACAATTCTCGAACGGACAGATCCCCAATCAAGGGTGAGGGATAAACCGATTCCACACCCTGACCTTGATCGCCATGGCAGTCGACGCACTGCGACTGATAGATTTTCCGCCCCTTATCCAGTTGGTCTTCTGCGTTGGCGAAATCAGAAAAAGTCAAGAAAAGGAGCAGTAAAGCCAGAGAGATCGGGAATTTAATTTCATTGGAAACAAATCGCATGAGCCAACTCGATCTCTATATAATAGGGAGGGAAGTTTATGTGCTGGCCATGGGAGCCAGTAATGTGGAGGGATGGAAAGCCCATAATCAGTGGGCATATCCATATGTAATAATACGATGGCCGTAACTGCGATTCAAATGGATAACCTAAAAATAGTGGAAGAAGGATACGCTCGGGAAGACAATCAGTTTAACCACCCTGCGGATCTCCCAAATAACTTCGTAATGTTTTATCTTCTACCCGTCTAAAGTGATTTGACGATTTCATCAAAAATGGGTATCCTTTTCGCTTCCCCTGAAATCAGGTGGGTTGACGGGAAGAGTACGCGGCTGAAGCCAGCCTGGATGTAATTTCCTAACTTCTGTGATATTAGTGACTTAGGGTCAGCAAGTATGCCGACAATTAATCAGTTAGTGCGTAAGCCACGCAAAAAACAAATTGCAAAAAGCAAAACTCCACTTCTGGAAGGATGCCCTCAGAAGCGAGGCGTCTGTCTTCAGGTGAAGACAATGACACCGAAAAAGCCGAACTCGGCTTTGCGAAAAGTGGCTCGTGTCCGTTTGTCGAACGGGAAAGAAGTCACGGCTTATATTCCTGGTGAAGGTCACAATCTTCAAGAGCACTCCATTGTGCTTGTCCGCGGTGGTCGAGTTCGCGACCTTCCCGGTGTGCGTTATAAAGTTATTCGCGGCGTACTCGATACCCTCGGTGTCGGCGATCGTCGTCAGGCACGCAGTCGCTACGGTGCGAAACGCCCTAAATAAGCAACTGGCTGTCTACATATACAAAGTTCCAACTTTTCTGGCCCTGTAAAGTATAGATGATTCATGGCGAAGCGATTTACTGCCTCAGTTAGTCAACTGAAACCCGATCCTCGGTTCAATTCGATCCTGGCTTCTAAATTCGTAAACTGTTTGATGCTCGATGGCAAAAAGAGCACAGCACAGCGTGCGTTCTATGATGCATTGGAAATCATCAAGCAGAGGATGCCGGAAGAGAGCGAAATCGAAGTCTTCGAGCGAGCTCTGGAAAACTGCAAGCCGTACATTGAAGTGAAATCAAAGCGTGTCGGTGGTGCAACTTATCAGGTTCCAACACCTGTGAAGCCAAAACGTCAGCAGACACTGGCGATTCGCTGGGTATTGGCTGCCGCTCGCGGTCGTAAAGGTCGTCCAATTTCGCAGAGTTTGGCTGAAGAGTTCATGTCAGCCTCTCGCCGTGAAGGGACTGCGATGACCACACGTGAAAACGTGCATCGTATGGCCGACGCCAACAAAGCGTTCGCTCACTTCGCCTGGTAAGCCAGTTGCGAAGAACAAAATATTGAAAAACGCGTTCTCGTCGAGGACGCGTTTTTTATTTGACTCGATTAAATTACCAAAAGGCGAACCGAGTCAGTCATGACTCGGGTGTTCCCTCGCTCATTGTGACATAAAATGCGTTTATGAATACTCCGCAAAACAATACCGCCATCCTGTTAATCGCCCACGGCAGCCGACGTCAACAGGCGAATGATGATCTCTTCAAACTGGCAGAGATGGTCCGCAAGGCTCGTCCCGATTCCGTCGTCGAGAGCTCTTTTCTCGAACTCACAGAGCCAACCATTCCACAAGGGGTTGAGAAGTGTGTTGCTTCCGGAGCAAAACGCGTTCTCATGTTTCCGTACTTCCTGTCGGCTGGAATCCATGTCGTGGAAGACCTGGAGGAGTTTCGTGAAAGCTTCACCGAGAAATGGCCTGACGTTGAATTCATAGTCTGTCCCCACTTAGGACTGCACCCGCTCATGGTGGAAATTGTATTTGATCGAATCGCAGCTGCGGAATAGATTTGCCTGTTTGATTGCTTCGTGCTTGTATTAATCTTTTCCTGTATCGCTTGATAACATATCGATAAGCTGTTATTCATAGTCTATAGACCTGTATGGACTTCTCTGGCATTCAACAATTACGGCTGTTATCGATGTCGACCACCCACTCCCGTCGTGCTTACGATCATTTGAAATCGAAACTGATTTCCGGTGAGCTTGCGCCGGGAAGTCGGATTCTTTATGGGCCAGTCGGCAAAGAACTCGGCATCAGTGCGACTCCCGTCCGTGAAGCGATTGGCATGCTCGTCAATGAAGGCTTTGTCGATCTTGTGCCACAGCTGGGAGCAGTCGTTCGTAAAATTGAACGGGAAGAGTTGATCGAACTTTATGAGATGCGTGAAGCTCTTGAACCTTATGTCGCAGAAAAAGCGGCGGAGAGGATGTCGGAAAATCATCTGCAATTCCTGCAACAACACTATCAGGCAATGCAGGAGATCACTCAACAGGTGTTGACTGGCGAGGTCGATGTCGAGGATATGAGGACGATCAAAGCATTCGAAGAACATGATTTGTCTTTTCACAAAACGATTCTCGACTCCTGCGGTAACGAAATCATGATCCGAACTGTCGAAAATTCTCACGTGTTGACCAGAATCTTTTCGACCAATCGTCATCGCTACGATGCCGAATTGATGCATGCGACCTGTGAAGACCACGAGCAAATCCTCAAAGCATTATTGCAGGGGGATGGGTTCGCGGCTCAGGTTGCGATGCGTCAGCATATTCGTAAGGGGCTGGAAGTCACACTGCATTCCTCAACCCATCCTGCAGACCGTCGCTGGCGACGATAACGAAAAGCAAAGCTCACTATGAATCTTGGCTCGCTCGATATTATTGTGTTTGCGATCTACGTCATCGCCGTCGTGGCGATGGGCTGCTGGTTCGTGCGCAAGAGCGATAACACCAGTGAATTCATGGCTGCTGGTGGAGCCTTGCCCGGCTGGGCAGTTGGGTTATCTATCTTCGGAACATTTCTGAGTAGCAATACGTTTCTTGGAGTGCCCGGGAAAACCTACGGCACCAATTTCAACGCCTTTGTATTCAGCCTGACGCTACCGATCGCCGCATGGTTTGCGACTCGTTATTTCATTCCGTTTTATCGAAATTCGGGCGAGATCTCCGCCTATCATCATCTGGAAATGAAATTTGGATTGTGGGCCAGAACTTATGCGGTTGTCTGTTATCTGCTCACACAAATTGCAAGGATGGGAGCAATTCTATTCGGCGTTGCACTGGGGCTGTATGCACTTACTGGTTGGGATGTGACAACGATCATCATCACGACAGGCATACTTGTCACCTTTTACACATTGCTTGGTGGAATCGAAGCGGTTATCTGGACCGATGTTGTTCAATCCATCGTGTTGATGGGCGGAGCGATTCTTGTCTTTGGAATGCTGGTCTTTGGTATGCCGGAAGGGCCTTCTCAGGCATTTACGATTGCGGCTTCTGCGAATAAATTCAGCCTGGGAAGCTGGGCGTTGAATTTCACAGAGCCGACGGTTTGGGTTCTGCTGCTGTATGGGACGTTTATCAATCTGAATAACTTTGGCATCGATCAGAGTTTTGTGCAACGATACCACACAGCTAAAGACGAGCGTTCTGCCAAGCGGGCTTTATGGTTGGGAGCGTTGTTGTATGTGCCGATCTCGCTGTTGTTTTTTATGATCGGAGCGGTTCTGTTTTCCTATTACGATGCTCATCCAGAGATGTTGCAGGAAGTTCGTTTGCAGGTCGCCGCGGAATCGCAAGTGGAACCACTCTCACCAGCAGAACTGGAAACCAAAGCCGCTTCATTATCCGATGCAGAAATCGGTGACAAAGTTCTGCCGCATTTTATTGCCAATCAATTGCCCATCGGGTTGGCGGGTTTATTAATCGCAGCGATTTTTGCAGCGGCGATGAGCAGTGTCGATACGTCGTTGAATTCCTCGGCTACGATCATCCTGAAAGATATTTACCAACGGTATTGGGATCGAACTCCATCCGAGCGAATGTCCATGCTCGTTTTGAGAATTGCGACCGTGGCAACGGGGATTATCGGGACCGGTGTCGCAGTCGCCTTGATTGGTGTGAAAAGCATTCTGGATGCCTGGTGGATTCTGCAGGGGATCTTTGCCGGTGGACTACTCGGTCTCTTTCTGCTTGGTGTGATTTCCCGCTATCCGCGCGGGCATCGTGCGATCACAGCTGTGGTGATTGGATTACTCGTCATCGCCTGGATGACTTTCTCGCCGAATATGAAGCAACTTCCCGAAGTTCTACGAAATCCATTGCATGCAAATATGATAATCGTCGTTGGCACTCTGACTATTTTCCTGGTCGGCCTTGTTGTCGCTCCACCAATCAAACCGGCTGCTGACATTCCCATTGAACACGAAGAAAAGAACAAATCATAATGACACAACCTCGCTTTCAGGGCATCGTGCCTCCGATGGTGACCCCGCTGCTCTCCTACGATGAGCTGGATCGATCAGGGACAGAGCGTCTGCTCGAACATCTCATTGAGGGAGGGGTTTCCGGAATCTTTATTTTGGGAACGACCGGCGAGGCTCAATGTCTGAGTTATCATCTGCGTCGAGAACTGATTGAACTGGTGACAAAAGTTGTCGCCGGACGAGTCTCGGTACTCGTCGGCATTACCGATACCGCGTTTGCAGAATCAGTCTCATTGGCTGATCATGCGGCATCATGCGGAGCCGATGCTCTCGTGCTGACGACGCCCTACTATTTCCCAGTCGGACAAACCGAACTGCTCGGCTACACCCAGCGACTGGTTGAGAAACTTTCGCTGCCTTTGATGCTCTATAATATGCCCAGCCTGACGAAAGTCTGGTTTGAAATTGAAACGCTCAAGCAACTGGCAGAGGATAGCCGCATTGTTGGGGTGAAAGACAGCAGTGGCGATCTCGAATACTACGGCCGACTGACAAAGCTCAAGAAACTGCGACCCGACTGGTCGATTCTGATGGGCCCGGAAGCCAATCTGATCGAGTCTCTGCAACTCGCTGGCGATGGTGGCGTGCATGGCGGAGCGAATATTTTCCCCAGCCTGTTCGTCAAATGCTACAACGCCTGGCAGCAGGGGGATGAAACAAAAGCTCGTGAGTACGAAAAGCAAATCACTGCTCTGCAGGCGATTTACGACATTGGAAAATACGGCTCCCGATTTATCAAAGCAGTCAAAAGCGGACTCGGGATTCTTGAGATCTGCAGCGATCATATGGCCGAGCCGTTCAATCACTTTTTGGAACCGGAGCGATTGAAAGTCGCCGAGATTCTGAAAACGATTTCAACACCATAATTTGGGTATCCCCTGATCTCCAAACTCAAAAGGAATATCATGCGAACAATTAAGACGCTCGCTCTATTGTGTGCAGCCGCCTGGATGTACGAAACCATTCCCGCAAACGCAGCGGACTTTGAACCGATTCCCTACAACAATCCCGGATTGAAAGTCGATCTGGGTGTTGGACTGTGGGGATGGCCGTTGCCGATGGATTATGATCAGGATGGCGATTACGACCTGCTCGTTTCGTGTCCCGATGTCCCTTCGAATGGTGTCTATTTCTTCGAAAACACGGGCAATGATCCCAAACTGCCGGTGTTCAAGCCGGGAGTTCATTTGGGGAAGGGGATGTCTAACATCACACTCTCCTATGTGAATAATCGGCCTCGCGTGCTGGTTCCCGGTTATGAGTTGACGGAGATCACGAGTGGAAATGTCGATGATAAACAGAAGATTTATCCCACCAGTGAAGTCCTGCGAAATGGCGGGAAGTTGAGAGCGCGTCAATGGAGTTACGTCGATTACGAAGGGGACGGCGATCTCGATTTGATCATTGGCCAGGGCCACTGGGACGACTACGGCTGGGACGATGCTTTCGACGAGCAGGGGAATTGGACCCGCGGTCCGCTGCACGGATTTGTTTATCTGATTGAGAACACAGGCACAACAGAAAAGCCGGATTATAAAGAGCCTCAGTATGTGCAAGCCGGTGGCAAGAACGTCGATGTGTACGGCATGCCCAGTCCGAACTTTGCCGACTTCGATCAGGATGGCGATCTCGATTTGCTTTGCGGCGACTTCATTGACGGCTTCACTTACTTTCAGAATACGGGAAGCCGTAAAAAGCCAGTCTACGACAGTGGACGAGAACTGTCTCGTGATGGCGAAGTCATCAACATGCATCTGTGCATGATTGTCGTTTCCAGTCTCGATTGGGATCGGGATGGCGATGTCGATTTGATTGTTGGCCAGGAAGATGGCCGGGTAGCTTTCGTTGAGAACACGGGGAAAGTTAAAGGGGGGATGCCGCAGTTTGCGGAACCGGTTTTCTTTCAGCAGGAAGCGAAGTATTTGAAATTCGGAGCTCTGGTGACTCCCGTCGGCTTCGACTGGGATAACGACGGCGATGAGGACCTCGTTTGCGGAAACACGGCTGGGGAAATCGGCTGGTTCGAGAATCTCGATGGAGCTGCTCAACCAAAGTGGAGTCCACCGAAGTTACTTGAAGTGGATGGCAAACCGATTGTTATTCAGGCTGGTTTGAACGGATCGATTCAGGGGCCAGCTGAGCAGAAGTGGGGTTATACTACGATTGATGTGGCTGACTGGGACAATGATGGATTGCCAGATATTCTCGCCAATTCGATCTGGGGCAAAGTCGTCTGGTATCGGAATGTGGGAACTCGCGAAAAACCTCAGTTATCCACTGCTCAACCTGTGACAGTCAACTGGATTTCAGAAATTCCCAAGCCAGCCTGGAACTGGTGGTCACCAGCCGATAATGAATTCGCAACACAGTGGCGAACGACTCCCGTAGTCATCGACTGGAATGAAGACGGTCTGAATGATCTGGTGATGCTCGATCACGAAGGCTATCTGGCATACTTCGAGCGGGAAATGGTCGATGGTAAGCTCCAACTCAAACCGGGCCAGCGAGCATTCCGGGGAGGAGCGTTTAACAATCGCCAGCAACCACAAAAGGCGAACGTGGAGAGTCCTTTGCAATTGAATACAGGTACGGCAGGAGCGAGTGGCCGTAGAAAACTTTGCTTTGTCGACTGGAACGGCGACGGCAAGCGGGACCTGCTGATCAATTCGGTCAATGCCAACCTGATGGAAAATGCGGGTAACGAGAACGGACAAACCCGTTTTGTGGATAAGGGAACGCTGGGAGATCGCCGTTTAGCCGGCCACACCACCAGCCCGACGACCGTCGACTGGAATAAAGATGGCAAACGAGATTTGGTTTTAGGAGCCGAGGACGGTCTGCTGTATTTTTTGCCGCATGAGTAATCATGAATGATGTCTACACGGTGAAGGGGGAGCTCTGACAGCGGAATCTCTGGAATAAACCGAGGGGCAAGGAAGGCACGGAAGCGGAGGACACAACGTTGAATGAACTGACAGGAAAGAAAATCGTTCAAGCGGATGATTAAGCAATCCGTTTAGGATTCTGTCATGTCTGTACTGTTCCGTGTCGACAGTCAAACTGACAAAAAAGGTTCAATACTCAATTGTGCAATATGTGCATGGTCAAAGAGCACGAGTCTCGGTGATGAAAATAATCCTTCACCGCAAGTGTGAAAACTGCGGAAATAGCTTTCGAACGACATTAATTCATGGACCCGCGCGGCCCGCGGCACCCTGTGCAACGCTTTGTTATTTGGCGTGTCCCAGAGATGCGACCAGCTTACTGCAGGCATCGGGTAGTCGTTCATGGTCATGCTCGCGGCAATCAGTAAAGTTGAGCATATTCATGTAGGTTGGAAGTCTTGTTGTTTCCCAATAGATTGGAAATATAACTTGTGATTCTTCTTCTCTTGCTCGCGTCCAAGCAATATTGAATTCTTCTTGGCAAATTTTCGATTCAATGTACTGAGGCGAATACAGTGCAATCATCTTCTCGCAATTGTCCAATGCACGGAAAATGTGCGGTTGCCACGCGGCACCCTTATCCAAGGATTGAACGTCAATGTAAACATTAAGTTTGGCGTTTGAGAGAATTGACGCAAGTTCTTCGCCGGGCCCTGCATTCTTTCTGGAGTAGCTGATGAAGACATCATGTTCGTAACCGGGACGCCGCTTCTCAGGCTCCAATCCGGTTTTGAGTCGCGCAAATGCGTCGGCAGCCTCTGCTGCAGATTTTTCGGAGAATGTGAATATCTTCAAGACTTCAAGTGGCAAACCAATCCCCATCCAGTTCGCGCAAGCTTCGACTAATGGGTCGAGAATTGCCGCCACGGGGTACCCTTGATCTCCAGCCGCAACAATTGGCATTGCGGCACTTCGAATTGGAGGTTCGTCACCGAGGAATGGTGACAACGCCCGAAAGATGTCTCCAACGACGTCAGGAGGCGCACCCCGCACCAACGGCTCAAAGCAAAGGATCCGTTTGAAATTGAGGAGTTCCGCGTACTCAGGGAGCAGGGGCTGGGACATCCAGCATGAAAAAGACTGTCGCAGATCAACCGCTTTATCTTGAGCCAGCGTCTCTACTGACAGGCCCATTCTGAACAGGCTGCCTATGAGCGAAGTTCTCGTAGGTATGTAGTCGTCTGGGAACGCAGACAGTATTAGTAGGTCGACAGCATCATCAGGCGACAGTTCCGTTAAGTCGCCAGCATGCAACTCAATACGTCTAGTCTGCCCGTTGCCATGGACTTCGATCACGTCGAGTAACGACATCTATTATCATTTCCAAATAACTAATTGATAGACAGAATTGACTTCTGTCTAATAAATTTTGACATTCTGTATCAATCATTTCTCATTATCAGTACATGAATCGATATCTGTCAACCAGTAGAAGGCTCATCGGAACTTCTTTGTCTGCGATTCAGACCGCTAATTCCTCACTCACTACCAACGTTGGAACGATCGCCAAGCACACCGATGTAATAAAAACGCTGATTTTCACAATCACTTATTGAACACAGACGAATCTCTCTTGAGTAAATTTCTCTCAGGAGATTGATTCAAGGCTGACAATGCAGCAAACGTCAACACAAATGCTCAAGCCCGAAGAAGGTCTCTTTCGTTGGTGTGTCTGTTGAGCAGCACTGGGTGACATTTCACGTGACAGTCCAGCGGGTGAATCAAAAATAGCGACTCGGAAAACGAGAAAAGCCCTGAATAACAGGGCTAAACGAGAGCCGCCGATGTGACTTGAACACACGACCCATGCTTTACGAAAGCATTGCTCTACCAACTGAGCTACGGCGGCGATGGTATGAGTTTATTGACACTGCCGGGAAATTCAAGTTCACAGTCTTTTGCCGAGACAGTGAATCCCTGTAATGAATTGCGTTTTGCTGATACAATAGTGATTCGTGATGTGTCCAGGAGCGAAATTTCTTTTACCGGTGCAAAATCAGATGGCTACTCCTTCTTATAAAATTGTTCCCGATCAAGCTGAACTCGATGCCATTGAACGGGACTTGAAGTTCTATCCGAGTACTGAGAAGAACCCGAAGGTCTTAACGACTGAACAGATCGAGCATTATAATCGGGAAGGGTATATTCATCCGATTTCAATTTTTTCAGCGGATGAAATTGGTGAGATCAGGTCCTATTTCGATGAATTGCTCGAACGGGTCATTGCCGAAGGTGGCGACAGCTATTCCATTAGTTCTGCCCATTTGAAGCATGGCAAAGTCTGGGACATGTTGCATGATCAGCGGATTGTTGATTGTGTTTCCGATATTCTTGGTGATAACGTCATCGGCTGGGGCTCACACTTTTTCTGCAAGATGCCTCACGATGGGAAAACGGTTGCCTGGCATCAGGACTCGAGTTATTGGCCACTGACACCGACGAAAGCGTTGACTGTCTGGCTGGCGATTGATGATGTCGATGCCGAGAATGGGCCGATGAAGTTTATCAGTGGCTCGCATCATGTGGGACATTTGACTTATCGCCCGAGTTCTTCTCACGAACACAATGTTCTCAATCAGACAATCGACAATCCTGAGCAATACGGGGCTGTGATTGAAAATCATTTACAAGCCGGCCAAATTTCGATGCATTCCGACCTGCTCCTGCACGGCTCCGATGCCAACGATTCCGATCGCCGTCGCTGTGCTTTGACACTTCGCTATGCGGCTGCCGATGTGAAAGCCCATCTGGGATGGAACGGGAAAGGGGTGCTTGTTCGCGGAGAAGATAAATCGGGACATTGGGCAAATAATCCCAGACCAGAAAACGAGTAATATTCAGGCAACTTCATTCTGTTTTCCAAACTGGGTTTCATAAACATCGATTGATCCTTGCGTTGACCCGGCATCAGGATCAGAATTATTATCTCCTCTAATATTTCTAATCAAATCTTAATGAACGGTTAATTCATGCGGGTACTTGTGGGCTGGGATGATGCGGATGAGGCGGAGCTTCTCAAATTATATCTGGATGTCGACGACACCGAGGTTGAGGTGCACACGACGTGGGACGATTTTCTGGCAGCCGCACTGAACGATTCGAGTTGGGATGTTTTTCTGATTTCGACAAGTACGCCAGATGTCGACACAGCATACGAAGCCTTTATGAAATTGCGTGAAGTCTCTGCCGATCATGCAATTGTGGGTGCCTCTTCGCAGGAAGATGTCTATCGAATTGCTAAATTTATGACGACCGGATTACGCAGCTACGTGATCCGCGATCACAATAAAGACTACATGTTTCTGCTACATGCAGCTCTGCATAGTGCGATGGAATCGGTTCGAGCTGAACGCGAACGAGTCATTTCCGCAAAACTGCGTCAGGAGATTGATTCCGTTCGCAAACTGCAGGAGTCAATCATTCCGCGTCTGCTCAACGTGCCCGAGGGATATCAGATTGAAGGCCGATATGAGTCATCAGAAATCAGCGTGTACGGCGGACTTCCAGTCACGATGGCAGGGGGCGATTATTACAATGCGCTGACTATGCCGGATGGCAATATCGCCCTGTTAGTCGGTGATGCTTCCGGGCATGGAATGAAAGCCTGCATGTCGATTATGACATTGCATACCTTGATCCAGATGTTTCCTTCAAAGCGATATACCGATCCGGCGGTCTTTGTTCGAGACATTAATGAAAGTCTTTGCAGCCATGCGGTCGTGAATGATGATGGCGGGTTTATCACGCTGTTGTATGGAATTTTAGATCCCGTCAAGCACGAATTCGAGTGGGCGGCAGCCGGTCATCCGCTGCCGATGATTCATGACCTCACGACCAACACTCTTGAAGAACGTGGTTCGAGTGATGATGTCGGCATGCCTCTCGGAATTTGGGATGGGTCAGAATATGTGAGTCAGAAAATTGATGTGCCGGAGCACTGCAGACTCGCCCTTTATTCCGATGGATTAGCTGAAGCCTTTCACGACGAAGAAGGCTCTCACGTTGAGTTTGGAGTCCCGGGAATTAAACGCGTCCTACAGGAATCGGCTCAGTCGACTCTTAAAGAAACCGTCGAAGCCTTGTTTAGGTCGAGCCATGCCTTTACCGAGGGAATGGGCAGGCACGATGATACCAGTGTGCTGATTGTTCAACGAGATTAGCAATAGGAACACGAGACCGGGCGAGCCAGGTCATGACTGGCTCGGCTCGCCTGCAGGTGCGTGTTCCTGATTCTTTTGTAACCATTCCAAGAGTTGTGTTACTGGTATTGAATTCTGAACAGGATTCGCGATGGCAGTCGATGCGGTCCTGTTTTGTTGAGCGATTTCATCAACAATATAATTGGGACGCGCCCGAACCTGGTCGTATATCCGTGCGGCATATTCACCGAGTATTGCGATGCCCAGCGAATTGATGGCCCCAAATAGCGAAACAACAATTGTGGTTGAGGTCCAGCCTGGGATTGCGTCGCCGGTAACCAATTTGTGATACAAAGCATAAGTAGCAAGTATCAGGCAGACACAAAACGAGAGGCCGCCAATCGCGTAAAACATGGTTAGCGGGACATTCGAAAACGAGAACATCGCGGTTTTCGCCAGTCGAAATAATCCGAGCATGGAAACTCGTGGAACATCGTCATAACGGGCACAGCGTTCGACTTCAATACCCGTTTGCCGAAACCCGGCCCAACTGCGTAAGCCGGGGAAGTATCGATCCCGTTCTGGCAATGCATTGATGGTTTCGACAACCCGGCGATCCAGCAAACTGAAATTTCCGGCATCGACCGGAATCGGAACTGAGGAAATGGCATTGAGTATACGATAGAATGAATCGAACAGAAATCGCTTGCAGGCATGTTCTTTTCGCTTCGTCCGCACGGCGTAAACAATATCAAAGTCCTGCTGCCAGGCCGCCAGAAAATCGGTCAACGCAATAGGATCATCCTGCAAATCGGAGTCCATCAGAATAATCGCATCTCCCTGTGCAGCCATCATTCCGGCCTGCACGGCGGCCTGATGTCCGAAGTTGCGGGAGAATGAAACAATCCGTACAAAGTCGTGGACCAAGCTCAGACGTGATAGTTCCTGAGTGCTGCCATCGGTTGAGCCATCGTTCACGAACACGATTTCATATCGCCAATGTCCGGCATCCAGTGTTGAACTGATTCTCTCGACAAGTGTCGGCAATGCTTGAAGCTCGTTGTAAACGGGAAGCACGACAGAGATAAAAGCCGCAGAAGGTGTGCGATTCAGATTCATTGTTCTGCCTCTACTTCCCGAGGCAACTGTGGAAGCGGAGCGTTGACTCCACTGTTTGCGTCATGGCTTTTCTCAAAGACACCAGCCACAGAAAGTCCGCAGGGAATATTTAGAAACTGGTTGACTGCACGTTCGATTTGTGCACAGCCAATCAGCATTCGATTCGTAATTGCTGAGACGCGAGGAAACTCGGCGGAGCGTTTGAGCGGACACATTTTCTGCCACGTTCGCATGCCCAGAGCAGCAGGCAGGGTGAAGGAATTCCAGTGGGTCAGCTTGATTGTTTTTAAACCGGCTGCCACCGTTTGCTGCTGAAGTCTGCGAGTTGTGTATCGACGATAATGACCGAGGGCTTCATCCCAATCGCCATACAACCATTGATAAGCAGGGACTGTCAGGAAGATTTTCCCGTCTGGTTTCAAACTCCTCACCGCATTCTGAAGGACCTGAACGGGATGGGGAACATGCTCAATGACATCCAGCAGAACGATGGCATCTGCAGATTCGTCCGCAAATGGCCAGGGCTGCTCCAGATCGTGAACCTGCACCTGACTCAACCCACGTTGACGACCATACTCAACCGCTTCCGGCATGATATCCAGACCAGCCACTTGATAACCGAGTTCCTGAAAGGCCAGCAGGTTTCCAGCCGAGCCAATTCCGCCTTCGATAATAAAACCGGGAGGAGAAGAGTACTGCTGCAACCAGTTTGTCACCAGATCGCGTTTAGCGACATGCCACCAGTAGGTTTGTTCGAGTTCGGAGAGTTCGTGCAGGTGAGCAACTTCCATGAGTCCGCCAATCCTCAATGATTCGGCTATCGATTTCTGTTGCAAAAACGCAACGTCCATCAAACGGATAGCTCATTGACAGGTAGGGGGCGAGAATATTTTCACGAGTACGCAATACGCACAGGACATTCCGAACAATTCTAAGCAAGATGCCAGAAATACCGATTTTGACGGCGGTTTTTACAGGGTTTGATGTGCCTGAACTGAGTCAATCATTGGTGACGATCTCTTCCAAGCAGATTTTTATTTGCTCTGAAACACACCTCATTTTTTGAGCTAACCTTGAATGTTGACTTATTGCAACATCATCCAATGTTCAAGGATTTGCTGTGAAGACCATCGCAAAATGCTATTCGACACACTGGGTTTCGGGATTCCTGCTGTTGGGGCTCTTGATTCTAGGTGTGCCAATGATGCTGTGTATGCCTCTGACAGCAGATCCCTCGCTCTACGATCTGCAGGCTCAAACCGTTCTCGAAGGGGGCGTGCTGTATCGCGATATCGTCGAGCCGAATCTGCCGGGCATTGTCTGGGCTCATATTGCAATCCGCAGTCTGTTTGGCTGGTCTGGATATGCTCTGAAGGCTGTTGATCTTGTGATTGTGGGGAGCATCGTCTTTCTGCTGTCGATTTGGTTTCGAAACCGAGAGAGTTCATTGAAAACTTCGATCTCCGAGCGTCTTTTTCTGAGTGTGATGCTGATCTGGTTTTACTTTGGGACGTCAGAGTGGTGTCACTGTCAACGTGATACGTGGATGTTTCTACCTGCGCTGCTCGGTCTGTATTTAAGACGACGTCAGATTGAACGCATCGAGTTGAAACAGGCAACCAATTCACAAATCCATTTCTGGGGAGTGCTCGAAGGGATCGTCTGGGCGATTGGCTTCTGGATCAAACCGTTTATTGCGATTCCGGCATTAGCAGCAATGATTGTCGGGTGGTTACGCAAACCAGACGGCAGGAAATGCGGCGTCGATTTTGCAGGTGTGCTGTTCGGCGGATTGTTCATCGGTGGAATAGGGACAAGCTGGCTGGTCATGAGTGGCACATGGCCACATTTCTGGGAAATGGCAATAGAATGGAATCCGACCTATTTCGAAGTCGGCCGCGAACGCTGGACATGGGATCGACTCTGGCGACAGCAGTTGCGGTTTTATCCGTTCAGCCTGGCTCATCTGATTGCCATTCCGGCTGCGGTCCTTAGTCTTATTCGCACTTCCGCTCGAAATCGGGATCTCTCGCAGACGTTGCTTTCAGCGGTTTATCTGGGCTGGCTATTTCAGACGTTTTTCTTTCAGCATCTGTTCGATTACATCCACGTCCCGGAATTGATGCTCGCAATACTCTTATCGATGAGAGCTGTCAGCCAGGGGATTCATCAGCTGGAATGCAAAGCGGAATCGCAAAATCAGACGGTGTTCTTCCGACCTGTCATCGCGACATGTTGCGTTTTGGTGGCGTTGGCATTTAGTCCCGCAACCCGTTGGCAGCGTGTGCAGCATTGGTCGCAATGTTTTCGCGAAGGCAGTTCGCCCGATGTTAAAACCGGATTGCAGCATTTCCCATTGCCGAACTGGAATGAATTGGAGCCCGCACTGGAATTTCTGCGTCAACAGAAGTTGAGGGATGGTGAGTTAACCGTTCACAATGTGTATTTGGTGCACGCCTACCGTGAACTGGAATTGAAACCCTCCACCCGATTTGTCTATCTGGATGTGCTGACACGAGTCTTTCGAGATCATCAAAACGAAATTGTCGAACGGCTCGATCGTTCTGGCCACAAATATATTTTAAGTAGTCTCCTCGAAAACGGACTGACGCTCGAACAGTGTCAGACCCCCGCGAAGGAATACACACATCAGTTACCTCCCGATTTTCCGCAGGAGCATCTGGATGAATTTCCCTATCAACATCCTGTCGTTTTTCGGAGCGGTCAGTATGTCATTCATAAGGTGATCGGAACTGCAGCCCCTTTGAACCCGGAATTTTCACCACTGGCAGCAAATGTAAACTGATCAGTGATCTGAACAAGGTCCATCGGTACCGGACTAATCCCTATATTCCATAGAGTCCACAATAAATTCGTAACTGACGCACCCCCTTGAAATTACGTCTGGTCTGCGTACCAAAGCACTCAGTAACGTTATTTCAGGGATAGAGTTGAACATCGATTAACATCAAACACGAATAGTTTCTATCCAAAATTCAGGTGAAATCAGGGCCATGAGCAGCATACCCGTTTTGAAGTCTACTCCTAAGGGACAAACAATTGTCCCGGTCTATCGAAGTGATGATCCATTGGCGGATCTTGTGGCTTACACTCATCAGTCTGAAGCGCTTGAAAGTATTGCTTCTATCGAAGCGGAATGGATCAGCCAGTTGCAACTGGACTTGCCGCGAGAGAACATTCATTGCATCTCGCTGAGGACGAGAATCGCGAAGCGAACTCTCGATATCGTCTTTGCAACGACGCTCTTGATTTTACTATCCCCCGTCATGGTGCTGACGGCAATCGCGGTGAAATTGACTTCACCTGGTTCGGCGATTTTCAGTCAGAGGCGTGTTGGCTTGAATTTGCGAAAGAAGCATTCGGATCGACGGCAGGACGAGTCGGAACTCCCTGAACCCATTGATAGTTGCCGTCGCAAAAATCGAGATCGTCGTCAGGAATTCAAATACGGTCGTGAATTTACGCTCTATAAATTCCGAACCATGCGAACCGATGCAGAAAAGAATGGGGCTCAGTTTGCCCAGAAGAATGATCCTCGGGTGACCGCCATTGGGCGTATCATGAGAAAAACCCGGCTCGATGAATTGCCACAACTGTGGAATGTTCTCAAGGGGGAAATGTCGATGGTCGGACCACGACCGGAGCGACCGGAGTTCATTAAAAATCTATCACAGGAAATCCCCAACTATATTTATCGGCTCGGCTTAAAACCTGGTCTGACAGGATTGGCTCAGATAGAAAATGGATATGACAACAATCTGGAAAGCTTTGAACGCAAAGTCGCTTACGATTTGATGTATCTCCAGAACTGCTGCTTCTGGAACGATCTGAAAATACTCTTCCGCACCATTCGTGTTGTGCTGACCGGCAGTGGCGCCCTGTAAAACCGATACTGTTTGATCATACAAGCACGAAGCACAAGCGAGTGAGCCTGTAGGTTGGGAGCGGTCAACTTTCCTTCTCCTTCTGGAGCGGTAATCTTTCCTTGTCCTTGTGGAGAAGGTGGCCAAAGGCCGGATGAGGGAATCCCATCGACGTTCAAAGTGAAATTCACACGATTTCCCCTTCATCCACACTCTCTCCAGAGGGAGAGTGGATTAAAGCTGTCTCTCCCCGAGAGAGAGGGGACTGTTTGGTCATCAGGTCTCATTCTCTCGAGGTGCAGCCATCGGAATTTCTCCAGGCGGCGAGGGAGGCCGAACCTGAAGGGCGTTGTATCGGGCGATGAACTTGGTTACGTTGCCTTTGTCATCGAGTTGCACCCGATACGGTTTGATGATCGGATCGACTAATTGAAAATGCTGTCGGGCGATTCCGGTTACGATCGCCAGAATGGGAGCGGTGAAGACGAGAAAGCAGACCAATCCGCCCAACAGAGAAATTGAATCGGACGAAAAGATTCCGGTTCCGATTAACAGAAAAAGGACGCTCGTCAAAATCGTAAAGCAGATGACTTCGCCGACCATTGTTAAAAATAAACAGAACGCTCGCTTGATTGGACCGGACGCACAGGCTCCGAGCATCAGTCCCCAACACGCAACAATCGCTGTGAAGAAAACAGTGAATGCCAGGCTGGCCACCAGATCGAGTAAGCCGACGCCGCCCAGCAGATAACTGAAACAAGCGAACGGGACGACTGCACAATAATAAATCCCGGCATGAGCCATTCCCATCCAGAAATAGCCATTGAGAATCTTGCTGGTATCAAGAGTTGTGATCGTCAGCACTTCAAGAGTGTTGTCGGAGTGTTCCTCGGCTGCGGCTGCAAACAGCGTCATCGGGACAACAAAACAGAGAGGGAATGCGAGGATCGTGAAAAAGCATCTCGAAAACATTGGCCCCGATTCGGAATAACTGATCGAATCCTGGTATACAAGCACCAGATAAACCGCAGCTCCCCAGCAGGTAATCAGAAGCAACAGAAAAGTGATCGAAAAAGACCGGCTCTTGAGCATGCGTCTGAGTTCACGCACAAACATTGGATTCCAGCGATCCGGGAAATCTGCAAGATTCTCTGATTCCCCCAAGCCCCATTGAAGCCATCGCCGGAGAGAGCCGGAACTCATTGGACAATGCCCTCGGTAATCGACATGAACGCATCTTCCAGCGTTTCCGACTTGCCAGCAAACTCGGTCACCGCAAACCCTTGCCCGATCATCCGCTTGAGCAAATCGGCTCGCTGAGCGTCATCGCCAGCGAATTCAAAAACAAGTCGATTCGCAGCCGGGGCAACATGCGTCACGTATGGTTGTTCCAGGAGCCACTTACGCAAATCATTGGAGCGCGACATTACTGCGACGGCCAGTGGAATGCCGGAAAGATCATCGGCGGCTCGTTTCGGACGATGACGTTTGAGTTCCTCAATCGTGCCGTGAACGAGAATGGTTCCCGCTTCAATGATCGCAGCTGAGTCGCAGATCTCTCCCAGTTCGGTCAGAATGTGCGAACTGATGAGCACGGTTTTATTCATGTCGGCTGCGAGCAGATGAATCAGTTCGCGAAGTTCCACTCGGGCACGGGGATCGAGTCCGGCAGCCGGTTCATCGAGAATGAGAACTTCGGGATCGTGAATGAGCGTGCGTCCCAATCCCAGCCGTTGCGACATTCCCTTTGAAAGAGTCTTAATCGGTTTATCGGCCATTTTTCGAAGTTCGGTAAAGATCAGCACCCGCTCAACCGCCTCCTTACGATCTTCTCCTTTGAACCCGTAGGCTCGGGCATAGAAGTCGAGATATTCAACCACATCCATATTCGTGTACTTGCCGAAACCATCCGGCATGAACCCGAGTTTTTTGCGAACTTTTTCAGGATCGTCGACGACAGAATGACCGCATACGAACGCATCGCCTGCGGTGGGTAAATCGAGCGTGGCAATGATTCGCATCGTCGTCGTTTTGCCAGCACCGTTGGGACCAATAAAGCCCATCACCTGACCGGGATACGTCCGAAAGCTGACATTATTAACCGCTTTGAGCTTGCCGAAGAATCGATGCAGATTACGGATCTCCAGTGTCGGCTCAGGCCGCTCGTCGACTGGGACAGAAGCCATCGTGGGATCCGGAATCTCTTCCGGTGGTGTTTCCGCAACAATATTCGGCTCGCCAGTAGAAGATGAATCATCATCAGAAGGAAGGGCGGTCTCGTTATCGATATCAGATTGGGAAGCAGAATCAGTCATCAATTACTCATCGTCAGAGAAAACAAATCTGAAGCAGGATCATTCACTTCTATAACAATTTATGGAAATCAGGTTGAACCGCCAGGACGCCAGGTTAAACAAGAGATCTGTAATAACATTTCCTCAAATTCATAAGGATATTTTGTGATCGATTTTCATAATCCCAAAATCTCTTAGTGCCTTCGTGGTTTAAAAATTCTTTATCTGAATACTCTCTTAATTCGCTTGGCGTCTTGGCGGTTCATCAAATTTATTCATACGGAAATCAAAAGAACCCAACCAAGGTATGCAATGCCAACTGTGGTTTGGCGTTTTTTAATCCCAGATCCAGGTCTGGGTTATCATTCAGGATTGCAAAGTAAGAATTAGGCTGCAGGGTTCTGGAAAAGCGATCGGGAATTCGGAAATTGGACAGCAATTGTTCCTGCTGGCTCTTCTCATAGATGTCGACGTTTTCATTTTGATAATAGCCGTATGGAGAACCGGAGTAGACCACTTGTGCGGCCTGGCGTTCGGAAATTCCCTCGGGTAAACCCAGTCCCCGCTCTTCTAACAAAGCTCTGATTTTGCCTTTATTGTCTGCATCGATTGGTTGTAACTTCGTGACGGCCCCCGGCTGAATATTCTCACCAAACCAGACTTCCCCTTGACTATCGCGCAGAAGAACCATGCCAATGCCCCATTCGAGCCCATTCGAAAATTCTGCTGAGACTGAAGATTCCGGTTTGAAATCGATTCGTCCGCGTTGTTCTCGATTCGAGACCGTTAAAAACTGGGTACGTGTTCTCGACTTCAACCATCCCGAGGTGAAATGCTGTGTGTCGCTCCAGTCGAGGCGTCCCGATTCAAATGCTCCATTGGAAGCCCAGATCGGATAAACGGCAGTGGAGGGCTCAAACATCAAACCTCCCGAGGGAGCCATTCCTGCATAATAAGCAACGCGGGAAATGCTGACCGAATTGCCATGTTTCTGGTCTAATAAGGTCAAACTGCGGATCCGGGATTTAATGGAAAATCCGTGAGCGACCGTCGAGTAACCTATCAAGAGCAGACTGCTTCCCAGTGCCAGAACAGGAACTGTGACCAGTAACATGGAGAGTCGCTTTTTGCGGAGAAAATATCCATAGTTGAGCGGCCCAATGATCACAGTGAAAATTGTAATGAGCAGTAGAAACGAAACGACGGGAACGCGGCCGACACTGGGAATCAGAAATTTCAGAAACGAAGGTGTCCCGGTGCGAGAACTGAAACCGTGACGTTCCTGCCAGGAAAGCGACTCTTTTCCAAAGCTGTTCATCAACCAGGTCCAGTGAGAAGCCGTTCCTGGAAACGGGTCTCCCTTGAAGGCCGCAACTGTTCCTAATCCGAGAGAGCGGGTGGAAAACGTATCGGGAGAGACAGCCCAGACTTTACCGTCTGAGAGATCTTCGGGACCGACTATGCTGGAATCGCTCGGATCTGCGATGACCAGATGACTGAATTGACTCGTTGAGGTTGCCGACCATTCCTTGCCTGCAAAACTGCGATTATTCCAATCCAGTGTGCGATTCAATAATTCTGATTCCCCGGGGGAATCCCCGACCTCAAAAATGATGAGTTTTCCACCCGTCTGAACCCACTGCAAAATCGCCTGACGAGATTCTGCACTCAGCTTGTTGGCAAACGTGGGAAGCGAAACCGCGACGAGATCGACCGGAGTGTAGGCCAGCCAGGTTTCCGGGAGTTGGGCTGGATCGACGGTTTCTGTGTAATCACCACTGCTGCTACCGTGGCGATGGGAATGTCCTCCGTAGCCCGCATTCACCAAATGTGAGATGGCATGGTTATAAAACTGACCATCAACAATACTGTCGTTGATGATCAGCATGGAAGGACCATGATCGTTATTGTAGGAGATGTCGGACACATTGATGGACCGACTCATGTTTTTGAGATTTCGGGAATTCTCCTGAACGCTGAATGTCCCCGAACTTCCATGGTCAACCAGAGGAATCAACAATGTTGTGTTGAGTGTCTGATTTTGTTCGATGTCAATCTGCCGGGAGACGTCGGGCAGGGGTTGATAATTGGGAGCGGCACGAAAGGCGAGTGTCAATCTGCGAGGCGGGCCTATGTTGCGAACGCGAACACGGACAGGATAGTAACCGCCATCCTTTCCACCAATCCATTTGGTGTTCACATCGACCACCAGATCCGATCCCGTCACTGTGAATTCCGTGCCAATTGCGAAACTGGTACTACAGGTGAACGCGCCAACAAATGCCAGCAGCAGAGTTAAACGTATCAGATTCCACATGGAACAAATCCACTGAGTTGAGAAGAAGAGATTGTCTGAAAAGTGATCAGCGGCGGCTACAAATTAAACGCGAACATCAGCCGGTATCTCTCGTCCGACTTCCGAAAGTGTCGCGACGAGTTCCCGTACGAGCGACTGATTATCCCACCCATCCATTCTTGCAGAATAGTCCAGAATAATACGGTGCGATAACACACTCGGAGCGACAAACTTGACTTCATCGAACCCAACATTCGGCTTGCCAGCGATTAACGCGGCAGCACGGGAAGTATTCGCCAGTGCAATCGCGGCTCGAGGAGAAGCCCCAAACCGTACAAATTGCTTCACGAATTCGGGTCAGTCTTCAAACCGTTGATGCGTTGCCGAGACGAGCCGGGCGATGTAATTGGCGACGGCTTCGGGGAGATGAACGCGATCCACTTTCTCGAATAGTGATTGAAGTTGGTCATGATCGACAACCGGTTCCAGCACAGGTGGTTCGCCATGTCTGCGTTTGGTGATGATTTGCTGGAGGGTTTCGGTGCCGATCCCTTCGACATTAATCTTAAACGCAAAACGATCGAGCTGAGCTTCGGGCAGAGGATAAGTTCCTTCGAGTTCGATCGGGTTTTGTGTTGCCAGTACAAAGAACGGCAACGGCAGTTGATGCGTTTCGCCCATCACAGTGACGCGACGTTCCTGCATCGCTTCCAGTAACGCAGATTGCGTTTTCGGTGTCGCACGGTTGATTTCGTCGGCCAGCAGCAGGTTGGCGAAAATCGGTCCTTTATGAAAAACGAGCTTGCGACCGCCGCCCCCTTCCTGCTCTTCCAGAATCGGAGAGCCGACAATATCGCCGGGTAGCAAATCGGGAGTAAACTGCACACGACGGAATGAGAGAGACATAAGTGCGGACAATGATTTGACCAACTCGGTTTTTCCCAGTCCCGGCAAACCTTCCAGCAGCAAATGCCCACGAGCCAGAATACATGTCGTCGTCAGTTTAAGCAGATCTTCCTGGCCGAGAATCGCTCTGCCGAGCTGGCTCAGAAGTTTATCAATTACCTCGCGAGCCTGTGTTACTTCCTCTGGCGAAAGAAGTTCGCCCATTTGCGTTTCCGTCATCCGCTTTATCTCCAGGAGGTCGATTGTTATTAGAAACAACTTGTAGGGCAGGCTTCCAGCCTGTCTGTTTCGTCGGGTAGCCCAGATCGCTTTGCTATCTGGGTGGACGAAGTCCACAAGAAGTTACTTAATTCATTGTACGATTTTTTTTGATAATCTCTTACGGCTGCGCCGCCCCGGAAGAATCTTTCGGGGTCACCCTTGCTATTTGTTGCTTGCTGAGCGTATTTAGACAGGCTGGAAGCCTGTCCTACCTGCTGCTTGTCTCAATTAAATTAAAGGGCACTGTCTTCAGGAATCGCTTTTGTCGGTTTGTCGGTTTTGAAAAACTTCTGAACAACATCGCGATGTTTGGGATTCAATTTTCGATCCCAGGTGGCTCGTCCAGCTGAGGGATCGTTTTCTCTGACGGCCTGTCGAGGAGCGGTGTTTGAGGGATCGACTTCCGGTTCTTTGAATGTCAGGCCAAGAACTTCATCGTTCGGTTGATCGAGCGTGCCAGGGGGCAGGACGACTTCTTTGAACTTTGTGTTCTCAAGATCAGATTCTTTGCCCCACATCATCTCAGCATCGCCGCGACCGCGGGTAATTCCGCCGCGTCCCGGTTTATTACAATTGCCCTCTCCCGGTTTGTTGCAGGATCCATTTCCCTGACATAGCCCCTTGCATTCCCCCCGTTTTTTCGCAAGATTGTCGCACTCGCTTTTCAGCATCTCTTTCAATTCACTCAGCATTTTTTCACGAGCTTCCGCATCGTTGGGCATGCCCAGTTTTCCAGACTTAGCAGCGTTCTCCAGAGCTTTCTTCAACGACTCGGACATGCCGGGGCATTCTCCATTGCAGGCTTTGGAAGCGAGCGATTGCAGATTCTTTCCCAGGGCCGACTCCAGTTGTTCCAATTGCTCGGCGGAAAGCTCACCCTGATTGGCGAGCGAGGAGAGCAATTCCTCGACGGCAGCTGAAGCCGATTCGAGACCACGTTCATTCTTTTCCCAGCTCAACTGCATCTGCTGACGAAGGGAATCGGCTGTTTCCCATTGTTCGTGAGTCAAAGGCTGATTCTTCGTCTCTTCGATAAACTTTTCGAGTTCCTGCTTGAGTTCCTCTTTTTCTTCCTCTTCAAGAACCTCTTCCTCTTCGAGAGTCTTGAGCATCTCCTCTAATTCTTCATTGGTTTGTTGCGCGACTTTGCGAGGCGTCGCCATCACGGTCGAGAATTCCCGAATCGGAACAAAGCAGGTGATGATCGCAAACAGGCAGGGAACCGCGATCAATGAGAAGAATCGTTTCGGACGGATTCGCGGCAAGGAATTCCGCCACAGATCTTCAATTTGAGGCAGACGGGAAGACCATTGATCATCAGGAGCTTCCGATAAAGTCATCAACAGGCCACCAGCCTGAAGTTTGCTATCCAGCAGAGCTGTCGCTTCGCTCATCGAAAATTTGCGTTTCTGGATTGTCATCCACGACCAGATCGGCACAATCAATAGAAGTGCGAATAGAGCCGGAGCGTAAGGCCAGAGAGCAGGGACGAAAAGTTTGGTCAACAAAATCAGACAGCCAATGACAATAAAAGCCATCGCCAGCCGATCGGCACAAATCCCCAGAAACTGTCCCCACTGTAAACGACGCCAGTGACGTTGAATCCATTGCTGCGAATTCGGCATGAGCCTGCTCCTCGATCAATTCGGCGAAATGACTGTCTCTCTGAATAGAGTAGACGTTCATTCTAACCAACTCGATCAAAGAAATCCGAGGGATTTCAGAGATTTTATGAGATCTGGAGAAAATCAGAATGATTCTAAATTCATGAGTTGAATCCATTTCTCGCCCCATTCACACTCGCTTCAATGAGAAAGTATGAAATGAATTGCCAGGCGTTTAAAAAATAGGTCATGCCTGTCCACCTTGGTCGCTTCGTGGTGGCAAGAGTTTCCTTAGAATGCAAACAGCTTATTGATTTTGCCCAGTCGCGTTCCTATCTTTATAGCGGCTAGTCTGCCTAAGTGCTTAAAGGCAGATGCGTTGGCCAGAAAGGATTCGAGAGGTCGTCGTGGAATCGGCTTCGCTTACTTGTGACTGGAATTACGTTTCCCTTTCAAATTCAGGGGAATTCTACAGGAGCTATCATGCAAATGATTCGCAAAGAACCACACGGTCTGGCTTCGCTGGCTGGGTTGGGATTAGTGCTTACAGCGATGCTGGCTGGAGTTGTGCCAACTGTCGAGGCAAAAGAGTATCCTGCCTGGGAAGAGGTGACCAAAGGGGCAACAACAATGCCCGGATTGTTTCCTCTGTATTACAACCAAAAAGACCAGCAGTTGTTCCTTGAAATTTCGAAAGCGAATTACGACACCGAATTCATTCTGCCGATTTCGATTGCCAGTGGAGCCGGACGGATGTATCTGGGGGGCGATACCCTGAACTTCGGCGATCAGTGGCTGGTCTGTTTCCGCCGCAGCGCTGATCGCATTCATCTGGTGCGAAAGAATATCAAATTCAAAGCCAGTGCCGGATCACCGCAGGCCGATGCGGTTAAGACCTCTTACAACGACAGTATCATTCGGGCACTCCCGATTAAAAGTGAAAAGAGTGGTGGCTCTTCGGTCTTGATCGATGCTGCCGATCTGTTCATGGTCGATTTGGCTGGCATCGGTGTGAATCCCGATCGCTCTCGGAGCACGTGGTTCAAAGTGAAGGCTTATCCGGAGAATATCGAAATTCAGGTCGCGGCTGTTTTTACCTCCAGCCAGAAATATACGACCGTTTTCGGATCCGATTCAGCCGTCCCCGATCCTCGTGGAACGCAAATTGTGCTGCACTACAGCTTGTCGAAGCTTCCGAGCAATGGATACAAACCGCGACTGGCCGATGACCGTATCGGCTATTTCCTGAGTACCGTGAACGACTTTTCCAAAGATGTCGATGAGTCGGCCAAGGTACGGTACATCAATCGTTGGAATCTGGAGAAGGAAAATCCGAGTTCGGAACTGTCTGCACCGAAGCAACCGATCATTTTCTGGATCGAAAAATCGGTCCCAAGAACTTATCGGCCTTACGTTCGTGAAGGGATTCTGGAATGGAATAAAGCCTTCGAGAAAGTCGGATTTATCGATGCGATACAATGCCGCGATCAGCAGTCCAGCGATGATTTTGAGCCGGAAGATATTCGGTATAATACGTTCCGATGGATCACAACCGCTTCCAGCTTTGCTATGGGACCGAGCCGAACGAATCCCAAAACGGGACAGATTATTGATGCCGATATCGTCTTCGATGAAAGTATGGTTCGCTACCATCGCCAGGACTACGTGAAGAATGTCGGCATTCCACAGGGGCTTGAACTGCTCGCTCGCGGTGAACGGCAGGCCTTCATGAAACTGTTTGCTGCCGAAGTTCCTGAAATTGAAGGCAGACAGGCTGAATATGATGAAATGCTCAAACTCTATAAAGAGTTAATCGCCGAGCATCCTGAGCATTCTTTGAATCAGCAATTCCCAAGACAACCGACCTGGGTCAATTCGACGGGCGGCTGCAACTGCTGCATGATGGGACCGGGAATTCAGCGTCAACTGGGATTGATGTCGAGTGTGATGTCGATCAACGGACTGGCTCCTGGTGGAAAAGTACCTGAGGAGTTCATCGGCCAGGCAATTAAAGAAGTCGTGATGCACGAAATCGGTCACACGCTCGGTTTGCGTCATAACTTCAAAGCGAGCACGATGCTTTCGCTGGAGGAAATCAACAATCCGGAAATCACCCGTAAGAAGGGAATGATTGGCTCGGTGATGGATTATGCCCCTGCGAACTTCGCACTCGATCCCGCCAAGCAGGGCGATTATTTCACCACGACAATCGGCCCTTACGATTATTGGGCCATTGAATATGCTTATAAGCCAATTTCCGGCAATGAAGAGGAGGAACTGAATAAGATTGCCAAAAAAGCTCCAGAGCATGATCTCATCTATGCGACCGATGAAGACATGGCTGGCAATCCCGATCCCCGCATCAATCTGTTCGACCTGGGAGATCCGCTTGATTACTCGGAACAGCGAATTGCGTTCATGAAAAAATCGATTGATGGCCTTGTCGATCGCGTTGTCGAAGAAGGCGATGGTTATCAACGGGCCCGTGAGACGTTCACGTTATTGCTCGGCGAGATTTCACAGGCAACCCAACTAGCCGCTCAGTATGTTGGCGGAGCTTACACTGCTCGCGATCATAAGGGGGATCCTGAAGAGCGACCTGCGATGCAGCCGATTCCGCTGGAAAAACATCAGCAGGCTCTCGATTTGCTCAGCCGGGAAATTTTCTCTGATACCGCGTTTACTTTCTCTCCTGAGCTACTGCGAAAACTGGCTCCCGAGCATTTGACCGATGGTTATGAATCGACTCCGAACTATCTCTATCCCATTTACGACCGAGTTTTGAGCATTCAGCGAATGGCTCTGACATCGCTCCTGCATGAGCAAACGCTTAAACGCGTTCAGGAAATTGAATTGCAGGCAGTTAAAGATCAAGAAGTTTTAACGCTGCCGGTTATTTTCGATTCCCTGACGACAGCCATCTGGTCGGAAGTACCGGCTGAGATCAATCCGAATGAGCCGATTGAGATTTCGACCATTCGACGAAATCTGCAACGGGCATATCTGACTCAGCTGTCTGGTATCGTTTTAGGGACCACCGCAGCTCCGGCTGACGCAAAGAGTCTGGCTCGATTGCACTTACAGGATCTGTTCGATCGACTCGATGGTCTGGAAGAGGCAAACGCCAAGCTTAGCCCTTATTCGAAAGCTCATCTGCGTGAAACCCGCGATCAGATCGCGAAAGTGCTTAACGCAGAAATCAGCAGTGCACGACCGTAGTTGATGAGTGCTCAGAAAATGAATAAAAAGTCACGCAAGCTCATATTGAAGAGTTGCGTGACTTTTTTATGGTAACTTGTGAATTGCATCTCCGAATCATTCCGTCGCAGAAGTGACGACTAAACCCGACTCATTCATATTTGAAAGTGGGTCGTGAAAGGATACAAGCACGAAGCGTAAGCGAGTGTGTCAATATTCAACGCATCGGTTTTGTTTTTTGAAGTTGTGCATCTTCTCCAAAGCAATGTTGAAAGCCAAAAAAAGAATTCTTTGGTCGTGCCACGATACACACAGCTATGGCAAACATTGATGCTAATGGATCGTTCCAGTTAGTAATTAGGGTGCACTGGCTTTTCCTGTGTATGGTAACTCTAGTGTTAGTCTCGATTTGCACTGGCGAAACCAGTGGCACACAAACCGAAGGTTTTAGCGGAACAATCCATTAGCCCATTTTCAAATGGTATCTGCAG
>DOCI01000105.1:38338-41202 GCA_003503535.1 Planctomycetaceae bacterium
GTCGCATGGACACCAAATGTCCTAAAACGCTGTGTTTGCTCCTGCTGAACACTGCAGGTAATTATTGAATATGTTCTAGAAAAAGGATTAGGAATATCGGTGAACAAAAAAAAGGCCACGCAATCTCATATAGAGAGTCGCATGGCCTTGATATTGATTAATTGAGCATTCTCTTCAGGTAAAATTCATATCCCTGGAGAGATGCCTGGCAAACGAGCCTAAAACTCACCGATGACGTTGCCGTCATTGCGGCTAAGCAGATTCTCAAAGACGACGTTGTCATGAGCCGTGCTCGGATTGTTATTAATATTTTCGCTGATGAAGCGGATGGAACCATCGGCTAGCATGAATTGAGCTCCCCCTTTGTGCAGAGAGCTGTAACCGTACTGACAGTTGTCCGAATCGGGAGCAGTCAGGCCACCTCCTGTGATTCCTGAACCACTATCGTTGATGCCGACTCTTCCACTGGCAAAAACTGCTCGTAGATTCCTGGTTTCACCTGAGTTAGCACCAAAAACAACGCCCGCATCGCATTGTCGCTTCGTTCCACTAGGATTGTTCATCTCCCAGGAGCGTTCACCAAGAACGATTGTGTTACTCGTTCCGTCGGTCATGTCTCGGAATTGCAATTTGGAATTCTGCCAAAAACATCCATTTGCATTCGCACCGGTTTCAAAAAAGACCGGTTGTTGGGTGTTTGGAGATGTGATTGTGTCTAATCCGAAGCTCGAATTGTTTGCGACGTAATTTGTCGTTGCAACGCTCTGAGCAGCTGGAACAGAGTCATTGAGTTGAGTTCTGGTATTAATGTCCGGCCCACTGTCGGAAGGGCATTTGAGTGGCCCAATGGGTTGCCCCATCTGGTTCAATGATGTCGCATTAGCCAAGGCGTTTGGCAACTGAGTATTACCGACATTCATCGCATCGAACAGTGCCGATTCTTCCATTTGCGGGAACAGATATGTCTGCCAGCCCCAGAAACTGGCCGCTTCGGTTGTTCCGGTCGAAAACTGTCGCACATACCCGGGAGGGAAGGTGTTAAAAGTGTCGTGATAATTGTGGATGGCCAGACCGAGTTGTTTCAGATTGTTTTTGCAGGAACTTCTGCGAGCGGCTTCCCGAGCCTGCTGGACGGCTGGCAGCAACAAAGCAACCAAAATGGCAATGATGGCGATGACAACGAGCAGCTCAATCAGAGTAAACCCGCGGCGACCTTTCGAAGGGACGTACATTCATTTTCCTCAATACTAAAGTGTGTGTAGACAAATAGTTTCCACGGGTTGGCTTGTGTCCCTCTAATGAAAGAGGGTGAATTTCAACTTCAGGTGGGCCTGTTTTGTCAGGTAATGGCGAGACAGTTGGTTGGAGTTCAATATCATATTCCGACAAGCAGATCGCAAAATGACATTGCCCATTATTAGACGCAATGAAAATGAAAAATCTTCTGAAAAAAACTCCGAATTCAGAAATATTTCTAAAATAATTCCCGGGACGGATGAGTCGTTATTTATAAGTAACTATATTTTGCAATTTTTGTGCTGATTTCTGCAATAACATGCAGATATGATGATTAGTCTCAGCTAATTCTAGCCTGATATTATACTGCGCCGTGAGTTCATGGACTCTTGATTGGTGGCGTTTGACGGAGGGTCATTCTCTCTGCAACATGGGATCTCGGGGGACTGTCTTCAGGGAGTCAAGAATGGCAATCCTCATTGAGTTGATTGAGGAGGAAGCGGATAAAGTTCGGTCGCTCCGCTACCTCGTAGATGCTTCACAGGCACGGCAATGGTTGGAGGTGCTCTGGTTATTACATCTGGGCGAGTCGGTAGCCGAAGTGATGCACATTGCCGGAGTCTCGAAACGAACAGTGGGAATTATGACAAATATGAGGGTGGGTGGTAAGGTTATCAGGCGTGGGCGTCGGGTGGTTGGGGTCGAACGAACTTTGGGGAATAGTCTGAGTAATCGCTACAGGTGTATTAGGAAGGGCATCTCGACAGGGAAGTCACTGAGTAGCAGTGTGCCTCATGACGCAACTTGCTTCTTTAAGATTCACTTGTTGCTGGCAAAACGAATCTGTGGATGGCACAGAATGATGCAAAGCAGCGACCTGTGTGGCAATGCCATATGAAGTTGACAATTGACACGGGTGGCTCAGATAGCTTCGCTATCTGGGTGGACGAAGTCCATAAGAGGCTTTCTGGTTGATCGTGCGTTGTCCAAGAAGTCTGCTACGGCTGCGCCGCCCCAAAAGAATCTTTCGGGGCTACCCAAAGTTGTCTTCAATTCAGTTGATGGGCAAAATGAAGTAATATCGCACATTCCACACCCTTCGCTTTGCTCAGAGCGTGCCACACAATTATTATCCTTCCAAGGCCTGCTTCATATCGGCGATGAGGTCATCCGGGTGTTCAATTCCCACCGAAATCCGGATTGTACTTTCTGAGATTCCGGCATCGCGACGGGCTTCTTTGGTCATTGAGGCGTGGCTCATGGTTTCGGGGTATTCGATGAGCGATTCGATGCCGCCGAGGGATTCGGCCAGTTGGAAGAGTTTGACTTTTGCAAATAACCGCTCGGCTGCGGGGCGGCCGCCTTTGATGTCGAAACTGACCATGCCGCCGAAGCCATCCTGCTGGCGTTTGGCCAGTTCATGATGCGGATGCGATTCCAAGCCGGGGAAATAAGTTTTCTCGACATTGGGATGACCATCAAGCATCCGGGCTAATGCCATCGCCCCTTGCTGATGAGCTTCCATTCGCGGGCCGAGGGTTTTGATGCCTCGCAGGACCAGAAAGGCATCGAAGGGAGAACAGCCGAAGCCGAGGCCGTTGACGATGTAGGCAATTTTGTCAGCCAGT
>DOCI01000105.1:41317-44023 GCA_003503535.1 Planctomycetaceae bacterium
GCCAGTTCCTGAGTCTTCGAAACAACACATCCGCCGACAACATCCGAATGTCCATTCAGATATTTCGTGGTCGAATGCACGATCACGTCTGCTCCCAGTTCAAATGGCCGCTGCAGGTAGGGGGAGAGGAATGTATTATCGGCTATCGTGAGCAAATTATGTTCTTTGGCGATGTCGGTCATCGCTTTGATATCGACGAGATTGAGCAGCGGGTTGCTGGGAGTTTCAATCCAGATACATTTTGTCTCTTCACAGATTTCCGCTTTAACTTTTTCGGGATCACTCATATCAACGAATGAAAACCGCAACCCCATCTTGGTGAAGATATCGGCGAACAGGCGATAGGTGCCGCCGTAGATGTCGTTGCCGGTGATGATGTGATCGTTCGAGGAAAACAGATGCATCGCTGCAGTAATGGCAGCCATTCCCGTCGCAACGGCCTGAGCTCCTACCCCGCCTTCAAGTGACGAGATATTCTCTTCGAGAGCCTTGCGGGTTGGGTTGGCAACGCGAGTGTATTCGTAACCGCTGTTGGAAGTCAGGTCGTTCCAGTAATAAGTAGACGACGTATATATCGGCGTGGTGCAGCTGTTGAACAGGGTGTCTTTATTGACGCCGGCATGAATTGCACGCGTGGAAAAGTGCAGTTTGGAATTGGAATCGGCCATCGTAAGTTTTCAAATTGATAAAAGAGTGCAGAGGGAATGACGAATTCTTTTGTTCCCAGGGGAGACCTTGGGAGCGAGGTCGTTGTCTATTCGATATGAAATTTACAAGCACGAAGCGCAAGTGAGTATGTTCAATCGCGTCCGGGGACACACTCGCTTGCGCTTCGTGCTTGTATTATTTCTGGTGGTTTAATTGTTCTGAGTTGAATTGGGGTCAATCGTTTCCGGGCGTCTTCCGCTGAGATTATCATCCTGAGCAATCATATCGGCTTCCCGTCGCGACATGCGATACAGGGAAATTCCTACAACGGAAAACAGAATCGAAGGCATGCTCAGCATTGTCAGGATGCTGGCCATATAGGCGGCCGGCTGCGAATTATTCCCGGCATCTTCGGTCGCCATCTTGCACATGGGACAGGCTTCGCACACAGAATGTTCACTGCCACTGATCAATATGAGCAGAAACAGAGCCATTATCGAACTGAAGCGAAACCATTTCATTGTTGATTCCTCAAAAATCTCTTGGCGTCCTGGCGGTTCAATTTCAAACCCCGGCTAACTGGTACAGCATCAGGTAGATTATGACACCAGTCACAGAGACATACAACCAGATTGGAAATGTGACACGAGCGATTCGTTTATGTTTTTCGACACGGTTTGTCAAACCGTAAAAGATTGTCATCCCTGCCAGAACCGGCACGAATACCGCCAGAATGATATGGCTGATCAGAATGGTCAGATAGACCTGGCGAATAAAGCCGAGATCCGGAAACGACTTTTGTGGCTCACCCGTGTAATACTGTAAGCCGAAATGATAGGTGAGATAACAGGCCAGAAAGACGACCGAAACGCCAAAAGCCATCAGCATGGTCGCTTTGTGAGCTTTGATTTTCCCCTGTTTAATGAACACAAATCCAAGCATTAACAAGAGAGTCGCCAGCCCGTTCAGGCTGGCATTCACGGCTGGCAGACTGGTAATCCAGGTCGGAACCTCTTTGGCCGGTTCGACTTCAGAATCCTCGACGACAACTTCAGCCTCCACTTCTGGATTTTCAGAAGACTCTTCTGCAGATGCTGTTTCAGAAGTGCCAGCTTCCGGAGCTTCAATGTTTAGAGGATTCGGCAGCGATTTCGGAACGAGAAACTTATTGTCCTCAGGCGTCTCCCGTTCCCCCTTCAACACGCGAGCCAAAGTCGCCATTTCGACAGGGTCAGTTGCCAGATACTGACCGACAATTTTCCCGGTCTCGTCAATATGCATGACGCGATCCGTATGGGCAAATTCGTATCCCAGCAGGCGGTCATCTCCCTCGCGTTCTTCCACAATCTGGAGAAAGCTCTCGCGAATCAGGCGGTGGATCTCGGCTTTGTCCCCTGTCAAAAACAGCCATTGCTTGGGGTCTGCATCGTAAATTTCGGCATAGCCTTTCAACTGCTCAGGGGTATCCCGTTCGGGGTCCACTGTAATTGTGACAAAGCGAACATCGGTTTCCTTGCACTTTTCAGCCAACTCCATCATCGCTTTGGTGTTGGTCGGGCAGGACATCACACATTTGGTGAAGATGAAATTCACGACCCACGGTTGACCGAGCAAGTCCTGCTTACTGATGGTCTCAGTGCTGCGTTCCGTCAAAGAAAAACTGGCGACCTCTCGCTCAACCAGCTCAATTTCGGGTTGTTCGATTGTGATATTAGTGGCCGGTTGTTGTTCCTGCGTCTTGGGAGTGGTTCCCAGCATGACGAGAATTGCCACAAATACATTGAGCCAAAGAATGCCGCCAATGGTTCGCTGCATTGCAAAGGAACGTATGGTAGCTGGAGGCTTGGTACTCGAGGACTCATTTTCAGACATAATACTTATATTCAAATTTACAGGCAGAGGTTGGCGTCAAAATCAGGAGAATGTCATGCCTGATTGCAGGATTCTGGTGGTCTATCATTGAATAACAAGATTCTACCCGCCGCAGTGCGACGAAAAAACCATTTTTGAAAGGGAATTCACGAATAACTCAATTCACACACTCGCTTGCACTTCGTG
>DOCI01000105.1:44119-44475 GCA_003503535.1 Planctomycetaceae bacterium
CGCTTGCACTTCGTGCTTGTATTTTTGACGATTTTCAAGGGATGATGCACCTGAAGGTTGACGTTTTGGCCGGATTTGTGGATGATCCCTCGCTTCCCCGCAGGGGAAACGCTTCCTTTGCGCCTGTTGCTCAGGCTGCAATGTCCCTCAATTTATCATTGAGAGAGCGTTATTTGTATCACGGATGGCTGGTGCCATCCTACTGACGTTTAAAGACTGAGTATTCAGTCGTATCGTCCAGTTGACAATCAGGTTCAACAATTACCGAGGAGATCAGATGGGGCATTATACGGGAGCGAAAGCTCGAATTAATCGCCGATTAGGAACTGCAGTCTTTGAAAACGCAGGCGCACTGC
>DOCI01000105.1:44620-45004 GCA_003503535.1 Planctomycetaceae bacterium
TGCCTTTGAAAAGCGGAACGTGCCACCCGGAATGCACACTCGCCGTAAAAAGCCAACCATTTATGGTCTGGCTCTGACAGAAAAGCAGAAGATCAAATACTATTACGGTTTTCGGGAGCGTCAGTTACGCAAGTACTTCGCTGAAGGTCGTCGTCGCAAAGGGAACACCGGTGAAAACCTGCTGGTCATCTGTGAATGTCGCCTGGACAATGTGGTTCGCCGAGCCGGATTTACGGGAACTCGCCCCCAGGCGCGTCAGGGGATCGTTCATGGTCACTTCCAGTTGAATGGACGTAAAGTTAACAAGCCATCCATCATGGTTCGTCCCGGAGATGTGATCACCTTGCGAAATCGTCCGAACCTGCATAAGGCTTATCGCGATAT
>DOCI01000105.1:45149-46197 GCA_003503535.1 Planctomycetaceae bacterium
CTCTTCAGAAACCTGTGACTGGATTTCTTTTGACGATAAAGAACTCAAAGCCGTCGTCACGTCACTTCCGACTTACGCAGACGTCAGCCTGCCAGTCGATGTGAACCAGGTCGTCGCCTTCCTGAGCCGATAATCGATCACGCTGAAAAAACAAAAAGCCGTCTCAATAATGAGGCGGCTTTTTTTGTGGGATGTTCCTGCTTATCTCTTGAAACTGAGTTAGCGACTCAGAAAACTGAAGAGTTTCTTTTTCGTCGGAGCCGGATCCTGAGATTCGATTTTTGATTCAGACAATTCATTGGCCAGATCGATGTAGGATTTGGTCAATTTTGTTTTTGGAGCCTGAAGAATCAAGGGTACTCCGTTGTTGCGGGATTCGACCATCGTGCCGTAGTCGTTCGGGATTTTCCAGTAGATTTCCCGCCCAATTATCTCCAGGGCTTTCTTGAGACTGATCTGCATATCGTTCAGGCCGGAACGGTTTAGTACGACTTTGAGTTTTTCAGAAAGTGTTTCGAATTGTTCGAAATAATGAATCAGCCGAACAACGTTACGCAGGCAGGGTAAATCGAGTTGAGTGATCAGAAGCGTGGAGTCGGATGATGTGATGGCCGCCATCTCGAGTGGACTGTACGACTTACTCACATCAATCACAAGATGGGTAAATGTCGCTTTCAGCAAACCAATCACCCTCCGAAAGTCTTCTGCTCCCAAATGAAACTCTCCATCCAGGTTGACCGGACGTGGCAGCAGGAACAAACCGCTTTCGTGTTTTGTTAAAGAGCGCTTCAGGAGAGAATAATCGATTCGGGTGATGTTTTCGGCGACATCCTGAATCGTGTAATCGGGAATGATATCGAGCCAGACGTCGGCATCTCCGAGAGCGAGATCGAGATCGATGAGCGCGACCGTATTCTGTTTATCCTGTGCCAGAACCGAAGCAAGATTAACAGCAACTGAAGTCGAACCGACGCCTCCGTTGACTCCGGCGACGGTCACCACCTGGGAATCGCGAACCTCACCTTCGCCATCGCCTGATGCACTGGCA
>DOCI01000105.1:46256-68345 GCA_003503535.1 Planctomycetaceae bacterium
GACGCGGTCCAAAGCAGACATAAAGTCTTCGAGTTCCAGAGGGATATTCAGAAATTCCTGAGCTCCATTCCGCATGGCTTGCAGAATCAACGGGCCATCCTGTGACGAACTGGCGACCAGAATAGAGCAGTTAGGTAATTGCTGATGAATTTTAGCGATCAAATCGAGAGCCGCTTCTCGATTGGCATCGACGGCCACCAACGCAATGTCGGGAAGCGTCTGCATGGCGACGTCCATGAAGAACTCGTAGCGGGAACATTCCGCTTCAAGCCACACTGTGTCCACACCCAACATCAAATTCTTGAGTTGGGCTCGTGTCACATCGTGCGGGTCGACGACCGCGAGTCGCATAACCCTCTTCATAATTCACTCACTTCCTGGGGCAATTCACTAACTGATATTTGAGCGTGTTGGACTTATGCGTACCTGTCTCTTCAAGGACCAAAGTCTGATCACCATTCACGATAGAAATTCAACTCAAGTTCAGACTAAGGATTCGGGGCAGATACCTGTGACTCTTGCCCGCTACTTCGCTTTTGAGGAGCGATCAACGCGGGTGGAGCCTGGGTTTCGGACTTGGATTTGTGAACTGCGTATGTTGCGTTCGTTTCGATCATTGGTGATTCATAGCCTTCGGTCAATTGGACATTACTCCGGCCTCGAGCTGGTGCCCAGATATCATCATCGGGGTCCACTTGAGTGGTCGGCATGGCTGGTGGTAATTTTGGTACCGCCGGGATGCTCGAGTCCAGATTCATTGGCTGGGAAGGTTCTCCCGGCATTGGCAATAATGGCATCGGCTCAGCAGAAGTCCCATGAGTTGGAAGTGGCATTGATTCCGGTACATAAGGGGGCGCTTTGTACGATTCCGCAGGTGGCATCAACTCATCACCATTCGGAGGCAGCATTTGATAGGTTGGCTGACCCATCGAGTGGGGCTCCATCATTTCATATCCCCCGTTTGGAGGGCAGTAGCCGCCATGATTATCGTACATCATTGCTTCCTGTCCGAAGCCTGGAGGAGTCGGTCCACCGTAGTTGGGGACTTCGATGATGCCATGTCGATAGAGTTCACGATCTGTCGGAATGTCGGAGAACGCTCCGGGGCCACCCTCGGGAACCTGACATGGATCCAGTGGGGCGACGTATTCTGGAGTCACCAGAATGATCAATTCGGTTTCGTTTTCATCGTAACGGACACGTCGGAACGCGGCTCCAATTCCGGGAAGTTCACCCAGGAATGGCACTTTATCCGTTTCGGCGGTGTATCTTGTCGCGATCAATCCGCCAATCATCAACGTTTGGCCAAACTTCATGCGGACTTGAGTATTGGCCCGTCGTGTTGTAATCGCAGGAATGACAGTGCTGTTCAAAGTCGCCGCATTAGCAAAATCTCGTTCACTGAATTCAGGAGCAATTTCCAGAATAACCTGCCCCTGTCCCAGAACAATCGGCACGGCTTCGAGCTTGACACCAAATTCACGCCATTCCACTGTAGTTGTGCCCAGAGCCTGCGGCACGAGAATCGGGAATTCACCACCAGAAAGCAGTGAGGCTGGTCGACCGCTGTCGGCGACCACGGAGGTTTCCACCAGAATTCTTAACAGACCTTCCTGCTTGAGAGCTTCGAGGAACCCTCGGAAAATTCCACCGGTACCAACAAGTCCAAAGCTGATTGTGGAATCTGACAAACTCGCACCACCATGGATCAATGAGTTTCCACCACCTTGATTTAGTGTTACGCTCGATGGGCTTCCCAAGTTACCCGGACTACTCGCGACATATCCACTGCCGGTCAGCAACGACCAGTTGAAGCCAAGTTTGCGAATTCGGGAGCGTTGAGCTTCCATAATGCGAACCTGCAAACGCACCTGGTTGGCGGCTCCAAATTGCATATGGTTAATCACTTTAGGATAAAATTCCTCAGCCACTTCCGTAATTTGCGAGATGTGTGAAGGATCTGAAACGACTCCCCGTAAGACGATACTGTCTTTCACTTTGACAGCGGTGACGGAGGAATCTGGGAAGAAGCGATTGATGTAAGATTGCAGATGCCGCACATCTCCTTCGACAAACACTTCAATTTCGTAAGTCTTGTCGAATTCATCAACGAGAATCAATGTCGTAACACCTGAAGCGGCGGCTTGAAGTCGGATGCGATGTGGCGTGAGAGCCTGAACCGATAAGATCGCCGGATCAAATCCATCCACACGTGTGATCCGACTATCCAGTTCCAGGACTCGAGCAAATCGTTCGGTCAGAATCATTTCGTTGCGATTGGAAACGATATGAAACGTGTTTCCACGACCATCTTCGGGATAGTCAGATTGTGCTTGAGCGGTCTGAAAGACTCCCAAACAGACGGTTATCGCGACCAGACCACTTTTCAGACCCGTGGAACGACCGAATGATTTCTGAAGCAGATTTCCAGCCGACTGGCACAGGGCATTACGCCCTCTGTTCAAGAGGCGGCAGGTCAAATTTCTGGCAGTTGCTGCGAACGGTTGCATCCTTGCACTCCGTTAAACGTTATGTGAAGTTTAGAATTGTTTGAGAGATCTCAAGCGAATCAAAACTCGGTACTTTATGAAATTCTGCCGCTCAACTTCGTATCGAGTGGCAACGGTTCTCTATGATGGTCGGCTTAAAATTCAGTAGGAAATCGAAACTCTTCGGCTTCGGTTTCAGCGGGTTCAAATTGATCGTGAAACTCAAGAGCTTCCTGATGATCCTGATCTTTAGTTTCAGAAGAACTTCCCATGAACGAGTTCAGCAGATTCTGCAAACCGTTGGGCAGTACTCCTGCCTGTTTGGGTTCCTGATGTCGGACAGATGGCTGTTCTGTGGTCAGATCAGGCTCCTCAACCGACATTTCTTTCTGAATGGGTTTCTCAATGATTTTCTGCGAAACGGGTGCAGGTTCCTGCTCAAATGTTTGATCGATCTGGCCACCAAAATTCGGGCCTGAAGTCATTGATACCGGCAAAGCAACTTCCTGCTCGATCAATTCTTCGCCTGCATAAATCTGAATCTTCCACATATTGCTCGGCTTGGGTTCTTCGACTGGTTTGTCGACCGGTTTTGGAGCAGGTTTAGGTTTTGCTTCGGCCATTTGTCCACTCAGGAAATTCTTGAAGGCCTGAGCTGCACTTTGAGGTTCCTGCTTTTCCTTGTCTTCTTTCTTCTCGACGACCAGATCCTGTTCCTGCATCATGCCCGACTTCAATTCGGTAATCAGGGTCTGGATTTCTTCCGGGCTCTGGGTGATTTCACTGTCTTCTTTGCTACGCATAATCGGAATCAATTCGCCACGTGTATTGGCAAGCTGAACCAGTTTGGATTGTTCTGGTGTGACCAGGAACGAAATGTTCTTCGCTTTAATCTCTTTGGATTCGCCGGCTTCCAGATTTCGAATTGAATCGGAAGCGAAAACTTCAATGTATTCCAGCAAAGTTGCCGTTTTCGTGATTAATAATCCACTGGCATTTCTCACACTGTATGAAATCTGCAGATCGACTCGATCTCCCGGCTGGATTAAACCACTGTGAGTCTTTGTGTCGTTCACTTGAATTGAAATCGTTCTCATTCCCATGGGAATACTGGCTGATGCGGCAATCTCTCCACGCCCCCCCAGTTTCGATCCGCGAATGATGTCACCTGCTGTCACAGGCACAAGTAATCCACGATCGTGATAATCTTCCTTTGTCAGAATGGCATCAGCCGGGACAACATTCGTTGGGTATTCCTTGAACTCACAATTGTGTTCACTCAGCAAAACGCCGGGCGAAATATCCATAGAAGCCACCAGCACTTTGACTGGGACGTCGGCATTCTCGTTGGATTTTTGTGCGATCATTTGCTGGACACCCATCATGGCAATCAGGCCGCATGCGACCGCAAATGCCAGGACGACAACGGTTTTCATCTTCATGGTTATCCCCTCGATCAGCCTTAACAAAGGATCATCGACCTGTTCAGGTGACGATCAAATAGACCGAGAAGAGGCGCGAAACGGAGTCCGCTGTGTCTCTTCATCGGCAGTCGATTGTAAAACTCTTCACTTTATGACGGATGTATTAACTCGATTGGTCGTGACGGATATCCGATGGGCCGTCATGAATCACCCGAACATCCCCCGCTACTCAATTCACGCATTTTAACTTGTGCAGGGGCTTCTCCTCGGAATCCATCCCGTAGGACAGGCTTCCAGCCTGTCAGCTCCAATTTTTGACGCAAACATGTTAATTTCAACTCGCTTGAAAGACAGGCAAGATGCCTGTCCTGCGATGAGTCTTCTCTCTCATAATGATTTGCCATATTCGGCAGGAGCAAACATAGTGTCTTACTCCCGTTTGATGCCCATGCGACTGCACAAACCATTTGCAATGGTCCAATGGATTAAATCATGCCGGCATAGAAGAAGTAGGCGATTGAGCCGATGCAGATCGGAATTCCGTAAGGCAGCAGCAGCATCTGTGGTTTTCGCTCGGAGGCGATTTTGTACAGTTCGCTTGGCTTACGGACAACGAAAAACTCGAACACAATCATCAGGAAGTTGTTGTAATGTTTTTCCCAGCTGCGACGGTACAGGACCATAATCACAGCCATAATCGCACCCACGATGACGGAAACGCAGAACGCGTACCAGGTCACTGTCGCACCCAGCCAGGCACCAATGCCAGCCATCAGTTTGACGTCTCCAGCTCCCATTCCGCCAACCGCATACAATGGCAGCAGTGTAAGCAGACCCACAGTCATACCCCACAAGCCATCCCCCAGGCCAATCCAGCCGGCCATATAAGTGGAGTAAATCAAACCACTCAGGACCATCGGAAATGTAATCCAGTTGGGAACGCGTAATTCTTTGCCATCAATCCAGGCAGCGACAATCAGTACGACCGCAACCAGTTTGACGTGCCAGTTTTCCAGTAAAAATTGCCAATCCATGTCTCGAACCTTTCAGCCAATATCGTGAGGGGGTATTTATTGGTTGATGCCATGCGGCTTCTCCCGTCGATCCGTTCCTTCTCCTGAAGGTCTCGTCTGATGAACAAAACGAGAAGACCGCTATCGGAAACATAGGTCGAGTTTTCCGGACATGTCGGAAATTTTTGGATTTGTGGCCAAAAAACCACACGCGCTATCTACCGTCGAGTAGATTCGATTCAATTCCAGCCTCTCCAAAGTCAAAGCGATACCGGTTGTAACAATTCGTCGTGTTGTTGCTTCCAGTTACAAATCAAAAAAGCGAGTGCTCTCACAATGGAGAACACTCGCTTTGTCGTAAGTGATTCATTTGCAAGACAAGCAGGTTGCCTGTCCTACCGAGATTCATTCCTGGTTCAGATTCTTCTGTTTATGTATGTTGAAACAGGTTCTTCAACATTGCCGCTCCCAGTTTCTCAAACCGCTCAAGCATTTGTGAAGAAGGCTGTTGGGAACTGGTCGTTTGACTTTTCTTCTCTTTATTCTTCGTGTCATTATTCATCACATTATTATTCGATGGCACGACTGAACCAACTCGATCAATATTCGGATTGGGATGATTCTTTTTCGCGGGTTTGCGATCATCCTGTTGAATGCGATCGTTTCCGGGACCTCCTTTAATCCGGTCATGTCCTTCACCCCCCGACAGGAAGTCATTTCCGCTTCCCCCATCGATCCGATCGTTCCCGGCGAGCCCGAAAATTCGATCGTTTCCTTTCTGACCAAAGAGTTGATCGTTTCCAGCACTGCCAACAATATGATCATTGCCATGACCGCCATAAATATTCAATGTCACATTCAATTCCCTGCCACCAGCTGAAATGCGATCATTCCCTTTACTGCCCAGGACATTCAATTTCTCAAAGCCTGCATACTTCAAACTCTGTCCATTTACCTCGACTTGATCGGATTGAATTTCAATACGATCATTCCGTTTTGTCCCAGAGACGGAGAGCGAGTCGCCGACCCCATGGCCCCCCCAGGCAACAACTCCATCGGCAACCTGTTTCTGGTTCACGCTATTATCGATAAAGATCCGATCCTGCTGACCATCCCGGCCAACGATAATAATCTGTTCGACGGTTTCAGCAGATTGACTGGCGAGCACTCTTCGGGAAAAACGATCCATGATTTCCACATCGCCTCGATCGACCCGCACGTGCAGCGAATACTGCTGGCCGTTGTCGGGAACTTTGAAATACAGGACTGAGGGATCATAGAATACATTGGACTGCAAATTTTCAACATTCGAGTTACGTTCAATGACATCTGCCAGAGTGGTCTGTTCAACCCGCTTGAGAGCCTGACCACCGAGTAGATTTTGATACCAGAAGCGATCCCCATCACGAAGTCGAGTGAACTGATCAACGAGCACGACTTGCATTAACTCGCCAACACTCGAACCCGAAACATGATCCTCGGCCAGCATCCCCACCCAGACATCGATTTCGTCTACTGAATCGTAAACCGACATCAAAGCGGCAACGACATCGGGATTGGAGGAAATCTCTTCAAAGCTGGTCACTGCACTCAGGCCAAAATCGACGCGTGTCTGATTGTAATCCGCCAGTCCGTGGTCGCGGCCCCGCTGAATATTCAAAGAGGCCAGGTCGAATCCACCCGAGCCCGGAGGGCCGAACAGAAAATTACGGACATCATCGATGACAAAATTATCCAACTCCTGAGCAAGCTGTGCTCCGGCTCCCTGCAGCAGGGAATCAATTCCGGTTGCCACCAATTGATCGGTACGGAAAAATGCATTCTGTAAGGCGATGTTTCCTTCATCGGCAACACTGCCATCGCTGTTCAGTCGCAACAGTTCTGGTGATAGCAGGCTATGTCCCAGACGATAGGCAGCTGTTGAGAAGACATTGGCAATTCCAGGATTCACACTGGCATCGTAACCCGAATAGTCATCAATCGCTCCTTGACCAAGTAACGCGGGAAGGAATTCGTTGTAAGTAATGGCTTGCAATTCAGCTCTTACGATACTGCGTGCCTGCTGATAAATTTCTTCATCGTTCCAGTCGGGGTGTTGCTGAGCGAGTTCGTCGGCAATGCGATTGTGCTCTCGGACCCAGATTGTTTGTATGGAGGTCAGAGCGAGATTTTCATTCGCACGAACATCTCCCGCCAGAAACAAGCTGGCGGATGTCCCACCCGCATTCGGCAAGCCTGCTTCGTTGAAAGGGAGTAAATCGCCATCGCTGGTTTTCAGTTTTCCGTCGGAAAACGTTCGTAACTCAGCCGCCCGTTCTTCATCGGAACCATAGATGACCGAACCATCCAGAAACGCGGTGATACTATTGGTTTGCTGACGGGGGTTACCGCTGTCGGTTCCGGTGGTTTCATCAAACTGGGAACGAGTTAATTCAATCAGTTCAGTTCCCGAACCATCAGGGTCAAAATACGGATCTCCAGTTGGTACTGCAATATTAGCCTGTTCTCCCAGCTCCCCTCCATCTGTCAGGTCGATGTCGTGATCGATGAACTGGCCCCAGATCCAGATGTAATCGGTCAGGTGGCGATCATTCGTGATGGATTCGGTCTGACTGACTACCGCATTACTCACTTCACGTGCACTGGCTCGCTCACCTCCAGCTAGGCTGGAAATACCATCACTATATTCAGGTGTGGTCAACCGCAGTAACTGTTCGCCAACACTGCCGAGTTCGGGATTGATCAGATTATTTCCCGTGCCATCGATATTTGCGATTTCAATCATTGGACTACCACTTAAAAGCACGCGCTGTTCGCACGATTCAATGGTATTGTTTCGTGCAATAGTATTTCGACGACGTTGGCAGCGCGCAGACTGATTCCAGGGTGACATAATGAGACTCCGTAAGCCCGCTATTTGAGTGTGAAGTCATGGGAAGTTGACTTCAGAGAAAGGCAGTAACCATGAGTCTTTAAACGATCATTCAACGAATGAATCCACAATTCCTTACCCTTTTTTTTGTAAAAATCAAAACGGGACTGTTTTGATTGGAAAGGAATCCTGTTTAAAAATCTTCCGATCAAAATTTGTCTCTCTGTTCGTCAAGCGAACAATAGAGACTTCAGGGGACAACAAAACTGGCGATTTCCTCGGAAAACTTGCGGAACAGTGAGGAAATGCAGTTTAATGCACGCAGAAGATTCCTTTTCACCACGGCTGGAAAATTGGTTCGTACAAATTATGTCTGCCGAATTCGAGCATACTCTGTTGAGTTTGCCGGAAAATCAGTTCGCGCTGGCGGCTCTGGATCGCATTCTTAATCCCGATCCCGACTTCACGCCGCGCCTCGTCATGTTGCAGGGGCCGTCAGGTGCCGGGAAGTCTCATGCGATCTATCATACGATGACTCAGTTCCTCGAACGCTTTGAAGATGTTCGCTATCGGAGTCTACCCGTTTATGAGTTTGCATCCCTGAATCTGGAATCTGCCACTTCAGGAGCTTCCCTTCCTCAGCTCGAACAATTGGCAGAACTCGATTTACTGGTTTGCGAAGAACTCCACTTTATCGAACGTCAAACCTGGCTGCAGAAGAAGCTGATTGTTCTGATTGACGATGTCCTGGCTCACGGGGGACGTGTGATTTTTACCAGCCAGATACCTGTCGGTGAATTTCAACAATCGATGCCCAAACTCATCAGCCGATGTCACGCCGGGATCACAGCCACGATTGAATTGCCCGAACAACATAGCCGCATCAGCCTGCTGCATCACTTTGCCGAAGAACGGGAGCTTTTCCTTTCGACACAATCGGCAGAGCTACTGGCAAGCCGTTTGCCTGTCTCTCCGCGCGAACTCTATGGAGTCATTATGCAGCTCGAAGCGATTTATCAGATCGAGCAGAAAGAGCTGACTCCAGATGTCATTCACAATTTTCTCGAACTGCAACACACTGGCCAATCGCCAACATTGTCTGAAATCGCAAAATCGGTCGCTCGGGAATTTGGCGTGACCGTCAAGGCAATTCGTTCAGACACACGTGAACGTAGCCTGTTGATTCCCCGACAAACCGCCATGCTCTTGTCTCGCGATCTCATCCAGGCAAATTATGCCGACATCGGAAAATTCTACGGCAACCGCAGCCACAGCACCGTCATGCATGCCTGTCAGGCTCTCGTTAAAAAAGCGATCGACAGCCCCGAACTCGATTCCAGACTCTCCCACCTCCGCCGGCAACTCCAGGGATTACCTTTGAAACCGAGATAATGGCCAGTGTCGAGTGGCTGGTGGCCAGAGTTTTGAAAGCGGATGTCGGAAAGCGGAAAGCCGGGGCGTTGGAAGCCACGGAGACAATGCCACCACTTTCGGATTCGAGCCACAGGGGACTACGTTTCGCTCCGACCCCAGCCGCCCTGTTTTCAGTACTCTAACCTCTAACCTTTATAAATCCTCTGGCTACTCGACACTGGCTATCCCTCTTGACGCAAAATCGTAATTCCGACACCATTCCTGCTGACAGAGTGTCGTATTGACTGCTGAATCAGGTATGGAAATGGAAACGGAACCCGAATCTTCAGAAGCAGCATCGCAGGAAGATGTTTTCAGCGAAGCAGCGATCGAAGAAGCCTATCAGATGGCATTGCGAGCTTCCGAGGAAGCTGGAGTGATGCCTCCTGCGCCGGAGTTGTGGCCTGAATTCAATACTGAATCCGAAGCCGGGGCGTTTGTTGGTGAAAGCGATGCTCCTGTCGAGAATGCTGCCGTAGAAGAATCCGCAACGGGGACTTTCCGCAAACCAAAACTGACAGCCGAGCAGATTATTGAAGCGTTACTCTTTGTCGGCGGAGAAAAGCTCTCTGCCAAAAAACTGGCGGGTTTTATCAGTCATCAGTGCCATGACGATACTGTGCGTACTCATATCGAAACCATCAACAAACGCTATCAGATTCAGAAACGCCCCTACGAAATCATTCTTGGCAAAGAGGGGTACCAAATGGCATTACGGCCAGAGTTCCAACGCCAGCGAAACTTCACATTCGGCCTGGGACCTCGCGAAGTCAAATTGCCTCCCGATGCGTTGGAAGTCCTCTCATTCATTGCGTTTCGACAACCTCTCCTCAAAGAAGATCTGGAAACAATTGACCGTCCCAACGTGATGTCTTCACTGAGGCAATTAATTCGTCGCGAACTGGTCTCTGCTGCAAAACGAGAAGACGGCACTATCGAATATCGCACTACCGACCGCTTCCTCGATATTTTCGGGTTGAGCAATCTCCAGGATTTGCCACGAGCCCCGGATTTGAATTTCAAGTAGCCAGGAAGAGGCTGAGTTCAAAGCCTCAGGTTCAAAAAAAAACTCAACGAACTTTGCAGATCGTTGAGTTTTAAATCTTCAGACGCACTCCCGCAGGGCTTTCAGCCTATGATCTGGAAGGTACTTCCAGAGTGAGGTTTTCAGCACCTTCTTCCGGAATGGTCTTTATTCCCAGGACATATTCCTTAGGGGGTTGCAAGGGGGGCCCCGGTTGACCTTCGATTTCCGATGGGCCTCGTTTTCCATAAATGGTAACCATCACATCATGCTCACCAACTACTGCCCCTTTGTCGGTTTGAGAATATTGCAGTTCAAACACACCATTCTCGTCGGTTATTGCCTGAGACATTCTCGCTTTGACCGATTTCGGTTTGAAGCGAATTTCTGCATTCGGAACCGGAGTTCCATTCTTCATAAGCACTCCAGAAACACTGGCCAGTGGTAACTGATCTGTTCCCTCACCACAGCCGAGTATCATCAGGAGTGTAGACATCAAACACAAGAATTGAAGTCGTGTATGTTTCATCGTTTTTATTCAGTTCAAATAGAGAATATTCAATTCAAAAATGAGAGACGATCATTCGACCGCCCCTCATTGCTCAAGAGAAATTTACAACTCACCCAAGACATGATTGTCGTTGCGATGGCAAAGCCCAACCAGAGTAGTAAAGTTAATGTTTTCACTGACAAAACGAACAGAACCATCCGTCATGACAATTTGCATTCCCCCATCGTGAGCAGAGGTGAGCGGTGCATTCGGTGCCCCTTCAACAACAGCCCACCATGGGAGATCAGCTTGATTAATTTCGTAGCGAATGGTCGTCGCATTAGACCAGTAGGCGGTTGGACTTCCAGTCCAGCCACTTGTATCGCCACCCCACGCGCCACCCCAGGTATTTGAAGATCGACGATCTTCTTCAATTCCTGAACCATTGATGTAATACCCAGACTGTTCTGCCACAGCCATAGTGTTACTTGTTCCATCGGTCACATGTCGGAAACGGACTTTGGAGTCTGCATGTCCAGCAGGGACGATAATCCCGGTCGCCGTCATCCCACCATATCCAGTCCAGTAGAAAGATGATGGAGTACCACTGAGCGTTCCAGTTGAAGGGTCGATTGCATTAAATGCCCCTGAAATTCCAACATAGTTTGATGTTTGAACGACATAGTTGTTGGGCGCTGCTGGATAGGTCGTTTTTGTAGGTTTGGTTGAAATGTCCCTGGAGACTGTTTCCGGCATCGGCGATGATGGGCAAATGATTGTAGGCGCTCGCAACTTGCTGAGTGTGTCCCAGTTTTCATCGACTCCTAATTCACCGCCAAAGTCGGAGCCGTTGAATGTCAATTGATCGTATGCGGCTCCCTGTTCCAGCATCGGCAGTATACGTACGAGCCAGGATGCAGAACTGTGCCCGGCTGGCTGTCGATAACTGGCAATCGGGAAACAGCCGTGCACATCGTGATAGTTGTGCAACGCCAGTCCAATCTGCTTTAAATTATTTTTGCAGCTGGATCGCCGGGCGGCTTCACGGGCCTGTTGTACGGCTGGTAGCAGTAAAGCAACCAATATCGCGATGATCGCGATAACAACAAGTAGCTCAATCAAAGTGAACGCATTTCGTTTTAATGTCATTGTTTTTCCTCGATATAAGTATGATGTCAGAAACGGCGTCAACCATTTCATTACGAATATTCAGTCAGTCGGAGATCAGGGGGAAACGATCCGTTAATTGGATTTCAGGTAGGAATTTGCCAGCGGTTAGGTATATTTATTGGCAAGTAGCAAGCAGAATACCAAAACATACTCGATCTGCTTAACTTGAGAAGAATTCATAAAAATAGGAAATGATTAGACGATAAGATTCACGATTGCGAAAGATAATGAATAGTTCACCAATGAACAATTCATTTAGTTATCACCGACGGAATAATGCGCGTGAATATGATGATGAGACGACAATGGTCGTGATTGATTTTGACTGCTGAAAAAATTGCATCTCTGCTCAGGAATATTGCAGGTTCACGATCGCAGATTGTTATGTACAGTTCTGATGTGTCCAGATTACTCGTCGATGTATTGTGTTGAATGCTCACCTTATTTCGCAGCGATTCATTCCGACTGCCCGATCCCTTTCATGCGTTAAAGAGAACTTCATTCAAGTAGAGAGTGTCATCGATTCAATGAGTCTCAGTCGAAGTCGGGCAGAGAATTGGATAAGCTGACTTCAGTCTTTATTGATACTCATGAAAAATAACTCGGAATGACAGCAATCCTCGGGCTTTCAGGTTTCTTTCACGATTCAGCAGCCGTAGTGGTTGTTGATGGTGAAATCGTGGCAGCTGCCCAGGAGGAGCGATTCAGCCGAATCAAGCACGATCACCATTTCCCGAGACAAGCATTAGCTTACTGCCTGGAAGAAGCCGGGCTGACAACGACTCAACTCGATTATGTCGGCTTCTACGAAAAGCCTCTCTTGAAATTTGATCGGCTCCTGCAAACTTACGTCTCTTTTTCCCCAGCCGGTTTTCGCTCTTTTGCCAAGTCAATGCCTCAGTGGTTGAAGCAGAAACTTCATTTGCCCCGAATCATTCGCAGGGAATTGAAGGGGAGCTATCGAAAACAGATCATCTTCACTGGGCATCATCAATCCCATGCCGCCAGCGCATTCTTCCCGTCGCCATTTGACGAAGCTGCAGTCTTGACGGTAGATGGAGTAGGGGAATGGTCGACGGCTACTTCCGGAGTCGGTCGAGGAAATCGAATCGATCTGACACACGAACTTCGCTTTCCCCATTCACTGGGCCTGCTGTATTCCGCGTTTACCTATTATTGCGGCTTCAATGTCGATTCCGACGAGTATAAATTGATGGGACTGGCTCCTTATGGAGAGCCAGTTTATGCCGATTTGATTCGAAAGCACCTCATTGATCTTAAACCGGATGGATCTTTTCGCCTCGATATGAAGTACTTTCAATATTGTCAGGGATTGACGATGACGTCCCGTCATTTTGATCGTCTCTTCGGTCACACTCGCCGTCAGCCGGAATCTGAATTGAAGCAGCATGACATGGACATGGCTGCTTCCATTCAGCTGGTGACCGAAGAGATCCTGCTGAAGATGGTTCAACATCTCCATAAGATGACAGGCATGAAGAATCTCTGTCTGGCGGGCGGAGTCGCTTTGAACTGCGTGGCGAACGGTCGAATATTAAGAGAAGGACCATTCGACAAAATCTGGATTCAACCCGCAGCCGGGGATGCTGGAGGAGCCTTGGGAACAGCATTGTTCCTCTGGTATCAACTGATGAATGAATCAAGAAAACCTGTTCTCCCAGATGCCATGAAAGGATGCCTGCTCGGACCTGCTTACTCAACAGCGAACGCTGCAGAGAAATTACAATCGCTGGGAGCTAATTTCAAAGAGATTTCTGAATCGGAGTTATTGAATAAAGCGGCCGCATTGCTAGCTGACGGGAAAATTGTCGGCTGGATGCAGGGGCGAATGGAATACGGACCGCGTGCACTCGGATGTAGAAGTATTCTCGGTGATCCGAGAAGAGCAGAAATGCAAAGTCGAATCAATCAATCCATCAAATTTCGGGAATCCTTCCGACCATTTGCACCAGCTGTTTTGGAAGAATTTGCAGGTGACTATTTCAAGCTCAAGTCAGGGCAATCCAGTTCTTACATGCAATTCGTCACTCAGGTTCAGCCTCGGTTTATTGATGATCACACAACAGCAGTTCATCCGAAGCAAAGTTCCTTCCAATTGCCTGCGGTCACGCATGTCGATCATTCTGCCAGATTGCAGATGGTTGATACGGATCGCAATCCCCGCTTCGCGAAACTGCTTTCGGCCTTTCACCAGCTGACCGGTTGCCCCGTGCTGATCAACACAAGCTTCAATGTCCGCGGGGAGCCAATGGTTTGCACTCCTGAGGAGGCATTCCAATGTTTCATGAGCACTGATATGGATGTGCTGGTGATTGAAGACATCATCCTGATCAAAGACGAACAACCATGATCGTTGTTTATCACGTCACGGGCTGAAATCGATTAACTTGCCTTTTTGGCAATTTCGTTTTGATTATTGAGTAACGGAACAACCTGTGCCATCACTCTGCACATATCCTGGATGATACCTTGTTCCAGTTCTTCCGTGGAAATCCCTTCGCAGGCATTCATGCAGGCATGGATACGACGGACAATTTCGTGATTTTGAGGATTGTCTTCTCCAAGAAGATCACCTTCGTGAGTGATAACAAGTTGTATCTGGATTTGCGTGTTGGGCTCATCCATAGGAGCGACTCCGTTCCTGTGCTGATCAAATAATAGGGGCTGTTGACGAATTTCTTAAAAAACAGTTCATCAGTTGCAAAATCGCAAACTTTACCATTATTAAATTTCGGCAAATTTCCCTCGCTGATCCAATCCAGAATTGCATCTCTGGCAATTCTAAGGGAAAACCCGTGGCTATTGCAGTTAATGCTGGATGGATAGGGTGGATGAGAGAAATAGGGGCTGCTGGGGTTCCGTTGGGCAATAAATACCCCGGCATAGCGACATAAAAATATGATCGAAAGGGATGTCATTAAAAAAAGCCGCTCGTCATTTCAAAATGAAATAACGAGCGACCGAGACGAGAGATGATCTCTTATGAATCAATTTGGCAGCCTCGACGGGCTCAAATCCGTGCCGATATTATGTGTATTGTCCTAAAGCCAGTACCAGAAAAACGATACCTGCAATCAGGCAGCCTGTCGACATCATCATCAATGCGACATAGACATCGAGTTGGGGAGCCGGTTTCGGTCCGCGATTAGAGCTTGCTCGTGACATTGTCGCCTCTCTTGATGATTCCGTTTTTAGCTTTCTGAACAACTTTCCCGACCGCATGGTCACTGTCTACATAGACCAGTTCGATCTGGCCGAGGTATTTTGCTTCATCTCCATCTTGCAGGCCTGATCGCCAGACTTCAAGACGATGGCCTTTCACAAGTCCATCATCACTGCCGAGAGAGACTTCCACCAGATCAACAGCACCCCGGTCATCGACAGCGGCGTTGACAACCAGCCCTTCAACAATTGGAGGGGGCTCGTTTTGTGCATTGTAAATCCGCGGATCCGTTTCGAGGTTATTATTGCGAACCACTTTTTCCAGGAAGGCCTGCTGGTTGATCAATTCTTTATTTTTGCTGACGAGATTATCTTTCTCAATTCGCAAATTATAGAGTTTATCTTCTGATTCGAGTGCTTTCTCGATTCGACCAGTCAATTTTTCGTGCAACTCTTTGTTCACAACTCGCTGGGCCATTGCTTCTGTTCGACGAGATTCCGCTTCATCCTCTGCAATTTTGACCAGAGCCGTCTGCGATTGCAGAGCATTGGCCAGACGTTCTTCTTCCATTTTCGCATCGGTCAAATTCAACTGAAGTGCGGAGTTGGCCGATTCAGCCCGCTCAGCACGATCTTCAGCTGCTGCGATGGTCGAAGTCGTGTCAGCTTTGTATTTGTCAAATTCCGCCTGCAGATTGTCTTTTTCCGTTTGCACCTGCTGTTTTGCCTTTTGCTCAGCTTCTGCTTTTCCTTTCCAGTCGGCCTGGTATGTAAACACAGTTGCCGCAAAACCCATAAAGGTTACGGACAGCAAAATCTGCATGACAACGAAAAACTTGCCGATTAATGACATCGCGATAACTCCGCGTTCGCTGGAAACCAGCGTGAAACTTGACGATTTATTGGATTCGGATCAAATGGACTCAAGCCGATTCCTTCAAACTTTACTTGAATGGAACACCAAATGGTAAATCAGCTTTGACTCAATTATTAATTTGCGCTGTTCTGTTGTATTCAATCGTAATAAACTCTCACGGAACTCTAGTTTACTGCATGCTTGAAAACGGATTCGTAAGCATTGCCGTTAAATTATACCTAATTTACGGATTCCTGCAGTTGACGGTTTCGAGACTGTAATTTCACGACACTCCCTTTTGTCCGCCGAATCATATCTGTCAATTGCTCCTGCAATTGCTTCGCCCGGAATGAGTCGGCTTCGATTTCGCCAAGTTGCTCCCGAATTCGGAAGACATCGCTCCGACGGCGTTCCCGTTCTTCCTGAATCTTTTGAGCCTCTGCTTTTTCGCGTTCCATTTCTGCGGTCAGCCGATTGACTTCATCATCCATTTCGGTCAGACGAGCAATTAATGCGTCTGATCGCACTTTTACGGCTAGACTATCCGCTTCACTCGCTTCCCGGGAATCAGCCAATTCCTGTTCTAATTCCGGAATCTCCATTTCATATTCCTGAATTTGTTGATCTACATCTGCTTTGGCTCGCTGATACATTTTTTCGAGTACTTCAGCCATATTAGTCGATGTGGCGACTGATTCCTGGGTACGTCGGGTTGAAGCCGACCAACTTGGGGTTTCCCCTTCGGTTCGTGTCAGCACAAATCCTTCCAGATCCCGAGCTTCGCTCGCCCAGTCTGGAACAGTCATCCAGCGGGAGACGGCAAATGCCATGAACGCCACGGAAAACATCGCGGTCAGGACAGCCATGATACGACCGAGATTTGAAATCATTGTTGTACTTTTCTGTCGAGACTCTGCGAAAAATCATTCCGAAGACATAGAGGTGGACCGATCAGTCCAGACGCATAAATGATAATCTCGGTTCATCCTACCCACGTCACGCAACGAAAGTCAAATTTGAGTTGTAATAACCTGGAAAAGAGGGGGCAGGTTTTCCGTTCGCAACGATTGTGCACGTAATGAGTCTGTCCAATGCAATACGAAATGAAATGGATATATGTTCAGTTTCAGTTTGAATGCTGTGTGCATAGTCAGGAATGAATCTCTTGAAATTCAAACGAGACTTTTTTTAGAACGCCGTGTTAAATTCAGAATGGTGTGTTTAATAAATTCATATACCGATCAAGAGACAATTTATCGATCATGAAGCATATTCTATGAAATGGATACTTGATTGTTGATCTGTCTGTTTCTAAAATTTTGCGAATCCATTTTGGATCTCCTGCCACAGCAATCACCTGCCACCACATAGTTGCATCGACCAGTACATCTGTGTCCCTTCCTGAAGCCTCTCCGCAGGTCATTACACATTTCTGCTGCTTACCGCTGTTTAAGTTATTCAGTTGCTTCCAGTAGTCCGTATGTTTCGGGCTCAAAATCCATCGTTTCATTTTTTCTTCCCTCAGGAGAGAACAATGCTGACACCGTTGCCTCGGTCGAATGACCGGAATGCTTTCACTCTGATTGAATTGCTGGTTGTTATCGCAATCATTGCCATTCTGGTTGCACTGCTGTTACCAGCTGTCCAGCAGGCCCGCGAAGCAGCTCGTCGCTCTGCCTGCAAAAACAATCTCAAGCAGTTGGGACTGGCGCTCCACAATTACCACGATGTATTCAATGTCCTGCCTCCCCGAAAACATGGCACTGGAGCCTGCACGAGCGGTACGACCACTTTGGGGACTCGCTATAACGGAAACTGCAACCGAATGAGTGCATTCTTTTCCCTGCTTCCCTATGTGGAACAGGGTCCTTTGTATGACGTTATTAAAGCTGGAGATGCGACAATCCCGATCTCTCCCAATGGACCGGCTGCCTACGAAAGCTGGCCAGCCTGGGACGTGGTCATCGCGACCTTCCTGTGCCCGTCCGACGGTTCTCGAAGCACAGATGTGAAAGCTCACAACTATGTCTTTTGTATTGGCGACTCTCCGAACAATACAATCAGTGCCACAACTGTTCGTGGAATGTTCGGCTACCGCAGCAAAACTCAATTCCGGGATGTGACCGATGGACTGAGTAACACAATCATGATGAGCGAACACCTGGCATTCGATGCCGCCCTGGGCACAAGCTCAGGACTTCGTGTCACTCAGGGGATTGCAATGAACGCTGTCGGTTTGGGCAGTGGTACCAACGAAAACCCAAGTCAATGTCTGGCCTTCCAGAACGGAAGTGGCTATGTCGCCACAGCCAGTGTTAAAGCCAAGCACGGACGATCTCTCTGGGATGGTCAGGCCGAACGAAACGGTTTCACAACAATTCTGCCGCCGAATTCCACCAGCTGTTCAGAAGGCACGAACGCCAATGCCGATGCCACCAACTCCATCCTCTCACCCTCCAGCTGGCATAAAGGGGGTGTGCAATGTTTGATGGGCGATGGTTCTGTCCGCTTCATCAGTGAAAACATCGACACTAACGGTTTGCCAGTCGATGCTCCCGATCAAGCCTCCGGTGGACCCAGCCCTTACGGCGTCTGGGGTTCCCTCGGCTCAAAATCGGGTGGCGAAGTGGTTGGCGAATTCTAACAGCATACTGTTCTCCCTGATGCCGTCGCATTTCTCTACATAGATGGCCCAGTAAGAACTTGCGCCTGATCTGTACTGCATCAAGAGATTTATCAAGGCCGGGATGACATTTGTCATCCCGGCTTTCTTCGTATGGCACCCTCAAGAATAAGATTTGTTACACATCTGGTTTCGCTGATGGAAACCCGGTTTCAAATCGGGTAGAATTCGATTCCACACAAAACTCTCTCAGTTCTGCTGGATCTCCCGGAACTGATGATGGACCACATGGCTTGTCGAGGATGACAATGATCGATCTTTCTGCTGAAACCCGTCCGTTTGCTCACCTGCACTGCCACAGTCATTACAGTTTGCTCGATGGTGCCAATCGCATTCCGGCCATGCTGGAAAAGGTGAAAGCCAATGGGATGAACTCACTGGCGATTACCGATCACGGCAACCTGTTCGGAGCACTCGAATTCTATCAGAAATGCCGTGGAGCCGACGTCAATCCGATCATTGGCTATGAAGCCTACATCGCGCCCGGAAAACGAACCGACCGCAGTGCCAGCCGCATGAAAGAGGCGAGTTTTCATCTGACATTGCTCGCTCAGAATAAAGTTGGTTTCCACAACCTGATCAAACTCGCCTCGGCTGCCTACCTTGAAGGGTTTTACTACAAGCCGCGTATCGATAAGGAACTGCTCGAAAAATACAACGAGGGAATCATCTGCCTGTCGGGCTGTGCTTCGAGTGAATTGTCTCACTACTTACTGACCGATAATAATGAGCAGGCGGAATCGTTAATTCGCTGGTACGAGAAAGTCTTCGGCGACCGCGTTTACCTGGAGATTCAGGATTCCGGAGTCCAGATTCAAAAAGACTGCATGGATCGCACGATCGATCTGGCGAATCAGTTTGGTTTTCCGCTCGTCGCCACGAACGATGCTCACTATCTCAATCAGGGGGACGCACCCTCTCACGAAATTCTGTTGTGTGTGAATACACGCACCACCATGCAGAATGAACGTCGTATGAAGCTCGACAGTTGCGAGTTTCACTTGCGAACTCCCGAAGAAATGTACAAGGCGTTTCCGCATTGCCCGGATGCCGTTTCCCGCAGTCAGGAAATTGCAGATCGCTGCGATATCCAGCTCGATTTAACGGCCCGCCACTTCCCGGTCTTCGAGCCGCCGCCGGGGAAGACGGATGTCACGTATCTGCGTGAGCTCTGCATGAAGGGGATTCAATGGCGGTACGGCGATAATCCGGATCAGGTCTTTCTCGATCGACTGGAAACGGAACTTGGCGTCATCGAGAAGATGGGTTACAGCAGTTACTTCCTGATCGTCTGGGACTTCGCCCGCTTTGCTCGTGAAAAAGGAATCCCATGTACTGCGCGAGGTTCCGCCTGTGGGGCGATTGTGGCCTATCTACTCGGGTTGAGTGATGTCTGCCCAATTGAATACGACTTGCTGTTTGAACGATTTCTCGATCCGAGTCGTTCGGAAGCGCCCGATATCGATATCGACTTCTGCCGCGACCGCCGACAGTGGGTGATCGATTTCGTCAAAGAAAAATATGGTGAGGACAGCGTTGCTCAGATTGGCACATTCGGAACACTGAAGGCCAAAGCGGCTCTCCGCGATGTCGGCCGTGCATTGGATGTGCCGCTGCACCGGGTGAATGAAATCGCAAAAATGATTCCCGAGCAATTGGGAATTAAACTCAAAGATGCACTCGCTTCAACGGCTGAGCTGAGAGAGCAGTATGAACAGGATCGCATGATCCGCGAGATGATTGACTTCGCGATTGCCCTCGAAGGACTCGCCCGTAACGTCGGAACTCATGCGGCTGGTGTGGTGATTGGTGACAAGCCGCTCGATGAATATATCCCGCTACAACGCATCACCGGCAAGACGGATATCATCACGCAGTGGACCGATGTCGAAACCGCTGGTCTGCTCAAGATGGATTTCCTGGGTCTACGAAATCTGTCCATTCTCGACAAAGCGGTCCACAATGTGCAAAAAAACTATCCCGACTTCGACATGCGACCCATCGATTTTCCGCTGGATGACAAGGAAACGTTCGCCCTCTTACAGCGTGGTGAGACGAAGGGCATCTTTCAGCTCGAATCGGGCGGTATGCGGGATCTGCTCACGAAGATGAAGCCGGATAAGTTTGCCGACATCATTGCGACCTCGGCTCTGTATCGACCTGGTCCTCTCGAAGGGGGCATGGTGATGACGTATGTTGAGGTGAAGCATGGACGTCAGCCGGTGCCGAAAGTGCATCCCCTGGTCGATGAAGTGCTCGCCGAGACTTACGGCGTGATGGTTTACCAGGAACAGGTGATGCGGATTTTGAACCGCGTCGGAGGCATCGAACTTTCTGCTGCGTATCGCTGTATTAAGGCGATCAGTAAGAAGAAGCTCGAAATCATTTCGGTCAATCATGAAAAGTTCATCGAGGGTGCCCAGGAACGGGACATGACCAAAGAAATGGCCCAGGAACTTTGGGAGTTGATTGAGAAGTTCGCTGGCTACGGTTTCAACAAATCACACAGTACTGCTTATGGAGCGATTGCCTATCAGACGGCTTACCTGAAAGCTCACTACCCCAAAGAGTTCATGGCGGCTCTACTTTCCTGCGGTATGGAAAGTTCCGAGCGAATGGCCGAGCATACCGACGATTGCCGGCGTATGAAAATCGAAATCATGCCCCCCGATTTGAATATGTCGGACGTCGAATTCAAAGTTGTCGGCGAAACCGTCGCCTTCGGCATGGGAGCCATAAAGGGTGTTGGCGAAGGTGCAGTTGGCGAAATCGTCAAAGAGCGGGAAGCGAACGGACCATTCAAAAACATTTTCGATTTGTGCGAACGGGTTGACCCGAAAGCCCTTACGAAGGGAGTGCTCGAAACACTGATCCGAGGCGGGGCTCTCGACAGCTTCGGACCAAACCGTGAGCAGCATACGATGTGCATCGAAATGGCGATGCAGATGGCTGCAAGGAAACATCGCGATAAAGCCCGTGGCCAAAAGAGTCTGTTCGGCGGAGGAGCTTCTGCCGCTGCTGAGGAAGAAGCATTGGAAGCCAGCATTCCAGACGCTCCCGACTGGACGCACAGTCAGAAACTGAACTTCGAGAAAGAAGTTTATGGGTTTTATCTGACCTCTCATCCGCTGACTGAATACGCCGATCAACTGGCCCCACTCTGCTCACATAATACGTCTGACCTGGCGGAAATCGATGACGGAACTGAAGTGCTGATTGGAGGAATGATCTCTGCGATTAAAAAAGCGACGACGAAAAATCCGTCCCGCAATGGAAACAGCCGGTATGTGAACTTCGATCTCGAAGATGCTCACGGCGTGGTTCGCTGTATTATGTGGCCGGATGATTACTCACGATACCAAGAGATGGTCGTCGCCGAAGAAATCTGCATCATTGCCGGACGGGTCGATCGGCGTGGTCGCGAGCCGAATATCATCATCAATAAACTGATGACGATTGAGGCAGCCGAAAA
>DOCI01000105.1:68406-68772 GCA_003503535.1 Planctomycetaceae bacterium
TCAAAGCAGAACACGCAGCATCTGGCCCTCAAATTCCAGCACGGCTTTCACACCCCAGCCGACATGCAGCAGGTCCGTCGCATTCTGGAGCGTTCACCCGGCAACACAAGTGTGGTCATTGTGGTGGAAACTCCCGACGAACAAAATCATGAATATATGACACGCACAACCATGTCTTCACCGACGCTGACCGTGACCGTGACGAATTCAATGCGTGAGGAACTTAATCAGGTTCTGGGAGAATCGTTTTACCGAGTGCATGTTTCGGTCCCTAAGCGTTCGAAACAGAACGGTTCGTGAGAAAGTAGTGCTCTGTCAAGCTTTAAATGTCGCTCTCATACGTTTTCTAATTTGAAATAGCGCGAT
>DOCI01000007.1:0-193 GCA_003503535.1 Planctomycetaceae bacterium
TATTGTGACGACGTTTCAGGCGGACAGTGAAGGGATTTCAACGGATGATGTGATTACGCAATTGCTTAAAGATGTGCGTATGCCGTTGGATAAGTTGTCTAAGAAGGCGGGGGTTTGAATTTGAAAGGTCGGTTGGGTTAGCGACGTGTTGCTCGAGGATTCAGTCGATTATGTCAGGCACAGCCTGACCTAC
>DOCI01000007.1:348-885 GCA_003503535.1 Planctomycetaceae bacterium
AGCGGAGCTATCTGGGCTATCCGATTTGTGGGTATGAGTTTAACTCTATTGTTGATTGAACGCCGTCCCCTGGCTTACGCTTCGGGTAATGATTGTTTGTGCAATATATTGTCCACATTGGAGACAAATATTAGTTAAAAAAAGGGACAGTTCTGAATCGAACTGTCCCTATTTTCGTATTATTTCGAGCTGAATGTTCTTATTCGCGGGCGAAGTCGAACATTGGGGTCGAGAGGTAGCGTTCGCCGGAGTCGGGTAGGACGACGACGATGGTTTTGCCTTTGGATTCTGGACGGGCAGCGACTTTCAGTGCGGCTGCCATGGCGGCTCCACAGCTGATGCCGCAGATAATGCCTTCTTCGGTGGCTACCCGGGGAGCCATTTCCAGAGACTCTTCATCGGTCACCTGAACGACTTCATCGATGAGCGACATGTCGAGGACATCGGGAATGAAGCCGGCTCCAATTCCCTGAATTTTGTGTTTGCCGGGAGAGCCGCCCGAGAGGACTGGACTTCCCGTTGGTTCGACGGCGATCG
>DOCI01000007.1:1031-1778 GCA_003503535.1 Planctomycetaceae bacterium
GGTATCTTCCCAGATTTCCGGCCCTGTTGTTTTGAAGTGAATGGCAGGATTGGCCGGATTCTTGAACTGTTGCGGCATGAAGTATTCTGGATTTTCGGCGATTTCGGTCGCTGTATTAATCGCACCTTTCATGCCGTCTGCTCCGGGAGTGAGATGCAGATTTGCACCGAAGGCACGCAGCATCATCCGGCGTTCAACGGACATCGTGTCTGGCATGCAGAGAGTCAAATCGTAGCCGCGAGCTGCACAGACAAATGCGAGAGCAATTCCGGTGTTTCCACTGGTTGGTTCAACGACTTTCATGCCGGGTTTGAGCTTGCCGGATTGCTCGGCTTCCCAAATCATGTTCGCACCAATACGGCACTTTACGCTGTAAGCGGGGTTGCGACCTTCAATTTTCGCCAGAACTGTGGCTCCGAGACCTTCGGTCAGTCGGTTGATTTTGACGAGTGGTGTCCGTCCGATCGTAAGCGAATTGTCTTCAAAAATTGGCACTGCGTTTCCTCCGTGTCTTTGGCAAGCGAATACTGTCTATCCTGAGATCATCAGCCTGTTCAGTGCATTTATATCAACTGAGTCCATCCACGCAATGTGATTCCGAACAGCTGTCTATCCGGATTATCGGCAAAATCGGCAGAAAAGGCAAATATTTTCCAGAGTTTCTGACTTAACCCGCCTGTTCGCACTTTGAAATCAGGGGATAAACCATGGTCAGGTCATAAAATTCTGGGTGGCGGGGGCGCTCCG
>DOCI01000007.1:1881-5152 GCA_003503535.1 Planctomycetaceae bacterium
CTGGGTGGCGGGGGCGCTCCGCATATGCGGAAGCCCCCGGAAGTTCAGTGATTCGGGGGCTTCTCTGCGAGATCGCCCCCGCCACCACTTATCGAAGTCGGCGATAAGGTTGTGCGACTGAGTACTCTGTTGGCAGCGTTTCTGAGCGGTCTTCTTCGCGGAGTTGACGCGTCACGGGAACAGCGGGCATGGTTGCGGTGAAGCCGACTGGTCGGGTGACAGGGGGTTCCATTGAGAGTGGACGATTTGTGGCGACAGATTGTGACGGGCTAATTTCTCCAGTCAGATCAGCCAGCAGGCGGGCGGTGGCTGCTGGGATGATGACAACCTGAGTTTGACCGGGGGCATTTGGCTTTTCGATGATGATCGTCAGCTTTGCGCCTTCAGCATTGTTCAAAGTCTGCAGCATTTGGTTTGTGTGTTGGGGGTCGATTGCTGGTGCACTGACGGAACCGTTTCCGCCATTGTTGGCAAAAGCGTTATTGCTGGAAGCCATCGTGTTTGCGAATGCCTGGTCAGTCGAGTTACTGGAAAGAAAAGCTGCAGCGGGGTCGTTGGGTTGATTGGCATTCGTTTCGACCAGAATTTGATTTTCACCGGTCGCATTATTACGACGAATAATATGAGTCAGTCCGCAACCTTCGAGCAGTTCCACAACGGGATTCAAACCGCAGTACAGACCTCGTTTTTCTTTAGGATCAGCTGCAATACAGACGCCTACGATTTCATTGTTTTCGTTGAACAATCCGCCGCCAGAGCGTCCCTGTACGGGAACTCCAGTGCATTCGATGTTGTCTGGGCCGGTGTAACGGTTCAGGGATGTGACCTGCAGATTTTCGACGGTCGGGTTCTGACCGCCACTGCATCCAACACTGATCACGTTTTGTCCCTGTTTCAGTGAAGTGGGGGCATTGGCAAGTTTTGCGACAGGAAGAACTCCGTCAGTGCGCAGTGAAACCAAACCGACATCAGCGTCAAGATCGTACTTCTCGACTTTGCCGACGAAGCTTTCGAAGCGATCGTCGACAAAAATATCGATATCGACTTTGGAAGATTCGGAAAGAGAGCGGAAAATGTGGCCGCATGTTAATACATAAGTGAGGCCGGGCTTTGACTCGATGACTGTGCCGGAACCGTAGTTGATGCCCTTTTCGTCGCGAATTCTTAAGCGAACATTGGCAGCAGCGGAGTTGACATGGGGTGTCGGACTGGTGACGTTCGTTCGTTCATCGAATTGAGCACGAATGACGGGATTGTTCTGAGTATTTGAGGCTACCACAGCCGAGTGGGCGACAGGTTGAGTGGTATTCATATCCGGAAAAGGTTGAGGAGAGTTTAAGACTGCAGGAGTTTGAGTTTGAGTTTGAGCAGCCATTGTCTGTTGTGGTGGCTGTGGATTCATGTTCGGGAAAGCTCCTGGTTGACCAAGATTAGGTTGTTCATAACCCGTATTCCCGCGTGATTGTGATTGCAGTCCGCTTCCCTGTTGAGCAGAATTGGAGGCAATCATCGACTGTTGAGCAGCTGGTTTTTCCTGAGGAATGGAAGCGAGCATGCGTCGCAGTTGATGTTCTGAAGTGCGTCCGACTTCTCGACCAACTTCACGGCCATCAACAACCAGCACAAAAGCCGGAATGGAAGTGACAGAGTATTGACGAGCCAGATTCGGATTCTGGTCAATATCGACCTTTTGGATCGGAAATCCCTCTCGTTCCAGCTTGTGAACAATGGGACTCATTTGCTGACAGGGACCGCACCACGTGGCGGTGAAATCGTACAGAACTGCTTTTTGAGCATGAGCCTGATTGGCAATTGCGAGAGCAGACAGGACGGCGATCGAGAAAATGATCGGACGGGCAGTATATTTCATAGATTTCTCCGGGAATCCATTCGCCAGGAGCGGCAGACTGGTAAGTTTGCATCGAATCGACAGCGATGGTTACGTCGTTTCGAAAAATTCAATCGCTGATGAAAACCTGTTCTGAAAAAATTTCCAGGGCTGATTTTCATCAGAGTCTGTAAAGCCGATGATCCATCACCGGTTTGTAGACTTTACATCGCCTTGGCGGACACTATTACAATTTCCAAACCATGAAAAGAGGAACTTGTAAATCCGACAATAGGCGAATAAAATTTTAACTCCTTGTATAGCAAATACTTACGTGCATAATGCAATTTATTGACGTTCATTAAATTGCAGATTAAGAGGTTAGTATGCAGAACCAGTGCCGATTTGACAGGAAATTGATCAAACCGGACGAAACTTGCAAATATCGCTGTAAAATTGCTGTTCTCGACAGTCTTTTGGCGATAGGATGCATCAATCCTTCCTGAATTGTCCTGCCTTTGACGACAACAGCTTCGTCTCCATTCTGGAAATTACAAAATATTTGGAGGTTATTTCACAGTGAATGTATTTTTCACACAATTTGCAGAGATGAAAATGTTCTCTCTGCTCTCTCTCGCCACGGTTTTATTATTTGGACTGATGATTGGATGCGCTAACGAGGCGGAAATCAGTTCTTATACAACGCCAAAACCTGAAGATGTGCATGCAGAGAATCATCTGGCAGAAAGTGAACGTCCCGAGCGAACCGCTCCGGCGATGACTCTGCCAGCTCAAGCAGAACCAGCAGCCAAGCCTGCTCGAATGTATGCAGCGATTGTACCCAATGGCGATCAAAACTGGTTTTACAAGATGACTGGTCCCGTTGAATCCGTTGGACAAATTGTCCCACAACTGGCTGAATTCGTCAGTTCGGTAACATATAATGAGGGAAAGCCGGTGTGGACATTGCCGGAGGGCTGGCAGGAACAGCCGGGCAATCAGTTTCGTTATGCGACATTAGTTGTGCCAGTCGGAGATGCCACGCAGGAATTTACGGTTTCGGCTTTGCCAGCATCGGGAGATATTACGACCGATGTCGTGATTAATATCAATCGCTGGAATGGTCAGTTGGGGTTGGGAGAAATTACAACTTCAGATCTTGAAGCTGCCGGAGAAGATCCCACTGCCAAGCTTGCGAAAATAAAATCTGGTGAGCAGGCGATTTACAGCATCAATATTGTTGGCGAACAAAGTTCAGGCGGAATGGGGCGACCACCGTTTGCAAGGTAAATATTAAAGGTTTGACAACCTAATCGACTCAGGCGAGCCGTGCCAGTAATGGCACGGGTATTTTCATGATCCCTGCGGGTTAGATACTTCGAGTTTAAACAAATATATTGCGACATCGAAATCAATTGAACGTACCCGTCGCATCACTGCGAC
>DOCI01000007.1:5369-5604 GCA_003503535.1 Planctomycetaceae bacterium
CGCATCACTGCGACGGCTCGCCTGCTCTAATTCATAACTCTCATCGATCATCGTATCGATATCAGCCAGTCTGGGAACGACTCATGGCCAGTGTTCAGGAAACTCGATCATCATCACTCGACGAGGCGCAATTCTCGGAGGGTGTCGCTGCATTTCGTGAGGCCGTCAAGCCACTCGCCTCACTCAAGTTGAGCGTCTTTCTCTTCGCCTGCGGCATCTTTCTGGTTTTGGCGGG
>DOCI01000007.1:5682-6424 GCA_003503535.1 Planctomycetaceae bacterium
GCTCAGGTTGAAAAAGATATCTGGGATGTCGTCGCCGGCTATTTCCGCTGCTGGGTCGCCTGGATCGATTTCCAGGTTTTCTTCCCGAAGACCTGGGTTCCCAATATGCAGAACATTCCGGGGGGCTTCTGGTTTCCCGGTGGCTGGATGATTGGGGGCCTGATGGCGATCAATCTCCTGACTGCTCATGCTTTGCGATTCAAAGTGCAGGCTAAAGGAACCCGCATGGTATGGGGATTGATTGTCACGGCACTGGGAGTCATCCTCACATGGGCAATGATTGAATTTGGGACTGCTCGCGAAGCGGTCTACGAAACGGCTGGTCTGGATTTCTCGACTTACTGGAATCTGCTCTGTTACGGCTTGCTCGTTCCCGCCATCGGGTGCGGAATAGCAGCCAGTTACCAGGCGAACGACAAATCCAAACGAGCTGAGTTCTACACATATTCCGTTATTGGACTCATCCTGTTGGGTGTCTCCTCGTTTCTGATCGCGGGTGGGGAATCGGTCCGCCTGAATAATTCCGCCATGCGTATTTTATGGCAATTGATTCAGGCGACTGTCGCGGGTGGCGTTTTATTGGGAGGCTGCCTGCTCCTGTTTAAGAAGCGAGCCGGGATCGTGCTGCTGCATGCCGGCGTGCTGTTGTTGATGGCTAACGAAGTTGTTGTTTACTCCCTGCATGATGAAGCCAATATGGTGATTGCAGAGGGAGAGACTACGAATTTTGTTCGAGATATCC
>DOCI01000007.1:6570-8940 GCA_003503535.1 Planctomycetaceae bacterium
GGCTGTCATCGATCATTCCGATCCGAAAGAAGATCGGCAAACTGTTGTCCCGGATAAACTACTGGTCAAAAATGTTGATGCACAGACGCCGATTTCCAGTGAGCAATTGCCGTTCGATATTAAAGTTCGCGAGTTCGTCAAAAATGCGGATCTGAAGCCTCGCACGAAAGAGGATGTTAATCCAGCCGACTTCGGATTTGGTTTGACGCATACAATCGAACCAATGAAGCCCTCTTCCGGCATGGACAGCTCAGCCGATTACGCTGGGGCCTACATCGATTTGATCGATAAGAAAACTGGCGAAACAATTCATACATTACTCGTTTCGGCTCTCGCCTCTCAGGTCGATCGTCGGGATACGGTTAAGATCGGCGACAAAGAATACGAAGTGGCTCTGCGTTTCAAACAGAACTACAAACCGTTTTCAATACACCTGATCGACGTTCGCAAAGATGATTACATTGGCACATCAACGCCAATGAACTACTCGTCTGAAATTCGCCTGGTCGATAAAACTCGCAATGAAGATCGGCACATCAAAATCTGGATGAATAATCCTCTGCGTTTTGCAGGAGAAACATTCTACCAGAGTGGATATCAGGTGCTTGGGGATAAAGAAGTGACGACCCTGCAAGTCGTCACCAATGAAGGCTGGATGATTCCGTATGTCGCCTGCATGATTGTGGCGATTGGGATGTTGTATCAGTTCACGCTGACCTTGCTGCGATTCCTGAATCGTTACGCGTCCGGTCGTCTCTCTGGTATGAACGAAGCTGGCGAAGAAGACGAGCATTTCGGTTCTACCGGATTCGTGACTAATTATATCCCTGCAGTCGTATTGATGGTTCTGTGCGGCTATTGGTTGGTTTCACTCTCGAAAGTACCGGCTTCTGCGGCTGATGAATTCAACTATTATGAGTTCGGAAAAATCCCCGTCGTTTATGATGGACGAATCAAACCGATCGACACCCTCGCTCGCAACACATTGCGAATTCTCAGTAACCGTGAAACAATACGTACTGAACCGGAATACGAAGACGGTGAAGATAAGTCCGATGATGAAGGCAAAAAAGCCGAGACGATTCTCGGAACGCAGTGGCTGCTCGAACTCGCTTCCGGTTCACGCAAAGCTCTTGAACGCCCAGTAATTCGCATCGATAACGACGAGATTCTTTCAACACTCAAACTCGATCGTCGAAAGTCTCATCGGTTTTCGCTGGCAGAAATTCAACCGAACATCCAGGAACTGGCCAAGGCCGCTGGGGAAGCTCGGGAACTGCAAGCCAAGTCGCCGGAATCTCTCTCGATCTATCAACGAAAATTGCTCGAACTGGAAAACAAAATCGGCCGAGTCGATCTCGTAACGCTTTCATTCATTTCGCCAGCGATTGATCTCTCCAGCGATAAAGTGACTGAGCAATTCATGTTCGCACTCGCTCAAACGAAACGACTGGATGAACGTCAGCCACCCTTGTTGATTCCTCCCGTTCCCGAGGCCATGGGACCAGAGGATGCGAATCTCAAGCGGGATCAGTGGGAAACCTATTCCAAGGCATTCTTACGCGACATAATTTATCCAGGTGCATTCAAGTCGGAACCAAATCCGTTTTCGGGTAAGTTCTCGGAAATCATTCTGGCGTACCAGGATCAGGATCCTCAGGCATTTAATCAGGCTGTGCGGGATTATCAGAAGCTCCTCAATGAATATAAAATTGAGAAAGTCAGCGTGCCTAAACTGGCCAATGAAGCACGGTTCAATAATTTCTCACCGTTTTTCTATCCCGGTTTCCTTTACATTTTCGCTTTCGTTGTGACAGCCGTCAGTTGGATGTTGCCTCAGATCGATCGACCGGCAAACCGCGCTGCGATGGGCTTGATCCTGCTCACATTTGCAGTGCACAGTTGGGCCATCTGGATGCGAATTCAGATTTCCGGACGACCACCCGTTACGAATTTATATTCCTCAGCCGTCTTCATTGGCTGGGCAGGCGTGCTGTTTGGTCTGATCAGTGAATGGATTTTCAAGCGGGGTATCGGAAATGTCGTCGCTGCAGTGGCCGGATTTGCATCGCTTTGGATCGCTCATGGACTGGCAGGTGATGGTGATACCTTTACAGTTCTGCAGGCCGTACTCGATACGCAATTCTGGCTCAGTACACATGTTGTCTGTATTACTCTGGGATACACAGCAACTTTTATTGCTGGATTACTTGGCATGTATTATGTCTGTCGACGAAATCCGCTGGCGATGATCACGCTGATTGCAGCAGCCGGATGTGCGGTTGGTTTGAAAGAGTACGATTCGATCCCCCTCGTTCTTCGGAACCTTGGGCCGTTTCTATTGGCGATTCCTCTGAGCATCATTCCGAT
>DOCI01000007.1:9050-14830 GCA_003503535.1 Planctomycetaceae bacterium
TCTCGACACTTCTTACGGGCGCACCGCAGTTAAAATTGCCGACCTCGCTGGAGAAGCAATTGCCACGCATGATCTACGGCACACTCTGCTTCGCCTTATGGTTCAGCTTTGTAGGAACCGTTCTGGGTGGCCTGTGGGCAGACGATTCCTGGGGGCGTTTCTGGGGCTGGGATCCGAAAGAAAACGGAGCCTTGATTATTGTTCTCTGGAATGCCTTGGTCCTGCACGCCCGCTGGGATCGCATCGTGGGAGATCGTGGACTGGCGTTACTGGCCATTGGTGGAAATATTACGACTGCCTGGAGTTGGTTTGGAGTCAACGAACTTGGAGTTGGACTACACGCATACGGCTTCACCGAAGGTGTGTTGTTCAATCTGTCTTTGTTTGTCTTCAGTCAACTGACGTTGATTGTGATTGGACTTTGGGGGTCATCTCCCAAACCAGAGAATTCATAACAGCAGTATAAGATCGATGAGGATAAGTAAATGATGGGGTGAGTATCTGTTGAATTGAAGTTCCCTTATCTCTTAAAATTCCGATACTATTGAACTGGGTAAGCGAGAACAGATGAGAGCCAACTAGAGTCGAATAAAGTAGAAGGCAATGGGATGAAAATATATCAGACTCTCTGCATCCTGACAGTCTACATCGTGACAACTCAGACAATCTGTTTTTCGCTCATCGCTGACGAAACGCATATCAATTTTAAAAAGCAGATTGCTCCTATCTTTGTCGAACATTGTCTCCGCTGTCATTCTCCCGGTATCGACAAGGGAGATCTTTCGCTGGATACGATTGAGGATCTGAACGCTAATGATTACGTCATTGCCGGCGACCCCGATAGCAGCTATTTGATGGATTTGGTTACTTCGCACAATAACGAGCCACCCGCAATGCCCAAAGAGGCAGAGCCTCTTTCTGAAGACGAACATCACTTGCTGCGGGAATGGATTCAACAGGGAGCGATCTGGCCGAATGACGTTGTGTTGAAAGAGAAGTCTAAAGCCGATTATTCCTGGTGGTCGTTACAGCCGCTTCGTCATTATAAAAATTCTCCAGAGTTACACATTGACAACTTCGTCAAAGCGAAGCTCAGTGAGAATGGTCTTTCGTTGAGTCCAAAGGCTGATCGTCGGACATTAATACGACGGCTCTCTTTTGATTTGCACGGCCTGCCTCCCACGCCCAAGGACGTGCAAGAGTTTGTGAACGATCCGGATCCGGATGCCTACACTAAGTTGGTCGATCGTATGTTGGACTCGCCGCACTATGGCGAGCGTTATGCGCAGCACTGGCTGGACCTGGCACACTATGCCGATACACATGGCTTTGAGCGCGATAAACGCCGCGATAATGCGTGGCGGTATCGAGACTATGTGATCAACTCCCTCAACGAAGACAAACCTTACGATCAGTTCCTTCAGGAGCAGATTGCCGGGGATGTCTTATGGCCCGAGGATGAGCAGGCTGTGATTGCCACTGGCTTTCTGGCGGCTGGCCCGTGGGATTTCGTCGGTCAGGTTGAAACAAAAAGCGAGGAACTGAGACGCTCGGCTCGGTCGCTCGATCTGGATGATATGGCGACGCAAGTCATGACCAGCACGATGGCCACAACGATCAACTGCTGCCGCTGTCACGATCACAAGCTCGATCCCATTACTCAGGAAGAGTATTACCAACTACGAGCCGTGTTCGCGGGGATTAAACGTGAAGATCGTGTCGTCAGTGATGACGCAATGACTCGCTATGAAAATTCCAAAACGGAATTGACCAAAGCATTACAGGAAATTGACAATGAGATCGGCAGACTGGAAGGTTCCGGTTTTAATCTCGCCGACATGGTCGGTGGAGGCAATGGTCTGGGAAGCGGCACATACCGAAAGGGAATCGATGCCCGCAGTGGTGAAATTCAAATCCGCAACTTAAGTGGACTTGAGAACGTTGTGACAAACAATTTCGTGACCACCAGTTCAGAATTTATTGATGGGGTTTTTGTTCCCGATGGCCAGGACGGTCTTGCTGAAATTACCGTCAGTTCAACGGAGCTGACGGTTTCAGGTTTGAATAAGACATCGGGTGCTGCATGGGATCTCATTCGTAATGGACCAGTTGCCAGTCAGCATTCGCCAGAGTTGGACGGCATCGACTTCACCAAAGAGGGACACAGTTTGCTCGGTCTGCATGCGAACTCCGGGATTACCTTTGATGTTGAAGCCATCCGCAAAGTTCATCGGAAAACAAATCTGCGATTCACGGCAAAGGTCGGGTATTTTGGTGCTGCGGGTGGCTTTCGAGCTGATGCATGGATTTTTCTTGACGGAAATTTGGTCAAGAAGTTTTCGCAATTGGGACGCGATCAGGGTCTGCAGGAGATCGATCTCGAAATTCCACTCACTTCAAGATTCCTGACACTCATTTCCACAGATGGAGGCAATGGATACGGGCACGATCAAATCGGGTTTGGCGATCCCGTTTTGAAGCCACATGAATCCGCTGAGTTGAGTACGGAAGATCAGCAGCGATTAACAGACCTGCGACGCGAACGCATCTCGACTCAACAGCAGCTTTCCTCGCTCAAGCAGCCGCCGAATTTTTATGGTGTGGTTGCAAAGAAAGACTCAACTCCAGTGCACTTGCTGACTCGTGGTGATTCCGAGTCGCCCTCAGGTCCACCGCTTGCGCCGGGAGCACTGAAGTCGCTTTCGATGCTGGAGCCTGATTTAGGAACTCTTGATTCAGCGGAAGGCGAACGCCGTGTTGCTTTGGTGAATTGGATCACGCATTCAGAGAATCCCCTCACGCCGCGGGTGATCGTGAACCGGTTGTGGCATTGGCACTTTGGACAGGGAATCGTCAATACTCCCAGCGATTTTGGTTTCGGAGGTGATCGACCATCGCATCCTGAATTGCTCGACTGGCTCGCATTACGACTCCAGCAGGAAGGCTGGTCGCTCAAGGCAATGCATAGACTGATTCTCAACAGCGAAACATACAAACAACAATCACGACATAATGAGGATGCAGCAGGCATGATGATCGATGCCGATAATCGATTCCTCTGGCGACAGAACCCACAGCGTCTCGAAGCCGAAGCGATTCGGGATGCTGTCTTGAATGTCAGCGGTTGTCTGAACTTGGAACGTGGCGGCCCCGGTTTTGAAGACTTCGCTTACCAGGAGGCTTACGCACCGATTTATCAATACATCACCGCAGACGAACCGGCTCTCTTTCGACGTAGTATTTATCGTTATGTCGTCCGCACGACGCCGGACCGTTTTTTGACAACTTTGGATTGTCCCGATCCCGCAAATCTGACGGCTAAGCGGATGACAACGACGACTCCGCTGCAATCGTTGGCACTCTACAACAACGATTTCATGCTCCGGCAGGCGCGTTATTTTGCCCAACGCGTTGAAACAGAAGCGGGCGAGACTGTTGCCGGGCAAGTGAACCGGGCGTTTGAATTGTCACTTTGCCGACTACCGCAGGGGCAGGAACAGCAATTCGCGATTTCATTCGTCAAACAATACGGATTATTCGCCCTTTGTCGATCACTCTTTAACACCAATGAGTTTTTGTATGTCGATTAACAATCCCAGTCACACAATCTGCTCAAGCCAGCCTCATTTGCGATGCTGGTGGCAAACTGCGTTTGTTGTCACGAGCTTAATGTTCCTGTTGTTCGTTGAAGCATCAACCGCTTTTGCGGTTGACTTTGTCCGCGATATCGAGCCGATCCTGCAGTCACATTGTGTTGATTGTCATGGGCCGGACGATCAAAGCAGTCAGTTTCGAGTTGACAAACTTGCGAACTTACTCCGTGGTGGGAACTCCGGGGAACCTGCAGTTGTACCGGGCGATCCCGCTGCCAGTTTTTTATTGAAACTGATCCGGCACGAAGAACCGGAACGGACGATGCCACCGGATGACAAACTGTCCGATCAGCAGATTGATCTGATTGCCCAGTGGATTCAAGACGGAGCAAAAACGCCCGATCATTATGGGCCTCCAGAAGAAGTTCAGGAACTGACTCACTGGTCATTCCAACCCGTCAAACGCTCAGACAAATTCAACAGTATCGATGAATTCATTGAAGATAAACTTAAAGAGAATGCTTTGGAGATGTCCTCTGAGGCAGAACGCCGGGTGCAGATTCGTCGGTTGTATCTGATTATGCTCGGCTTGCCACCAACACCGGAACAGGTGGATGACTTTGTGAACAATACCGATGAGCGGGCCTGGTCGAATCTGGTTGAACAAATACTGGCCAGCCCACATTATGGCGAACGCTGGGCGAGCTATTGGTTGGATCTGGTGCGGTTTGGTGAAACGCATGGCTTCGAAACGAATCGCGAGCGTCCCGGTGCGTGGCACTATCGGGACTGGGTGATCGCAGCATTGAATCAGGACAAACCGTACGATCAATTTGTGCGCGAGCAACTTGCTGGAGATTCGCTCGGCTCTCCTGTCGGAACTAGCTTTCTGGTTGCGGGGCCTTACGATCAGGTTAAGGGATCGGATCCAAAGTTATCGCAAATTCAGCGGATGAATGAACTTGACGATATGATCAATACGACGGGCACAGCACTGCTGGGGCTGACGACTGGATGTGCGCGATGTCATAATCATAAGTTCGATCCGATCAGCCAGAAAGATTATTACGCGATGCAGGCCATCTTCGCGGGTGTCAATCATGGAGAAGCCGCGTTGCCTCTAGCTGAAAACGTGCAGCAGGAAGTTGATTCGCTGCAACGGGAGAAAGCAGAGTTGGAATCCTCTCTGGCAAAATTCATTCCCAAGGATCAACTCCCTCCAGTTTCAGCCAGGCACAATGTGGAGATATTTTCTCCACGCGAAGACAAATTCGTTCGCTTTACGATTAATGGAACGAATGGGGGTCAGGCCTGCATTGATGAACTCGAAGTATTTTCCGATCAGCAAAACGTTGCTCTGGCGAGTCGTGGAGCAGAGGCGACTTCGTCCGGTGATTTCGTGCATCCACTACATCGTCTTGAACACATTAATGATGGAAAATATGGCAACGCGAACAGTTGGATTTCTGCTCAAGTGCGTGGCGGATGGGTTCAGATTGAATTTCCTGAACCAGTTCTGATTGATCGGATCGAATGGGCGCGCGATCGAGAAGAAAAATATTCTGATCGATTAGCGATTGATTATCGAATCGAATCAGCCGTCGATTCAGAGTCCTGGCAACTCGTCGCTTCATCAGAAGATCGTTTATCACCCGGAAATTCGAGTGAAACGAAATATGATTTCTCGAATGTTTCTGAAACTGAAGCTCGCGAGGGGAAGCAATCTTTGCAGCGATTGGCGGAAATCAAGAAACGCCTGGTGAATTTAAAAACGGGAAACAAAGCCTGGATTGGTCGTTTTTCTCAACCTGGGAAGACGCATCGGCTGTATCGTGGCGAGCCGGATGCAAAACGGGAAGTGGTTGGGCCGGATGCGATTGAAGTCTTTACCTCTTTGAACTTGGAGGTCGATGCCAAAGAGCAGGAGCGTCGGCTGGCGTTTGCGAACTGGGTGACTGACCCTGAGAATCCGCTCACTGCTCGAGTGATCGTCAATCGATTATGGCAGTTTCATTTTGGTACAGGAATTGTCGATACGCCAAGCGATTTTGGCTTGAACGGCACACCGCCAACTCATCCCGAATTGCTCGATTGGCTCGCAAGTGAGCTTGTCGAAAACGATTGGTCCTTGAAGCATATTCATCGATTGATTCTCAATTCGAAAACCTGGCGGCAAGACAACAAACC
>DOCI01000007.1:14969-15418 GCA_003503535.1 Planctomycetaceae bacterium
GGTCGAGTTGGAAAACGTTCGTCACTATCATCCGAAAGAAAGCTTCGGGCCTGAAGATTGGCGACGCATGATTTACATGACCAAAGTGCGTCAGGAAAAAGATGGCGTGTTCGGGGCCTTTGATTGTCCCGATGCAAGCATGGTGGTACCACAGCGAAGTAGATCGACAACTCCGTTGCAGGCCCTTAACTTGCTCAACAGCCCGTTTATCATGCAGCAGGCCGAGTTCTTCGCCGAGCGATTGCAGCAGGAAGCCGAGCAGCCGCATGATCAAATCGTTCGCGCATGGCGACTCTGTTTTCAGCGAACTCCAACTACAGCTGAGGTCAACGAGAGTGCAGCCTTCATTCAGCAGGAAGGTCTGGTGCAATTTGCACGTGCGATGTTGAACACAAACGAGTTCGTGTTTATTCCGTAATCAGAATTTATTCCGCGTTCCAAATGAAAAC
>DOCI01000007.1:15565-19011 GCA_003503535.1 Planctomycetaceae bacterium
TTCCAATTGGAACAGGGTTTAAAGCGAAATCTTATAATTCTCATACTGTTAAAAGTAGCTGAGGTGACACGATGAATTCACTGTTAAATCGACGGAAATTTCTCACCGGCACCACGGCAGGGTTGAGCAGTATCGCGCTGGCCAGTCTGCTGCACGATCAGAAATTGCTGGCAGCATCGAGTGGTCCCATTCGCCCAGCGGTTGATGCGGCTCATCCATACGCCGCTCGACAGCCGCATCATGAAGCTGCCGCAAAGAATGTTCTCGTCATCTTTTGTTCGGGAGCCTGCAGTCAGATCGATACGTTCGACTACAAGCCAGAGTTGATCAAGCGGCATGGTCAGCCGATGCCGGGAGCTGAGGATATTGTGACGTTCCAGGGCAAGCAGGGGATGTTGACGAAGAGTCCCTGGGAATTCAAACCGCGCGGGGAATCGGGAAAAATGATTTCTGAGCTATTGCCGCAGATGGCTGAATTCGCCGATGAGATGTGTTTTCTGCATTCCCTCACAGGCAAAACAAACACCCACGGTCCCGGCGAGAATTTCATGTCAACGGGTTACACGCTTGACGGATTTCCGAGCATGGGAGCGTGGACGACATGGGCACTGGGGACAGAAAATCAGAATCTGCCCGCTTATGTCGCCATTTCTGATCCGCGTGGCACGCCGCAAGCGAGTGTCAATAACTGGGGGCCTGGCTTTTTGCCAGCTGCGTTTCAGGGAACCGAGTTCAATGCCGTCAAGCCGCTACAGAATTTGTCGATTCCGTCGGGAACCAATACCAAAACGGATCGTGCGACACGTGATTTCCTGAAGAGTGTCAACGAGAGGCATCTGGAACATTTCCCCGGCGACTCGGAATTGGCTGCTCGGATTTCAAGTTACGAACTGGCTGCCCGCATGCAATTGAGTGTGCCTGAAGTGACGGATCTGTCGACAGAAACCAGTGTCACTTTGAAAGAATATGGAGCCGATGATACGAGCAATCCTCTGAAAGCCAAGTTTGCCAATAATTGCATCTTGGCGCGACGTCTGATCGAAAAAGGAGTCCGCTTTGTGCAACTGTTTAATGGTGCCTATCAAACTGGAGGTGAAGGGGTCAGTAACTGGGATGGGCATAAGGCGATTGTCGACCAGTACAACAAACATGGTCCGGTGCTGGATCAACCTTGTGCCGCCTTGTTGCGTGATATGAAACGTCGTGGTTTGTTGAAAGATACGTTGGTGGTGTGGATGACCGAATTCGGTCGGATGCCTACCTTTCAGGCGGGAGCAAGTGGGCGAGATCATAATCCCGATGGTTTCACGGCCTGGATGATGGGAGCAGGCGTGAAAGCTCCCTTCACTTACGGAGCAACTGACGAGTTCAGTTACAAAGCCGTCGAAAACGTGACCACGGTTTACGATTTCCATGCCACAATCCTGCACCTGCTGGGCCTCAATCACGAACGATTGACTTATTACCACAATGGTTTTGAACGCAGACTCACCGATGTGCATGGGCATGTGATTCGAGATGTCCTGGCTTAGTGCATTGCAATCATCGAATGATTAATCATCCGTGAAATGAGTCCAGTATTCTCCGCAAAGTCAATTCATGAATAGTCACACATCGGTACATCAACAGTTTGGTACTCCTGCAATTTCTTCGCGGCGAGACTTCCTCAAAGCAGCAGGCGTGGGCTTCGGGGCTCTGGCTTTTTCTGCAATGGTTGCGGGTGAGTCCAGTGCGGCTATTCATCATCCCGCTCAGGCCAAACGCGTGATTCAGATCTTCTGTCCAGGAGGGATGAGTCAGGTTGATACGTTCGATTACAAACCGGAACTGGAGAAACGAGCCGGGCAGCCGTTTGATCCTGATGGAAAGCTTCAGTTCTTCGCTTCCAAACCGGGGAATTGTCAGCCGAGTCATTGGAAGTTTCGGCAGCATGGTGAATCGGGATTATGGATGAGCGATCTGTTTCCCAAGCTCGCCACGTGCGTCGACTACATGGCGTTTATCAACTCGATGCACAGCAAAACCGCTCTGCATGGCCCGGCCTGCTTCATGATGAATACCGGTTTCACACTACCAGGATTTCCCAGCATGGGATCGTGGGTGACATACGGACTTGGCAGTGAAGCTGAAGATTTGCCCGCCTTTGTAGTGCTGCCCGATCCTCGCGGTTTGCCACCGGGCGGTATCATCAATTGGGGAGCAGGCTTTTTGCCGGCAGAACATCAGGCGACGATGCTGGAGACTTCGAATCCCAAACAGCCGATCGCAGATCTGTTCCCTCCCGAAGAATTTGCGGGGAACTCTCGACAAGTCGATCCCGAACAGCTTCAGTTTTTACAACAACTCAATCGATTGCATCAGAAGTCGCGACAGACCAACAGCGAGCTCGAAGCCCGCATCAAGGCTTATGAAATGGCGGCTCGGCTCCAGTTGAGTGCCCCGGAAGTTACCGACGTCAGTCGAGAGAGTGAAACGATCCGGGATTTGTATGACATCGAGCATCCCGAGTCTGGCCCCTTTGGTCGACAATGCCTGCTGGCTCGTCGACTGGTTCAGCGGGGCGTTCGATTTGTGCAAATCTATTGTGGTGCAGAGAATACGACGGCTAAGAAAATTCGTCCCAACTGGGACAGTCATGAAGATATCGTCCGCGATCATGGATACTGGGGAGCCGTACTGGATAACGGTGCTTCTGCACTTTTGAAAGACCTGAAACAACAGGGGATGCTGGAAGATACACTGGTCATCTGCACAACTGAATTTGGACGACAACCCGGTGCCCAGGGAGGCGAAGGCAAGGGCCGCGATCACAATGCCGGTGCGTTTACCTCCTGGCTGGCCGGAGGAGGGATTAAGGGAGGGATGAGTTTTGGTGCGACGGATGAACTGGGATTCAAAGCTGTCGAGTCACCCACTTACTGCTACGACCTCCACGCAACAGCTCTGCATCTGCTAGGCATCGATCACACGCAATTGACCTACTATCATAACGGAATTGAACGACGTTTAACCGATGTGCATGGTCACGTGATTCAGGAGATACTCGCTTGAGTCAAAGCAGTCCTACGACAATTCGAAGTCTTCCTCAGGCGAATCAACGAGCGATGTCTAATCGTTTTGCTTTGTCGATGTGTCTGGGATGTGTCGCGTTGATCGTTGTCTGCATCAAGAGTCGATCTGCCACTGCTGCCGAATTCCCAGCCACTTTAAAGCCATTGATTGAAAATCACTGTCTCGATTGCCACAACAGTTACACAGCAGAGGGTGAACTGGACCTGGAGTCGCTGACTTTCGATCTTGAGGATCGTTCGGCTCGGAATCGCTGGGTGCGGATTTTCGATCGTGTCGATGCTGGCGAAATGCCACCTGAAGCTGGAACTCTGTCCTTTGATGATCGCAAACATCTGGTGAATATTCTCGGCAATAAAATTGCTGAGGGAGATCAA
>DOCI01000007.1:19108-21187 GCA_003503535.1 Planctomycetaceae bacterium
ATGTCCTCGCGAACGGACGTGGACCGCTGCGACGCCTGAATCGGGATGAGTATCAGCAGAATCTTCGCGATGTGCTGCAGTTACCGAATCTGGATATTCGTGACATGCTGCCAGAGGATCGCGAAGAGCATCGTTATAACAAATCAGCCACATCACTGGATATGTCCTGGGTGCAGCTGACCGCGTACCTGGAGGCAGCCGATGCTGCTCTAAAAAAAGCAATGGCCACGAGTGCAGAACCGCCACCGGTGACGAAGTATCGGGCAATTAGCACGCAGTTATTCTCTACGACGAGCACATTCGGCGAGCGCGAAGCGATGTTCTTTGCAAAAGATAACAAGGCAGTTGCTACGAATGAACTTGATCAGTTCAAAGATGACCCGGCACTCGAGCTGGCGTTATTTCGATCGGCCAGCTGGCCGTATTATGGATATCCCCGCAGCTTCGTCGCTAGGATTGCGGGGGAGTATCGAGTCCGGTTTTCGGCTCGGGCGGTTTTGCAAACGGAAGGCTATCAACTCAAACCGGCAATACGATCAGTCCCGATGACATTCCGCGCGAGGAAACCATCCGGGGCTGATGTCTCCGGGGATGTCCGAGCGACTGGAGGCATCATGGATATTGAGCCGGAATCTCAGGTCTACGAGACGACCATCCGACTGCTCCCAACGGAAACCTTCGAGTATAGTCTACTCGGGTTGCCGGTTCCGCTGGCTCGAAATGTCAATGGGGGCCCGCCAACCTATCGTTATCCACCATTTCCGGAAGGTGGCCAACCCGGAGTCGCATTCCAGTGGTTGGAAGTGGAAGGTCCAATCTCCCCCGAGAACTGGCCTCCTCCTTCACACCATGTGCTGTTTGATGGGTTTGGAACCGATATCCAATCACAGAATCCGGTCGATGATGCCCGGAGACTATTACGAAGATTTGTGAAAACCGCTGCTCGTGAACCTGTTTCGGAAGAAGCCATTCTCCGGTACGAACAACTGATTCTCGAACGACTTGAAATGGGAAGTCCGTTTGCGGAGGCGATGCTGACCGGATACAAAGCCTTCCTCTGTTCCAGCCATTTTCTGTATCTCCCAGAGCCATCAGATCCAGTAACAAGTAACGTCGATCAATACGCGATTGCCTCGCGGCTCTCACATTTCCTGACGAATACGCGCCCCGATGCCTCTCTAATAACACTCGCTCAAACTGGTAAGCTGCGCGATGCAGAAACTCTTCGCTTGGAAACAGATCGATTGATCGCCAGTTCTGGCTTCGAACGATTCGTGCAAAACTTCACCGATTACTGGCTTAACTTACGGCACATTCGTCGTGATGAACCGGACATCCGGTTGCATCCCGAATATCGCTTTGATGATTATCTGATTGAATCGATGGATCGTGAGACGCGTACATTTTTTACGGCAATGATTCGCGACAATTTGCCTGCAACAGTACTAATCGATGCGGACTTTGTTTTTGTGAATGATCGACTCGCGCAGCATTATGGCCTGAAAACAATTTCCGGTTCGGACTTGCGGAAAATGACATTGCCCGCTGACAGCCCTTACGGGGGATTGTTGACACAGGCCGCCATTCTCAAGGTAACTGCCAACGGAACTTCGACTTCGCCGGTCATTCGTGGGGCGTGGATCATGGAGCGATTGCTCGGTCAACCGCCGCCGCCACCTCCAACGAGTGTCCCCGCTGTTGAGCCGGATATTCGTGGTGCGAAGACCATTCGAGAGTTACTCGATCTACACACAAAATCGGAGTCCTGTGCCGGGTGTCATGCACGGTTCGATCCAGTCGGCCTGGCATTGGAAAACTTCGACATCCTGGGAGGTTGGCGAACACAATATCGAGGTTTTGAGACAGGAAAACCCATCACAGGAATCGATCGAGCTGGCCACGATTTTGCCTATACGTTGACTCAACCTGTCGATGCCAGCGGTCAGTTGCTGGATGGCCGAAGTTTTCGAAACATCCACGACCTGAAGAAGTTTTTAATAGAAGATCCCCGGCAACTTGCCCGCAATCTCCTGCATCAGTTCTGTGTTTATGCGACAGGAACTCCTGTGCGGTTTGCAG
>DOCI01000007.1:21333-28325 GCA_003503535.1 Planctomycetaceae bacterium
AGAGATCGAATCGATACTGGATGCCTGCGAACCGAACAACTATCGCGTTCGCGATTTGATACACGCATTGGTGCAAAGCCGGATCTTTCTCGGCAAGGAAGGTTGTCTGTAATGTACCACCAGAAAATCAATCGACGCCGTTTTCTTCGTGGAGCGGGAGTCACGCTGGCACTGCCTCTGCTCGACAGTTTGCAGTCCGCTTCGGCCAAGGTCTCTGATTCACAACCCCCTCAGCGGATGCTACTCATCTCGAATAATTTGGGTGTGCTCCCCAAGCCATTCTTTCCGGCAGGGACTGGTCGGGGGTACGAACTTTCGCCGTACCTTACAGAGTTGGCAGATTTCCGTAACGACTTCACGATAATCAGTGGACTTTCGCATCCAGATGTCGAGGGTGGACATAGCACAGAGAATTGTTTTCTGACAGCCGCTCGTGGTCCTACAAAGAGTGGATTCCGTAATACGATTTCGCTCGATCAGTTCGCAGCCGAGCAGATGGGGCCAGTCACGCGATTTCCGAACCTGAATCTGGGTGTCAACATCGATAAAGCCAATCGCAGTCTTTCGTGGACTCGTGATGGTGTCCTGCTGCCGGCAGAAGACAGTGCGAATGCGTTGTTCAGAAAAATGTTCCTGCAAGGCAACACGGCTGAGGTTCAACGACAGCTCTATCACTTAGAGGAGCGGGGCAGCATTCTGGATACGCTGCTCGATGACACCCGACAATTTCGAAAAAACCTCGGTCGCGATGATCAGACAAGACTGGATCAGTATTTGACTTCGGTCCGAGAAATTGAGGAACGTCTGGAGACTGCCCGGCAGTGGGAAACGCGTCCCAAACCTGAAACCGATCAGACGCCACCGGACGACATCCGCGACCCCAAGCTGTTCTTTGAAAAGTTTGACCTCATGCTCTCAATGGGGCGACTTGCCTTGGAAACGGACTCAACTCGGATTGTCACTCTGATGGTCGATGCCTTTGCAACACCCGCGTTCCTGTTACATCCCGGCCAGAACACGACCGATGGTTATCACAACTTGAGTCATCACGGCCAATCCGAGCAGAAAATGAAACAACTCGAAGATGCCGACCGGCAGCAGATGGTTTTACTCCGAAAATTGTTCCAGCAACTCTCTGAAACCATCGAAGGTGAAGACCGTTTACTCGATCGAACCATGATTCTCTTCGGCAGCAATATGGGCGATGCCAATACCCACAACAACACAAACCTTCCCATTCTCCTGGCCGGAGGCGACTTCAACCACGGTCAACATCTGGCCTTCAAACACGATGACAACAAACCGCTGAGCAATCTGTTCCTGACCATGCTACATAAACTGGGCTTAGAAACAGACACTTTCGGATCAAGTACAGGCAGTCCCATAGACTTATAGACCAATTTCAAATGGTTACTGCAGTTCCTTGAACATCAGTTTTCGGGAAACGTTGTGTTCGCTCCTGCTGAACGCTTCAGCTAATTTTTGAATATGCTCTGGGTGATTCAGATACGCGGTTCATATCAATGCAATGTCGGATATGACGTGAATAATATCCGAGTATCTACTATGCACGATTTGTACCAATCACTCCAGAGGACTCATTATTCGTGTTTAATCGGGGCATTGATGTATTGCGAGGTGAGTTCTTTTCACAGCAGTGGACAGAATTTGTTCATTGAGAACACCATGCAGTGTTGTGTTCGGAAATCATTTTTATTTTTTTTCATAGCGGGTTACACACTGCTGGGAGGTCGTCTGAATAGACTCGACTATGGGTATCGTTTGCCATTTATTGGCGAGAGGAGTGTGAACGAATCGGAGTGGTCAAAGTGTGTTAAAATTTAATATCGTCATGAAAACATAAAAATTGACTCATTGACATGTCGTGAGGTAACGATATAATAGGTACGTCTAATGGGGAGAATACAGTGGCTACGAAAACGAATAAGAACAAAGGTTCCAAGCCTCCGGGCACTGTTGAGGACTTTGCTGAAGCTGCAGAATGTTTAAAAACGCTGGCGCACCCCGTCCGACTGCGCATTGTTCAAATGCTGCTGCACGGTCGCTACACGGTCGGAGAATTGGCTGCTGATTGCGGGATTCAAGACAACGTCGGTTCAGAACATTTGCGTTTACTCCAGCGGTGTGGTTTTCTGGTGAGTGAGCGGGAGGGGCGACGCGTTTATTACAGTGTTGCCGAGCCGCATCTGGAAAAATTAATGGCCTGTATCGAGGGGCGTTTTTTACCTTGTGGGGCTAAATATCGTTGAGTTGTTTATAGTCAAAATTCCATTTATTTGGGCGTATATATCGTAATGTTGAGATGTTTATAGCTATGGATACATGTGCGTATTACTGGCGGTTCAAAGAGAATTCGTTGCTTGTGCGTGTGATGGATGAGTAACTGATTGCCGGGTTTTGCGAGGTCGTCAAGATGATTAGATATCTAACTTTGAATCCAGGCAAGGATGGTGAGACATGTTCGGTCTAGCGATCCTTTTCGGCGGTATCGTTGGTTTTGCATTAGGCCTTACGGGAGGTGGAGGTGGGGTCTTTGCTGTTCCACTGCTTGTCTACGGATTATCTATTGCACCACGGGAAGCCGTTGGAATTTCGTTAGCATCCGTAGGCGGTATTGCTTTGTTTGGTGCCACGGACAGATTAATTCGTGGAGAAGTGGAATTACCAACAGGTCTCTTGTTTGCCATTGCAGGCATGATCGGTGCACCGTTCGGCTCGTACCTCTCGAAGCTCATTCCAGAGAATGTCTTGCTGGTCATGTTTGCCATGCTAATGCTGGTTGTGGCCTATCGGATGTGGGGCAAAAGTAAGAATCCGAGCATTGCCAGCGGAGTTTGCAATTCGGAATCAAAGAAGATTACCGACCGTAGTGCCTGCCAGCGCGATGAGGACGGCAGGCTACGATTGACTTCCAGATGTGCTCGACTGCTGGTGTTAGTGGGTCTGATGACTGGCGTGCTCTCCGGAATGTTCGGTGTTGGCGGTGGTTTTATCATCGTACCGGCATTGGTTTTGCTCAGCGGCATGGCAATCCATCGTGCAGTAGGAACCTCGTTATTTGTGATCGTACTCATCAGCATCAGCGGGGTGGTATCGCACATAGTGAATGGAAACCCGTTGCCGGTAAACACAACATTACTGTTTCTGGTCGGTGGGGGTGTTGGCATGTGGCTGGGGGGTATCGTTGCTACTCGATTAAATGGCTCCACTCTTCAAAAAATATTCTCGATCGCGGTTGTGGCGGTTGCGGCATTCGTGATTTTCAAATCCGTTGTGGTGTAGGTCCAGTTCATACTTTTAAGGAGATCGACTCATGTTACTCAAATATTTCTATGATGAAAAACTTGCTCACGCCTCATACCTGGTTGGTTGTCAACGCGCCAAAGCCGCCGTCATTGTCGATCCTGGTCGCGACATCGAACAGTATCTTGAAATGGCAGATCGCGAAGGTTTGAAAATCACCGCAGTTGCCGAGACGCATATTCATGCTGACTATGTTTCCGGTGCCCGGGAACTGGCAGATCGTGTCGGAGCGAAACTGTATGTTTCTGATGAAGGCCCGGCAGAGTGGAAATACCTTTATCTGGATGACTATGACCACGCGCTGATGCACGACGGTGATCATTTCATGATTGGAAACATCAAATTCGATGTCCTGCACACTCCGGGGCACACACCGGAAAGTATATCTTTCATGCTGACCGATCAGGGAGGAGGAGCTAACAAGCCGATGGGGATTTTCACTGGCGACTTCGTATTTGTCGGTTCGATCGGACGCCCGGATCTACTCGAAGAAGCAGCTGGTCTGATGGATACAGCCGAGCCGGGGGCTCGCGACCTGTTCAAATCGGCTGAACGATTCAAATCACTGCCCGACTACCTGCAGATCTGGCCTGCACACGGTGCGGGAAGTGCCTGTGGGAAAGGGCTTGGTGCAATTCCTTCGTCGACAGTTGGTTATGAAAAACTATTCAATCCTGCACTGCAATTCACAGACGAAGAAGAATTTGTGAAGTACATCCTGTCGGATCAGCCGGAAGCTCCGAAGTATTTCGCGGTGATGAAGCATGTCAACAAAGCTGGCCCGACCATTCTTGGCGAAGGTCACCATCATAAGATGCTGGAACTGTCCAGACTGAATGAGGCTTTGACTTCCGGAACGGTGATCGATTTGACTCCCTCTCCGCAATTTGCCAAAGGCCACATTGCAGGGACACTCAACATTCCGATCGGAATGCTGGCAACTCAGGCAGGATGGCTCGTGGACTACGACAAGCCGACTTATCTGATCTGCGAACCGCGAGAACTTGAAGAAGCTGCACGCGTTCTGCATAAAATTGGTGTGGAAGAAATTATCGGAGGTTTCGATGCGTCGGAAGTCAAATCGTCAGGCAAGGCAAATGAAAAATACATATCCGGAACCCCAGCAGAGTTGTCCTCTGCAATTCAGTCTGGCGAAGTGAAGTTAATCGATGTTCGTTCGAACGATGAATGGAACGAAGGGCATATCGAACAAGCCGAACATCGTTTTCTTGGTCGATTACCGAATCATTTAGATGATCTTCCGAATGACAAAAAAATCGTCGTACATTGCCGTAGCGGTGCTCGCTCGGCGATTGCCGCAAGCGTTTTGCAGGCGGCTGGTTTCAAGAATGTCGTGAATCTGACCGGTGGATATACGGCATGGAAAGCAGAGGATTTGGCAAGCACAAAGGCATAATCGACGAGTAACGCACTGAACTGGCTCGACACTCTTTTCATTCACTATTCACCAATGAGATTTCCATGGAAACGACACACGAAAGACCTTCGCTTGCCGATCGGCTGAGCGATCCTCATACGACGGAAGCCTTGCATCGCCTGCTGGATCGAGCTGAATCGCTCGATCAGATGCTCCAGGTAGCGGGTGACCTCCGCAATCTGGTTGCGATCGCTACAGATTTCTTCGATGCCGTTTGCCACAAAGCCTCACTGGACGGGATCGATCTGGAAGATCGGGCGAGTCAATTGCTGAAGTTGTTCGTGCAGATCACTGAGCCAGTGAATCTGCAGGCGATTGAGCGATTGATTTCCCGCTTGCCGAATCTGGAAGCCGGAACCGCCTTGCTGGATGAATTTCCTGATTTGTTTGCGACAGCAGTGGATGTATTTGACGAATGGGCCAGAGACTTGAAGAACGATGGCATTGATCTGGAAAAGAGTGTTCGTCAGGGATTGTATGCCGTCTTGTATTTAGGCGGGCAAATTCGACGGGAGGAACTCGATCGAATTGGTTATCTGGTTAAGTCTGATGTCATGAACGAACATTCGATTGAATCGGTTGGTATGGCTGGTTCGGCACTTGCCAGTTGCCGGAGCGGAACTTGTGAGCATCCCCTTCCGAAACGAGTTGGTTTATTTGGACTGTTGAAAGCGATGCGGGATCCAGACACACAACGTGCACTCTCCTTCGGCCTGCAGTTTGCGAAATGTTATGGGGGAGTCCTTGCAGAAAAACATAGCCCTTCAAGCCAGGATCAGAAGTAATTCTCTTGTTTACCATTTGTAAAATCTCAAAGGAACCCGTGTCATGGATCATCATCAAATCGTCATCGTTGGCGGAGGGACTGCCGGGATTACCGTAGCCGCTCGACTGAAAAACGCAGATCCCTCGCTCGATATTGCCATTCTTGAACCTTCCGAGAAGCATTATTATCAACCGATGTGGACTCTGGTTGGCGGAGGAATGTTTAAGCCAGTAGAATCGGGTCGTGACGAAGCAGATCTGATTCCTTACGGCGTGAAGTGGATTCAGGATCGTGTCGATTCTTTCTCACCTGATGCCAACAGCCTTTCCACTCGTGGGGGCGAGACAATCGGTTACGATTATCTCATCGTGGTTCCGGGAATTCAGGTCAACTGGGATCAGGTCAAAGGCCTGAAAGAATCTGTCGGAAAGGATGGTGTCTGCAGTAATTACTCGATTGATACGGTCGCCAGCACATGGAAGTTTATCAGTGAACTGAAGGAAGGAGTCGCCTTATTCACGCAACCGGCCGGGGCTGTGAAATGCGGAGGGGCTCCCCAAAAGATCTGTTATCTGGCCGAAGATCATTTCAGACGATCCGGTGTCCGTAAAAACATCGAAGTCATTTTCACACTGGCTGGACCACGTCTGTTTGCAGTCGATAAATATCGCGAAGTGCTTGAGAAAGTCGCTTTGCGTAAAGGAGTCGAAACCCGATTCCGCCACAATCTTGTCGAAGTTCGTGCTGCCTCTAAAGAAGCGATTTATCGCCACATGGATACGGATGATGAAATCGTTATCAAGTACGATATGATTCACGTAACACCGCCAATGAGCGCACCAGACTTCGTTTCCCAGAGTGAACTTGCTGGCGAGGGTGGTTGGGTTGAAGTTGATAAGCACTCGCTGCAACACACGCGATTCGCCAACGTGTTCGCCCTGGGCGACGCTTCGAGTTTACCGACATCGAAGACCGGAGCCGCGATTCGAAAGCAGGCCCCTGTTCTGGTCGAAAACTTACTCGCGACAATGAAACAGGAACCCTGCCGAGCGAGTTACGATGGCTACACATCATGCCCTGTCGTGACAGGATACGATAGTCTGGTATTGGCCGAGTTCGATTACAGCGGTCAACCATCCGAGACGTTTCCATTCGACCAGTCAAGAGAACGGTTCAGTATGTTCCTGCTGAAAAAATTTGGTCTGCCAGCCCTGTATTGGCACGGCATGCTCCGTGGTCGAGTCTAAACATTTCATAATGTTCAGAGTTGAATTCCGTGTTTCAATAGATCAGGTGCTAAATATGAAAATAGTCATTATTGGTGGAGTTGCTGGGGGAGCATCGGCTGCTGCACGTGCGCGACGACTCAGCGAGGATGCGGAGATTATTATCCTGGAGCGGGGGCGATATCCTTCGTTTGCGAATTGTGGTCTTCCTTATTACGTCGGTGGCGAGATCAAATCA
>DOCI01000007.1:28424-28872 GCA_003503535.1 Planctomycetaceae bacterium
TTGTGGTCTTCCTTATTACGTTGGTGGCGAGATCAAATCACGGGATAAACTCCTTGTTGCACCGATCGAAATGCTCCGCGAACGGCATCGTCTCGACGTTCGTATCCGCAGCGAAGTGATGTCGATCAATCGGAACGAACAAACTGTTCGTGTTCAGAATCTGGAGACCGGCGAATCGTATGAGGAGTCTTATGACAAACTGATCATCGCTACGGGAGCTTCACCTTTCCGACCACCCGTTCCCGGTATCGATGGCTCTCGGATCCTGGAACTCCGGGATCTGAATGATGCCGACCGGATGCATGCCTATGCAACCTCCGGAGCTCGTCGAGCTGTCATTGTTGGAGCCGGGTTTATAGGGATTGAAGTCGCGGAGAACCTGGTTCGTCGTGGCATTCACGTCACCATTGTGGAATTGTCCGATCAGATTCTTCCTCCCTGGGATCCC
>DOCI01000007.1:28969-32903 GCA_003503535.1 Planctomycetaceae bacterium
ACCTGGGATCGGGAAATGATCGGTCCAGTCGATTCGCATCTGAGAAAACAGGGAGTTGATGTGCTTCTGGAAAACTCGGTCGAAGCGTTTGGCGAAACAGACAGTGGCCTGATGATCCGACTGAAATCTGGTGGAACTCTGGATGTCGATTTCGCAGTCGTGTGTATTGGCGTTCGCCCGGAAAGTCGCTTGGCACAAGAATCCGGTATCAAGTGTGGCGAACGTGGTGGAATTATTACCAACGAACATATGCAAACGAGCGATGACAACGTTTACGCTGTCGGTGATGTCGTTCAGACCAGTTGCTTTTTCTCAAGCACACCCATTCAAATTCCGCTTGCCGGTCCGGCCAATCGTCAGGGACGTATCGCAGCAGACCATATTTTCGGGAGAGACTCGACCTATCGAGGCACGCAGGGAACGGCAGTGGTCGGTATTTTTGGAATGACTGCTGCCATGACCGGGTTGAGCGAAAAGTCACTGATACGAACTCATACGGCTTATGAAAAAATCTATATTCATCCTTCCGATCACGCGGGATATTTTCCTGATGCACAACAGATGATGTTGAAGTTACTCTTCGATCCAAAGACGGGAATCATTCTCGGTGCTCAGGGTGTCGGCACAACTGGAGTTGACAAACGCATCGACGTGCTCGCAATCGCGATTCAGGCTGGCATGACGGTTTATGATTTGGAAGAAGTTGAACTTTGCTATGCACCACAATATGGCCATGCCAAAGATCCCATTAATATGTTGGGCTTTGTCGCTTCAGGTGTTCTCCGGGGAGATCAACCGATTATTCAAGTCGATACTCTCAGTTCTTACTCAGCCGAAAGTCTTCTGTTGCTCGATGTTCGCACTGCAGCAGAATTTGCTGCGGGGCATATCCCAGGAGCGAAGAATATCCCAATCGAGACGTTACGCGAACGAGTCTCAGAACTGCCTCGTGACAGAAAAATTGCAACTTACTGCAAGGTCGGTCAACGAGGTTACTATGCCACACGAATTTTAGATCAGCTTGGCTTTGATGCCGCAAATATCAGTGGTGGATTTCAATTGTGGTCGAATTATTCGGCTCATGACAACAATGCAATCGATTAAAGGGAAACTCAATGAATACTTCCAAAAGCTTTCAGGCAGCGTGTCTTATTATCCTGTTCCTGGGCAATCCCGCATGGTCACAGGATGATCCAGGGAGTCAAGCGGAAAAGAAGGGACCAGGCTATGGGCATGGACGCGGAATGCACAAATCCGATGGACGCCACGAGGTCGATCACAAAGTCTTTCAGTACCTGCTCCAGAACCATGATAAAATCGTCCGCACAGTCAAAGAATTACCAGATGGCGTGGAGACGCTGACGGAGTCGGATGTGCCCGAAGTCGCAGAAAAGATTAAAGATCATGTTGAATGGATGGCCTATCGCGTGGAGAACAGGCAGCCAATCCGTATGCGAGACCCATTGTTCGCGGAACTGTTCAAGCATACGGATAAGATCAAAATCGTTCATAAGGACACAGAAAAAGGAGTGAAAGTCATTGAGACTTCCGACGATCCGTATGTAGTCAAGTTAATTCAGGCCCATGCGAAAGCTGTCTCTGGATTTGTTGAGCGGGGATTTGCAGAAGCGATGAAAAACCATTCTGTTCCAGAGACTGCAGAGATCGGCGATCCAGAGTACTCTTACCCAGCGATTGCTGAATACGGCAAAGTCGTTCAACTCCCCAATGCCGCGCAACAGCCTCGAGATGGCAGTAAGATATTAGTCGATGTGACCAAAGGTGGCACGCCGGACAAATTGAATCCGGCTATCGAGAAAGTCGCTCGTTTTGTCAATATTTATCAGGGTGCAGGAAAGAAACCGGCTCAGGTCGAGATTGCAATCGTGTTGCATGGCGAGGCCACTTTGACCATTTTGAACTCCGATATTTACAGCAAACGATTTGAGACAAATGGCAATCCGAATCTCGATTGTTTGCATCAACTCCACGAGGCGGGCGTCGAGATATTCGTGTGCGGCCAGTCGTTGATCGGAAAAAACGCTAAGCAGAACGAGGTTGTTGTCTTTGTGGACGTAGCCGTGTCGGCATTAACTTCTCTGGTCAACCTCCAGGCAGATGGGTTTTCGTATGTTCCACTTGGGAATTGACGAATACTATGTTTCCGGATGCTAATATGGTGATCGATGAATTCTCTTGACCCTCGCATTGCAGACTTAGCATGCCCCTTACGAGGGGCATATTTTTTATCCGACTCTCTTTCTCATCCAAAGAGTCGCTATACTCTATTTCATTTTCAGTGACAGCCATCGGCTACGTACGTTTCAATTAATTTGAGTCCCATTTGTGTCATGGCAATACCCGAATCCATTTTAACTCGTTTTTTAGATTTAAAAACTTATGTGGGATGGACAGAGGCGGACGATGATTGTTCCGATCAATTGTCCAGAATATTACTTCCTCATACGGAGGAGATTTTGCAGGATTTCTATCGTGAAATCCAAAAGCATCCAGCTTCATCCCGTGTGATTACAGGAGGTGAGATTCAAATTGAGCGATTGAAACAGAGCCTCTCTCTGTGGCTGGCAGATATGCTGCAATCGAAACATGATGAAGATTACGTGCACAGGCGCTGGAAGATTGGGCAAAAGCATGTCGAGATTGGTTTAGAGCAACTTTATGTCAACGCGGCCTTTGCTCGTGTCCGTTCCTGTTTGAGTCGGATCTTATGCCATCAGGAATCGATTTCAGAAGTCGTTAAATTACAACTGCATGAATCTTTGCATAAGAGGCTCGATCTCGATCTTGCGATAATGGTAGATGCCTATCAGGAGGAGTATCAATCGAGTCAGGTTCCGGTTGATCGGGCGCGACTGAATCAGCAAAAACTGTTAGCCCTGTTGAGTAAGGAAGCGCTGGCAGGTGCGAGTCTGAATGAGATTTACGATCAGGCAATTGCTTACTTGTCTCAGGCCTTTCGGGCTGATTTGTGTGAGTTGTTCATTTTTGAATCCGATGCCGATCAACTGAGAATGGAATCCATGTCGGGATGGGTGACAAAGACAAATGGATCGGTGATTGAACTTGGAAATGTGGATCCCGGAATTGCAGAACTGCTGAAACAAAAAGGCTGTGTAGAAACGAGCGACTGGCAATTGCAGCCTAAAATTCAGCCGATTGCACTTCTGGTGGATGAACGTGTCGTGAGCAGTCTACAGGTTGTTGTTCGCGGCGAAGAAGATGTTTATGGTTTGCTGGGAGTCCATTTTCGCCAGCCACATCGATTTCAATCGTCCGACCATGACTTTCTGTTTTCCATTGCCAATCTGCTGGCCAATGCGATTCATCGCTCCCGGGTCGAATTCATGCGTGCTCAAAAAGCTCAGCAACTTCGCCGACTTGTCGATCGCCTTCCAGCAGGTGCAGTCTATGTTGTGAATCATGCGATGCAAATTAACAGTGCCGTCGAGCAGATGACGGGATACTCAAAAGAGGAACTGACAAACCTGAAAGAATGGAATCGGCATGTGCTGAATGAGTCGGTTGTGGAAGATCGAGTGGACAACTCGGTCAGTTCAGGAAAAGAAGGACGAACTCATCATCGGCAATTGAGAATGCGACGCGCCGATGGACAGGAGCGACTGATCTCGCAGGTCAAATTTCAATCAGGGGCCGATGAAGTCTGGCTCCTCCACGACATTACCGAAGAAGCGGAACGTTACAAAAGTCAGTTACAGTCAGAACGGCTTGCTGCTATTGGTCAAATGATTACGGGTTTGGCACACGAGAGTCGCAATGCGTTGCAGCGAATTCAGGCTTGCACAGAAATGCTGGAGCTAGAGTTAGAAGACAACAAATCAGCCATGAGTCTGATCATTCGGTCCCAACAGGCCATCGATGATTTGCAGATGCTTTACGATGAAGTGCGGAATTA
>DOCI01000007.1:33014-33217 GCA_003503535.1 Planctomycetaceae bacterium
TCTCCACTTTCTCTCTCAAAGGATTGGTGGATTTTGGAGACTTTGCTGCAGCAAGCCTGGGGTCAGTTAGAACATGACTGGAAGGATCGCGATGCGAATTTGTTGATCAATATTGATCCTGAGGGTCTCGAAGTCGAAGTCGATCGATTTCGCATGGTGCAAGTGCTGAGAAACTTTCTCGAGAATTCGCTGGCAGCCTGCTC
>DOCI01000091.1:0-196 GCA_003503535.1 Planctomycetaceae bacterium
ATGCCAGCGAGGCGGCGATCACCACGAAGGCGACAATCACAACATAGCCCAGCAAGCCGGAAAAAAAGCCCGCCAGATTTCTGGAAAAGACCGCGTGGATTACATGTCCGCGAATCATCGTGTATCCTACTCCTCTATTTGAGAGAGACTCTATAATAGTCTCATATTGAATTATCAGTTGTAGGTCAGGCACTGC
>DOCI01000091.1:393-705 GCA_003503535.1 Planctomycetaceae bacterium
TCAGTTGTAGGTCAGGCACTGCCCGACCTACAGGATTCTTCTTAAAAACGCGTGAGATCTCAAGCCGTCAATTCCCGGAATCGATCTTCCAACTCGGTGACTCCATTCGCTAATTCCTCAATCGGTCCATCGAGAATGACGCGACCGTTATTAATCAGAATCAGCCGACTGCACATGGCCTGAACTTCTGCCAGAATATGCGTCGAAAGCAAAATCGTTTTCGATTCGGCCAGACTGAGAATCAATTCGCGAGCCTGATGCGTCTGGTTCGGATTCAGTCCGCTGGTCGGTTCATCAAGTATCAACACTTCA
>DOCI01000091.1:778-1107 GCA_003503535.1 Planctomycetaceae bacterium
TCGGGATCGTGTAAAATCGCCTGAGCCATGCCAACACGCTGGCGAAATCCTTTGGACAATTTCCCGACAGGCTTCTCCCAGACAGTTCCCAGCGAACATCGATCGACAACGTAATCGATTCGAGCAGCAGTGTCTCCGGCTGACATCCCGCGAATGCGGGCACAGTATTTCATCATCGCTTTAGGCGTCATTTCCGCATACAGCGGGCCGTTTTCCGGTAGATATCCCAGCATCTGAGCCGCTTTCAGGCGATCCTCAAACACATCGTACCCGCCAATGCTGGCTCGTCCGCGTGTCGGGGCCAGAAAGCCCGTCAGCATTTTCATGGT
>DOCI01000091.1:1319-5569 GCA_003503535.1 Planctomycetaceae bacterium
GATTTCCCGGCTCCGTTCGGACCCAGGAAAGCAGCGACCTGGCCGCGGGAGACGGAAAAACTGACATCCGTAGCCGCAATGAATTCGCCGTAATATTTGGTCAGTCCCTGTGCGGAAATCATTGCCTGTGCATCTGCGTTCTTAACCGCAGGCTGATCCGACGCTGAATTCGTTACACTGTTCATCAGGATTGATTACTCCAATTCGTAAACGCAAAGTTAAAAGCCGTCATCGCGATATAAAAACAACTGTCAATATGACAGAAAATTTTCGTGTGCGTGAAAAACAGCTAACTATTTATACACACCTATCGCCTCAATTATGAATCATCAAGACATAATTGTATTAACAGATATGACTCGATAGTGCCAATGAGGCAGGAGTTTTTCTGGCAGGTCAATGGGGCAAAAATCGTGCCTCATCAATGAAGATATTAGTTTGAATAGTAATGAGTCTGGAGCAGGACGTCTAACGACTGAAGTCTTCTGGACCGATCTCCGGAAAATCTCCCGCCAGATAAAGCAGATAATTGACCAAATCCCAGATCTCTGCTTCACTCAGCCCCGATGCCCCATAAGCCGGCATCGGCGTCCCTTTCACTCCCGCATATATCCGACGATAAATATCAATCGGCCGCCGACCTCCATGAAAGACGCCATACGTCAAATCACGTGGTTTCACCAGATGCCCCCAGGCATCGTGCAACCCGGGCTCCTGATAATTCGATCCATCCGGCCGCTTGTGAAACTGAGTTGTCTGTTCTCCATCTCCCTTGCCTGTCTCCCCATGACAACTGGCACATTGGCCTTTTTTAGAAAGATAAAGCTTTCGACCATTTACAATCGATTTTACGGATGGCTCGGCCAGAGAAGCTTCAGTCGGAGCAGGGGGGAAGCCATCCGGCTCGACAATTTGAGAGGGAGAATCCGCTTTTGCCCACATGGCGAATAAGCGTTCAGACTCGTCATCGTAAATCGCAGGCAAATCTTCATTGATAAATTCCGCAGCTTCTTCGGTGAGATTCTGGCGATCCCTTTTCGAAGCATTCTCCTCTGAAAAATCGACTACGGCTTCAACCGAAACAATTCGCTCAGTATCCCCACGTAAAGCCAGATACTTCACATAGTCGACAATCTGCGCGATTTCATGATTTCCCAGCCCTTTAAACGCCGGCATGCCGGTCCCGGCAATTCCATTTTTGATCACATTCTGCAGATCTTCCGTGCTGGCCTTCTGCCCGACTTCAGTGGACGTATATTTGACAATCCCCAGCCGAAAATCACGCGGCTTCGGATTCAAAACATGAGCCTGCGGTCCATCACCAGCTCCATTGACGCCATGACACAACAGGCAATGCTGCGTATAAAGAGCCTGAGCATTCACCAGCCGCTGCAGCGGCTCACCCTTTTCATCCGCTGGCTTTGTCAATTGAACAGGGGCAGTCTGCGGAATTTTCAAATCTTTGTAAGTGCCGAAAACTCGCGCCGTGTTTTCAGCAACAGCTTGCTGGACACTTGGAATCAATTGGTTCGTCTCAGGATGAGACTCAAATTCCAACTCGCGTTTTTTCCATGCATTTAACATGAAAAAGCACATGATTGAAATGAATAACACACAGCCTATGACTGAAGCGATTATTGGAAGCGATTTTTGGTTCGTCATAAAATTGATCTACTGAGAAATTAAAACAATCAATCAATTTTAGGGCAGAGTGAGTCAAAGTCAGCAGACTTCACAAGAACTGCGACAACTTATCAACAGTAAGAGTTTGAGCACTCGGTAGGACAGGCATCTTGCCTGTCGTTAGTGATTTTGGTACTTCGTTGTGTTCAAGTGTTTTCTTCCTTGGAAATAGTTAGCCCAGATAGCTTTGCTATCTGGGTGGACGAAGTCCACAAGAGGTCTTCAGTTTGATAATTGAAATTCCCAAAGGCTTCTTGCGGCTGCGCCGCCCCGAAAGAATCTTTCGGGGCTATCCTGAAAATAGATAACCCCTTTTCAATGAGGTTCGCATTCTGCGAATTGACAGACTTTTTTATTAACTGTTCGCCAAAGAAGCAGTCGAGTATCTCAACTCCCCACCAACAATCACATGGTCAACCCCGCCTTTAAGCTCCATGTTCGCAAATGGAGTCCGGCGTCCCTTGCTCAGGAAATTGTCGGGATCAATTGTTTGAGTCATCGCCGGATCGAGAATCGTGATATCGGCGACTGCATTTTCCGAGAGTGTTCCCGCTTCGATTCCGAGAATCCTCGCTGGATTGATGGTCAATTTCGCAATCAAATCGAGCCAGGAGAGCAGATTGGTTTCGATCAATCGGGTAATGCAGGCGGGAACCAGTGTTTCGAGTCCGACAACTCCAAAGGGAGTTTGATCCAGCTCGCAGGTGATTTTCTCTTCGGCATAGGGCTGATGATCGCTGGTGATCACATCAATCGTGCCATCTTGCAAACCTTCGATGAGCGCCTGGATATCCTCGGCTGTGCGGAAGGGAGGATTGACTTTATATTTGGAATGAAACGTCTGCAGATCTTCATCTTTGAAGTAAAGATGATGAGGCGTGACATCAGCCGTCACGCGAATACCAAGTTGTCGGGCTTTCCGAATCTGTTTAACTCCCAATTCGGTCGTGATTCCCATCAGATGCAACTGACCGCCCGTAATCTCAGCGAGCGTAATGTCGCGATTGATCATAATCGTCTCAGCCGCGGCTGGCATCGGCGGTAAGCCCAGCAGTGTGGAATAAAATCCCTCGTGCATCAGACCATCGGCAATCAGTTCCGGCACCTGAGCATGATGAAAAATCGGCCGGTTCATCATTCCCGTGTATTCTAAAGCACGACGCATTACTTCCGAGTTGGCTATCGTCTGTTTAGCATCGCTGAAGGCTCGCGCCCCTCCTTCTAGCAGTTGTCCAATCTCTGCCAACTCTTCCCCATGACACTGCTTTGTCACCGCTCCAATCGGAATCACATGACAATTGCGGGCACGATCAGCCTGCAGAATCACAAATTCAGCGGCTGCCCGATTATCCATCGGCGGTTCAGTATCCGGCATGCAGGCAATGGTCGTGAATCCCCCGGCCAAGGCGGCAGCCGTTCCCGATTCAATCGTCTCATCTTCCTCACTCCCCGGTTCCCGGAGCGATACCCGCATGTCAATCAAGCCCGGCGTAACAATCTTATCCGTCGCATCAATTACCAGATCAGCATGAACATCATTGCCAGGATTGGTCTGAATTCGTCCATCAAGAATCAACAGCGATGCAACCTCATCACGGTTGTTAGCTGGATCGATTACTCGCCCATTTTTAATCAGAATGCTGGCCATGAATGTCAAAATCTATATGAGTGAAACTTGCGGCTCTGGAGGAAACGACAGCAATTCCTGCTGACGTCGATGGAGTAAATAAAGAGCCGCCATCCGTACAGCCAGTCCATTACTGACCTGATCGAGAATGACCGAATGCTTTCCATCAGCAACATGCGGCGTGATTTCGACTCCCCGATTAATTGGCCCTGGGGCAAGAATCACGACATTTTCCCGTGCCCGTTTTAATCGGGTGGCATTCATTCCGAACAGATGAGCGTATTCCTGAATCGATGGGAAGAACGCGCCTCGTTGTCGTTCGAATTGAATTCTCAATAAATTGATGCAATCGACTCGCGGAATGACTTCGTCCAGTGAATGCGAAACTTCGACTCCCAGTTTTTCAATTTGCGGCGGAATGAGAGTGGCCGGTCCGCAGACGATCACTTTGGCCCCCAGTTTCGTCAAACCCCAGATGTTTGAGCGTGCGACTCGGGAATGTCGAATGTCTCCGACCAGGGCAACCGTTTTTCCTGTGAGATCGCCACATCGTTCTCGCATGGTCATCACATCGAGCAACCCCTGTGTCGGATGTTCGTGCGTTCCATCCCCTGCATTGAGCACAGGCGAATTCATGCGTTGCGATAAAAACAGTTGCGCACCGGGTGTCTTATGACGCACCACCATCAGCGAAACGCCCATCGCTTCGATGTTACGAGCGGTATCGAGAAACGATTCCCCTTTCGAGAGACTACTACCCGAGGGGGAGAAATCGACAGTATCGGCTGAAAGTCTTTTGGCTGCCAAACCAAAACTGGTGCGTGTGCGTGTTGAAGGTTCAAAAAACAGATTCCCGACAACGGTCCCTTTGAGCAGTCCGAGTTTAGAATGACCTTCGGAAGCCAGCCGTTTGAACTCGGCTGCCTGATCGAGAATGAGA
>DOCI01000091.1:5772-6022 GCA_003503535.1 Planctomycetaceae bacterium
ATTGCGTCCAGGGAATCGGGCCTTCTTGAAAGTAATCGCGAAATGAAACCATGTGCGCGGTTCTGTTGGGGATCGTGTTTGTGGTGTGTGGAACTGATTCTACAAAGGAATGTTTTCGACGTCGAGGATGCACAACCTGCTTCTTTGGTTTGAATTAAATTCCGTGTGAAGAAATGGAGAAATTTGGTTCTTCAGCATTTTATAGTGGCTAAATCTTTTCCTCAGGTTAGCCCTGAAAGATTCTTTCGGG
>DOCI01000091.1:6159-12659 GCA_003503535.1 Planctomycetaceae bacterium
CAGATAGCGGAGCTATCTGGGCTACCCAATTCCAAAGAAATTCTCCCGTCATTCAAACCAGATCCAAGTATTATTTCTCAAGAATTTTGACCATCATCTTCGCCGTCTGCTCTAACGCTTCATAAGGAATCGTATGCGGCCCTTGAAATGGCAGGAATTCGACCTCCTGTCCATTCTCGTTCAGCAAATCTTTCAACAAGACAGCTGCTTCGTAGGGGAGTATTGGATCCTGTGTTCCATGAGACTGCAGAATAGGGAGTTTTGTTTTTTTCTGGGCCAGTTTCTGCCACTCTTCCAGGCAGATTGTCGTACCTGAATACAGACAAAGCCCAGCAGGCTGTTCGGAAGTTCTCAGAAAGAAATCGGTCGTGAGCATCGCTCCCTGCGAGAAACCGCCGAGGATCAGCCGATTCATCGTCAACTCATATTTACTTTGGAGCGACTCCAGAAACTTTTGGAACAATTCTCGAGCTTCCGTTAATCCCGGGGGTTCTGCCATCACGAGTTTTTCAATCTGACGAGTCTGCAACATCTGCTGCAATCGCATCATATTGATTTCCCACCACGCCCGACCGCCCGGCATTCCCAGTTCCGCCAATGAGAGCGGAGCTTCCGGAAACACAAATGCAATCTGACCATCGAGCCGTTCATCCAACCCGAGAATTTCCGGAGCCAGCTGCACAAGATCTGTACCAGGCGCTCCGTATCCATGACAAAACACAGCCGTCAATTTTGCATTACGAGGATTCCCCACAATTCGACATTTCAAAGGACCAATTTGCTCTTCTTGCATCTGACTACAATCTCTATTGTTAAATTGATAGGACAGGCTTCCAGCCTGTCAAAAATATTTGCTGAATTACGATTTTTCGATTTTTATTTCACAATCGGTGGGTGGCACGCCCCTGAGCAACGCGAAGGGCGTGGTCGTTTGTAATCCCCACGCCCATCACTTCGTTCTGGGTCGTGCCACCCAGGAAATCTTCTTACTAAAAATTTAATTGACGCAGAGTGTCGAATGAATCAGTCTTTTCTACCGTATTCAAAATCGCGGCAATTATTTCACTCACAATCGACCACTCCGAAAAATGCCATAAATCAGCCAGATTCCCAGAAAACTGGACATAATATAAATTGGCACACTGAACCAGTCCGTGGCGGCATCACTGCGAACGAGCAGGCTGGAGGCAAGAATCGAGGAGGCGACGATCAAACCGACGACAATTCGATTACTGGAACGATCTAATTCGTTGACCATGTAATCCATTCCAGTCACTTTGACTTTGAATGAAGAATCTTCCCGATTGTATTTTTTGAGTGCGGTCGCAATCTCCAGTGGAATTTCATGAGCGGCTCGCCCCAGAATTTGAGCTTCTTCACGAACTCGTTCCCACAAATGATCGGGACGATAACGATCCCGCAGGATTTTTTTGAAATGCGGCACAACGACTTCAACGAGCGTAAATTCAGGATTGATTTTTCGACCGACTGCATCCAGATGGATAATCGCCCGGATCAGTAGCATTAAGTCGCCGGGACAACGAAGGCGATGTGTCGAAAGAATCGATACAAAATCCCGTAGCATCTTGGCAATATCCAGCCGATCCAGCGGCAAGCCATAATACTTGTCGATGAACTCGCGATAGTCGGCACAAAAATGTCGTTCATCGATATCGTTCATCGTTTCACACAATTGCAGCATAATTCTCAGGCAACGACGAGAATCTTTTCGAGCGGTCGCAATAAACAGATCCACCAGACTTTCCCGCATTTGTTCATCGAGAACACCAATCATGCCGAAGTCGAGCAGACAGATGGAGCCATCGTCCAGAATCCGAAAATTACCGGGATGTGGGTCTCCATGAAACATGCCATTTTCAAATGCCGACTTAAGAAACAGCCGTGCCCCATTGTTGGCAATCTGTCGACGCTTTTCCCAGAGGCAGGGGACATCGGAAATCTGATCAACCCGATAGCCCCGAATTCGCTCCATCACGAGCACGTTTTCCCGGCAGTAATTAGGATACACCTGCGGGACATACAAAGACGCATCGCCGTCGAACATCCGATCAAAATCTTCAATACTGCGGGCTTCTCTCAGATAGTTCAATTCCCTGCGAATTGTCCGTTCAAAATTTCGAACCAGGCCATCGGGGTCAAACACTTCGGCTTCAGGAACGTGCTTTTTGATCAAAGCTGCCAGTTCATGGATCAAGGAAAGATCTCGTTCGACATCGCGAACCACTCGAGGTCGACGAATTTTTACGATCACTTCGGATCCATCGGGCAATCGGGCACAATGCACCTGGCCCAATGAGCCCGTTGCCAGTGGCTCCGACTCAAATGAGCCGAAGCTGTCACCAATTGTCTGACCTAAGGCTTTCTCAACTGTCTGAATCGCCACCTGAGAATCAAAGGGAGGGACACGTTCCTGCAGCAAAGCAAGTTCGTCAACAATATCCTGAGGGATTAAATCGGGACGAGTACTTAAAACCTGTCCGAATTTAATAAATGTCGGCCCGAGCGTTTCAAAGGTCAGCCGAACACGTTCGCCGCGGGTGAGAGTACGTGTTTCTTCCTCTGATTTTTTAAGAAGTTTACGACGGCCCCAGTTGAGATATTTATTGAGGCCGATCCGTTCTACAACATCCCCAAACCCATGATTGATCAGAATAGCCGCAATTTCCCCGGTGCGACGCAAGTTCTTCAAAAATCTCAGGGGATGAGTATCCAAAAAATCAGCCTGTCTGCTTTGTAAAAAAGAGTAGGTCAGGCACTGCCTGACGAAATTCGACGTCCATTTTTATATGAGGTTACTGCACGATTCGACTCGATACAATTGCCTGAATTGCAGAAACATCCTTTTCCAACTGCGATTTCAATTGGGCAGCATCTTCAAATTTCTGAATGTCTCGCACAAAAGAAAGCAAATCGACAGATAGTTCCTGACCATACAGGTCTCCCTGGTAGCCAATCAGGTGCGCCTCCAGTTTGAAATTATTGTCTGCAAAAGTCGGGTTCGCTCCGATATTTAAGGCAGCCGGATAGGGGCGTCCCTCAATTTCTGTCACACCGGCATAAACCCCGTTTCTGGGCATTAAAGTGTGAATGTCAGTCAGATTTGCAGTTGGAAACCCAAGCCCACTTCCGCGAGAGGCTCCGGTTTCGACAGTTCCTGTCAATCGATACGGATGCCCCAGCCAGTGGACGGCTTCTTCAATTCGGCCCTGAGAAATCATCTGTCGAATCAATGAAGAGGAGATTACCATGCCTTCCTGTTCAACAGCCGAAACAACCTCGAAGTCCATCTGCTGACTGGCTGCCAACTCTGCCAGCAATTTCACATCTCCTTGACGACCTTTCCCAAAGAAAAAATTTGGGCCTTCAACAAGTCCGAGCGCCTTGAGTTGTTGGCGAATGATCTGTTCAAAAAAATCCTGAGCGGAAAGACTCAAAAACTCTCTGCTCGTCGGGTAAACGAGTAAACAGTCAATCCCCAGCGATTCCATCAATTCGGCTTTGCGTTTGACAGTGCTCAAACGAGGAGGCACACGTTCTGGAGCAATCAGGGCGACCGGCGGGGGATCAAATGTCATTGCAGTCGCCATCACGCCGCGTCTTTTGGCTAAAGAAACCAGTTTCCGCAGCATCGCACGATGTCCTAAATGGACACCATCAAAATTTCCAATTGAGACAACTCCCCCTCGAAACGGGTGGAAATCATCAATTTGACGTACTATTTGCATCGAAAATTCGCAGGACAGGCAGGAAAAAATCTATAGCGGGAGATTGTAACCGCTCTCAGAAAAAGTGCGAATGTGCAAAATGACAGAGCAGCACGTAGGACAGGCTCAGTTCTACTTACATCTGAACTTATCCCCACTATTCCAACTGTCGTGCAAGTTCAGTAATAAATAGCAGGCAAACTGCCTGCGGAACAACGATTTGAGGGCAACAATATAGCTCGACAGAGCATTACTGTGCATGTGCAGCAGTGGCTGCCAGGAAACCAATCAGCGGAACAAGACCGCCAACGGTCAGTCGCCAGGGCAAGCTCGAAAAAGTGAGCGTGACAGGAATTTCGATCGGTAATTCCAGAGAGGGGCGGGGCGGAGTCCATTCTTTGCCATCACGCTGGACGTATCGAACACGTGTCATCCAGAGAAATGAGAGAAACAGAATCAGACTCAGTGTGATCGTCATTGCTGCAGTAAAATTCCAGGTGTCTCCGGACGGAATTGTCTGTGTCGATTTCATAATCGAAAATGCATTGTTGCAAAAATGCAGGTAGAGCGGAGCCCAGAAGCTGCGTGTTGTGATGTACACATAATGCAGCACAATCCCGATTGGAAACACAGCCAGCGCATGAACAGGATGCATGTGGGCGATTGCAAACAGGAACGATGTCAGCAATATCCCGCCGACCAGCCCCCATCGCCGAATCAATCCGCGGCCGATCACTCCTCGAAAAATAATTTCTTCACCCAAGGCGGGGGCGATGGCAAATACCAGCAGAAGAGTCCACAGGGGAGTTGTTGACGACAACTCCTGCAATAAATCCATCGATTGCATGGTATCTATGGCCTGTAATCCCGGAATATTCTCAATCAGAGAATTCCAGCCACGCATGCCCCATCGATGCAGAGCAGTACTCAGTGTCGATAAAGGAATCACCAGACAGGTCAGCAGAAAAACATGTTGAAAGGGCAGAGGTCGGCTGCTGAGTCGATGCCCCAGATTTCCACGCAGGCGAAACCAGGCAGCAATTAGAACGAGCGTCACAAATACAAATTGCTCACCAGCCAGCAGCGTCATTTGATGAGCGGCCAGGAATTCCAGCACGATCAAATCGTTCCATGCCAATCCACTGCTGGAAAAGATGGCGACAAAGACTCCAGCAGTCAGCCCTGCTCCCAGCAGATGCAATCCCCAGGTTCCCAGAAACCAGAAAATCGATTCGACCAGTCCCGGACCTTGCGGGTCCTGCAGCGACTGTCTGTTACGATGTGAATCGGGTGGGGAGTCAGAATGTTTGGCTTGTATAAATTTCGGCAACATGGATCATCCGGTCTTCGGCTTTAAGAATACGAATTCTGAAAACCGTGACCAATCTTAATGACATGAGGCGATGATCGTATTGGAGTCTTACAGAAAAGCCGCGATGGAAACGCAGCCATTGAAACCAATCGTTCAATGTGAAAATGCCGTCTGGCAATTAAGTGGTCGTGTAATCAGATTCCGTTGAGCCCAACTGAATTGGAACATGCCCGCTGAACAAAAAAATAATGCGTCTACAAATGTAATATTAATTGTAAACACAGAGGATCGAGAAAATCCACTACAATTTGGTAATGATTCTGGAATGACACCAGTAAAAAAAATTTAAGACACGCAAGCTGTTCTCGTCCAACTGTTATCTTCTATGATTTAATAAACGACAAGCTGAATACATTATCTCAATACGAGTTACTGAAGTTTCGAACCATGCGCCTGATGAGTTACAACATCCAGAAAGGTTACGGCGGACGTGACCGGCGATACAACCTGCAACGCACGATTGATGTGATCGAACACGAAAATCCTGATATTATCTGTCTTCAGGAAGTTGATCACAACATGAACCGGACGCGGTTTCATAACCAACCGACGATCTTCAAAGAACACTTCGGATACGCAGGCTACGATTTTCAGTGGAATCACAAAATTAAAACCGGAGGCTACGGCAACCTGATTCTCTCTCGATTTCCCCTGCGGGTCGTCGAGCATGTTTGCCTCAAACTGAATCATCGCAAAAAGCGAGGAGCACAAGTCGCAGTCGTCGTTACGCCTGAGGGACCACTCTTACTGATTGGCTGGCATCTGGGACTGGCAGAAAAACAAAGGCACGCCCAGGTTGAACATTTTTTTCAGCAAACCGTTTATCAAGACAATGCTCAACTTCCCACGATCATCGTTGGCGATTACAACGACTGGCGTGACACTCTCGCACGCGGCCCCTTCGAACGTCAGGGCTTCCGACAAATCACAAAGCCGATCCGAAAATTTCGTTCGTTCCCTGCTTATTTGCCGATGGGGGCTCTCGATAAAGCCTTCGTAAAAGGCAAGCTCTACGTGAATGAAGCTCGCCTCGTCAAACGCAAACTCACCAGAGCCGCCTCAGACCACCTGCCACTGGTCATCGATTTTCATCTGAAAAAATTCGACGAGGTTTGAGAGGCCATTTTAACCCGACGCATCAGCGAGGGGACGGCGTTCATGCAACAATGTGGTTAAACTCAAATCACTAAAGTCTTTCTGTCACCTCATTCTAAAGGCTGTTCGAAAAGTAGATAATTATCTAATGACACTTAGTCGTAGTGGCTGGGGTCAGAGCAAATCGCGGACCCAGAATTTTTATACAGATTAAATATAAAAAAAGTTTACCGATAGAAATTTGGCATCGAGTGAGTCGGACTCGATGCCAAATAACTGCGGCGACGTCCCCTCGCTGACGCTTTTTG
>DOCI01000278.1:0-6711 GCA_003503535.1 Planctomycetaceae bacterium
AGCGGAAGTCGCATTCGCATGAATCCAGAGAAGCCATTGGGACCGCACCACGTCCCCGCTATTAAACTCGATCCTAAAGTATCCAATTCGAAGCGTGGTAAAAAACTGTACGTTGAAAAATGTGCGGACTGTCATGGCGAGCAGGGGCAGGGAACTGAGGAAGGACCGCCGACATGGGGACAGAAATCCTACAACGACGGAGCGGGTCTTTCCCGTGACGACAAGCTGGCAGCGTGGCTAATGGTTGCCATGCCGCTGGGGGATCCCAACCTGGCAGAACAAGATGCCTTAGACATTGCCGCATTCGTAAACTCTCATGATCGACCGAAGTTTATTCTCCGAGATCATCTTCCCAAACCAGATCGAATGGGCGAATACAATGCAGAAACTAAATAGCCATGAAACTGCTATATTTCTCTTTGACTGGCTATTCAATTTAATTTCTGCAACAGCTAAGAAACATTTATGAGATTTCCAATGAAAATTATCCTGATGCTGCTTCCAATCTTGTTCTCATCACAATTAATTGCGGCAGCGGAGATCGACCGTATCTGGCTGACGCATAAAACGAACGATCCCAGCAAGATCGTGGTCAATTGGATGAGCGATGAACCGGGCGATTCCGTAGTTCATTTCGGTCTATCTGACGAATACGGTGAGACGGTACGGATTGATGATGAGACGACGCTGCATCACGTTGAAATCCCATTGAAGCACCGTGACACAAACTACCATTATTCAGTCAGTACTGGAGAACAGCGATCAGCTGATGCCACGTTCAAGGCGTATCCCACTGATATCCTGCGTGTAGCTGTCGTCGCCGATTGGCAAGGCAAACCAGACTTGTCCGCAATCGTAAATGATGACGTGCATTTGCTTCTGACTGCTGGCGATAACATTGCCCGTCTGTGGGATAAGTGTGGAGAAGGGGAGAAGGACTGCATCAAGCCATATGCTGAATTGATCGACGCATACCCTGAGCTATTTCGTTCAACACCTTTCATGCCTGTACTGGGTAATCACGACCGAGAAATACGACCACGTGGAAGCAAACCTCCAGCCTAATCTGTCTACGATGTTGATGCCACAGCGTTCAGAAGATTTTTCGAATTGCCTGACGATGAATGGAAATGGCACTTCGATCTGACTGAGTTTGATCTGCGGTTGGTAGCACTCGACTTCAATCACATCTCCGACTTCGGGACGACGTGGCAAACCTGTCATGCTTTTGACGAGAACTCAGAGCAGTTTCATTGGTACAGGAAACTGATGAAACAACCTCATGACTACGTGGTGACGCTCTATAATGAGAGAAACGCAAGCGTTCGCAACCAAGCCCAAAAGCAATGGCACGAACAGTTTCTACGAGGCACCTGCTGCATCACAGGGTTTGGATATTTTGCCGAGCGAGCAGAGGTGGACGGGGTCCCTTATTACAACACATCACTCAGTGGAAAAGGCAACCAGTACCCCGATCCAAACTCAAAGTATCTCTCCGATGAAGATAGTTACATTCTGTTGACCGTTAAACAAGGCGGGGCAATGACTGTCGAAATCAAGAGTCTGAATAGCACGGTACTGGATCGTCAAATTTTCGAACGGCGGTAGGATGTTGATAATCTCTACCTCAATGCATTTCAGATGATTTCATCTGTTCATGCTGAAATTGAATCTGGTTTCACAGCAACGAAAGCAAAGAAGTGATGTTTTTAGTTCGAGTCTTTTCTCTCTTGATGGTCATCGCCTGCTTTGATTTACAGCTCATTGCTGATGATGGTCCAGTCGCTTCCCTCGAATCATCCTCATTTCTAAACAATGGTGTGACGGCTCATCGAGGCAATTCCAGTGAGTTTCCCGAGAACACTCTACCCGCTTTTGAGAGCGGCATCGAAATCGGGGCTGACTGGATTGAACTTGATATCTTTACCACAAAAGACGGCAAGCTGGTTGTAATCCATGCCCGTACAACACAACGGGTCGGTGATAAAAACCTTGTTGTCCCTGATTCCACCTACAACCAGTTACTGACCGTTGATGTCGCCACGGACTTTCGCAAGCGGATGCAAAAAACGATTGATGAATGTCCAATGCAGAAGATTCCGCTACTGGAAGACGTGTTGAAAATAGTGATGAAGCAGAACCGAACTCGGGTTTCAATACAGCCCAAGATGGACTGCGTAGCTCAAGCAGTAGCATTGGTGAAAAGATTGAACGCTGAGTCTTGGGTGGGATTCAATGACGGCAATCTGCAATACATGATCGAGGTAAAGAGGCTTGCCCCAGAAATCCCTGTCTTTTGGGATCGGGGAGCCGACACGAACATAGAAGAGGATATCCAAATCGCCAATCAACATGGCTTCGAGATCCTCGTGCTACATCAAAGCGGAGTCACATCTGAGAAAGTTCAGAAGGTTAAAACAGCAGGTTTGGATTTCGGAGCGTGGACGGTTAATGAGTGCACCACGATGGAGACACTACTTGATATGGGAGTAGATAGACTTTACACCGATCATCCACGAATGTTGTTGAAACTGAAATGGATCGGTAGTTCTGCAAGGTGACCTCTGAAGATATCCCCTCGGTGAATCTGTGTTGATGACGAGGCGGTCAATTGGTCCTTTTGCAGACACTGGTGGAAATGACCATAATGGTAGGGAGATTTCATGTTAGCCTTCATTCTGCTAGCCAAGTCACTGCCACCGTCCTTACAAATTCAACTTTCCTTCCTTTTGTCACTGGACAATCCATCACCATTCAAGGACGATACTTCTGCAATACTCACCTTTCCACAACTAGTCCTATGATGAATTTCTGAACCATGGTCGTGCCTCTTGAACTATACGTCAAAATGCTTGAAGACACCGGAATTCTCGCTGGCGAGACGATCAAGGATTTCATCCCGCCGAAAGCCTCTCCCAAAGATGCTGAGGAGTTGGCGAAAGAACTCGTTCGCCAGAAGAAGTTGACGAAGTTCCAAGCGGAAGAGCTTTACCGAGGTAAAGGGAAGTCGCTGGTTCTCGGGAACTACATCCTGATGGAAATGATCGGGGAAGGAGGGATGGGACAGGTTTACAAGGCTCGTCACAGTCGCATGGATCGACTGGTTGCCGTCAAGCTTCTTCCATTGACGACGACGAAGGGCAATGCAGCGATCACCCGTTTCGAGCGGGAGGTCAAAGCCGCAGCAAAGCTCAGCCATTCGAATATTGTTTCTGCTCTCGATGCCGACTGTGCCAACGGCGTCCATTTCCTAGTCATGGAATTAGTGAAGGGAAGCGACCTTTCAGTGTTAGTCAAAAAAAATGGACCGTTCTCTATCCAGCATGCCGTAAACTGCGTGCTGCAAGCAGCCCGTGGTCTTGAGTTCGCTCATAAGCAGGGGGTCATTCATCGGGACATCAAACCGGCAAACCTACTGGTGGATACCGAAGGGACAGTCAAGATTCTTGACATGGGGCTAGCTCGTTTAGAAGGCATTGGCGATGATTCTCCACAAGCAGAGCTAACATCCACCGGCACAATTATGGGGACTGTTGACTACATGGCCCCCGAACAAGCATTAGACACTAAGACAGCAGACGCCCGTGCCGACATCTATTCATTGGGTTGCTCACTGTATTTTCTGCTGACCGGCAAAGCGACCTACGGTGGAGACACAATCATGAAAAAACTGCTGGCTCATCGGGAAAAGCCGATCCCGTCCATTTTGGATTCTCGTCCAGAGGCTCCTCCGCAACTGGATGCCATTTTCAAGAAGATGGTTGCCAAGAAACTGGAAGACCGTTACCAATCGATGTCGGAAGTGATTTCTGATCTGGAGCCATTGGATGTGGGACAACAGGCGACAGTCATGATTCAGCAATCAGCCAGCACGAATCTGGACAACAGCTTCGCCACATTCACACAGAACCTGTCGGCGACGCCCAAGTTGCGACAGCATAAAACGAAAAAGCTAGTTTCAGCGACCACGAGAAAAAGCGGGCTGCCGCCGTGGAAGAACCTAAAGGTACTGCTCGGTGCAGTATTGTTCGGTGGGCTTCTCTTAGCTGGCATCATCGTTTCTTTGCAGACCAAAGACGGCAAGCTAATCGTTGAAGTGAATCAATCGGATGCGATGCTGCAGGTATTGGACTCGGAAGGCAAAGTTGAGATCAGCCAGAAGGGTGGAGTCGGCAAGATTACGTTTTCTATCGATCCCGGTAAGCATCGGCTCAAGGTCGAGAAAGATGGGTTCACGACCTATGGGCAAGAATTTGAGATGGAAAAGGGCGGGAAAAAGGAGATTACGGCGAGACTGGAACCATTGGAAGTGAAGCCAGCAATGGTTGGTACCAAGCCTACTCCTGTCGTTGAAAAAAAGAAGCCACTGTTCTTTGAAACGGATGAATACGGACTGTGGTCCAAAGAAGTGGCAGCCATGACTACCGAGCAGCAAGTGGAAGCTGTCAGAAAGAAGCTGGTCGAATTGAATCCGGGGTTTGATGGGAAGTTAACGGATTATGGAGGGCAAGGTTCTCCCAAATTAGATAACGGTAATATTAAAGAGTTAAGAATTTTCACCGACAGCGTGACAGATATTTCGCCAGTCAGGGCTTTGAAGGGATTGAGCCGTCTCTATTGCGAGGGCAGCAGTCAAGGCAAAGGGCAATTGTCTGACTTGTCACCGCTAGAAGGTTTGCCGCTGACACTTCTATCTATTGGTTGGACGCAGGTAGCTGACCTGTCTCCATTATTAGGGATGCCCCTGACAGAACTAAGAATCTATGGCACACAAGTTGACGAACTCTCGACGTTAAGAGGGATGAAACTAACCGATCTCATGTGCAACGTAACGAAAGTATCCGATCTGTCTCCGTTGCAGGGAAATCCACTCACGACATTATATTGTGACAGTTCTCAAGTCTCCGATCTTTCTCCTTTAAAAGGTATGCCACTTATAGAATTGCACGCCTCTAACTGTAATCACATTTCCGACCTTTCCCCATTGAAAGGGATGAAGCTGTCAACACTGCGATGTGATAACACGCATGTTTCCGATCCCTTGGCTCTGAAAAACATGCCACTGAATTATTTGAGTATGGAAAATATTTTTGTCTCGGACAAATCATTTATGAAGGGTATGCCACTCAAAAATTTAAAGCTTAGTTTCAGCCTAACTCGTGACACAGAACTACTACGCTCGATGAAGACATTGGAAACAATCAACAATCAACCTGTTTCAGAATTCTGGAAGAAAGTTGATGAGAGATTGGCATGGATAAAACCTGTCACTACGTACAACGATCCTGACTTCAAGCAATGGCAAATGGACGTTGCCAATCTGTCTGCCGAAGAACAGATCAAGGCTGTCAGTAAGAAGCTGGTAGAGCTAAATCCAGAATTTGATGGAAAATTAACCGGTTACGATGGGATAGGTAACCCCAAGATCGAGAAAGATCAGGTCAGAGTAATAAGTTTAATCACCGACAACGTGACCGACATTTCACCAGTACGAGCGTTAGTCGGTTTGAAAGAACTAGGATGTCTTGGCAGCCAGCAGGGCAAAGGCAGGCTGCATGATCTCTCTCCGCTGACAGGAATTCCTTTGAGCAGACTCAATCTGTTTTCAAATGATGTCTCCGATTTAACACCCTTGCAGGGAATGCCACTGACGACTTTATATTTTCACTATAATGATGTTTCGGACCTCTTGCCACTGCTAGGCATGAAGTTGACCGAGCTACGATGTAGTGTCAATAAGTCCATATTCGATCTATCTCCTTTAAAGGATATGCCGCTGAAATCATTGCAACTCGAAGGTACTAGTGTGTCAGATCTGTCTCCTCTCACAGGAAATAAGCTAATCTCCCTAACAGTGAATTCCACGATGGTCGCCAATCTTTCACCACTTCAGAATATGAAATTGAGTGCATTGAGACTTTATGACACTCTTGTCTCTGATCTCTCGCCATTACAGGGAATGCCTCTGACAACACTCGATATCCAACGGACGATGGTTTCCGATTCATCTCCGATTAAAGACTTGCCTCTCAAATTTATTACCTTGGATTTCAAAAAGGAACGAGACACCGAACTTCTCCGCTCCATCAAGACGCTGGAGACGATTAATGACAAAACGGTTGCAGAATTCTGGAAGGAAGAAGCAGAGAAGTAATAATGAACCAATAGTAGATTACTGAAATATTTCCTCAGAAATTTTTAATCCCCCACTATTGATTTCGCAAACTTTCCCCGCCAGATTTTTTTCGCTTGCCCATCATTAAAAATCCAACCTCAGTAGGTGGTCCCCACTATACAACCACCACCCTTTCCCCCACTTTTTTTTGAAATTTAATTCAGAATTAAAAGTTTTGCGACACGATCAAAATCGAATGCCCTGAGCATACAAAGCTCATCACTATTAATCTCAATACTCGGCAGGCTCCTCATTTCAGCCTCCAGATTCGGCATGTCCAAAGTTCTTCGCAGCCTCTCTCGATTGACTTGATCCATCACGACTCGACCATCTGGTTCGATACTGTATGTGAACCCGAATTCATAATGAGCGAGAGTGAGTATCGCTCGTCGTGTCTTCTCTGATAGCTGTGGATGCGATCTTGAAGAGAGTAGGGGAAGGTAGGCGATTGAGATTAGAAAAGTTCTACGATTCATTTTTCACTCTGTCTTGCAAAAGCAATCGCTGCACCCAATAGCCCGACTATTCCAATGAGT
>DOCI01000278.1:6771-7189 GCA_003503535.1 Planctomycetaceae bacterium
AGTCCACCAACGATCAGAAGCGGAATGATGAAAATTGAAAGCATGAGTAATGCTCCAGCTACATCCCATAAATCAATCATCTCAATGGTCCCTCCTTCCCGCCGAGTAACTTGTAGAAAATGAACATCATTGCATACCCTCCCACTAATCCCAGCCCGACTCCAAGGAGTGAGGGATAGCGAAGGATCATCACAACAAGCACAAAGATGAAACCGATCCAATGCATTAGTACTCCTCGGGCAAGAGGATGTAGGTGGAAGACCTATCGGCTTCTGTAATCACCCAAACCTTCTGCCCATTCACCGAATACGAAGAGAAAATCCGATCCCCATGCTCCAAGGTATGATCGTTCGCCTCTTTGTCCTCTTCCGTTAATTCGTCCCAATCGCCTGAGACATGTTTTGAAAGAAGCTGGAAA
>DOCI01000278.1:7334-7893 GCA_003503535.1 Planctomycetaceae bacterium
AAGGAATTTCGGACTTAGTGAGCAGGTCCAATGCGCTGGGAGTTGCGACGACTTTGCCCAGATGAAATAGCGGCTTTGTGATTTCGATCATTTGAGTCTTTCTACTGAGTGGGTGATGAGTAGGTAGAAAGACAGCGAAGCAATTAGAGCAGGGCGAAGATTTGTCTGCATACAACCACGCCTTCACATCAGCGACGTGAAGACATCCTGTGATATTATCTGGCACGCTGGAGACGGCTTCGGAACTGGAAGTTGAGAATCAACCCGACTTGCCAAAGATGTGGCACTCACGAAGACCTGCATGTCCACCACATCAAGCCCCGAAAACAATTTCCTGAACTGGCACTCTAATTGGAGAATCTCAAATGTTGTGTAGGAAGTGTCATGGGATTGAGGAGCAAGCCATTTGATCATCAGTCTGACTGTTCTTGTCGAATGTATCTCACGTTGTCATTGATAAATTGTCATATCACATGAAGATCATCAATAATTACCGCAATGTGCTTCGTGGCTCATCAAATATCACCAATGCTTAGTTGAACAAGATTGCCACTACTGT
>DOCI01000056.1:0-748 GCA_003503535.1 Planctomycetaceae bacterium
CGGTGCGTCAGGACGCACCCTTCTGGTCTGCGGTGCTTGAAATGATGAGACTTCAGCAGATCGGAGATTTCTGACCGTTATTGAAACAAATTGTGATCCTGAGTAGTCTCAATACGTTACTGATCAGAATCGATTATCGAGCCACGGTAACGCCGTGGCTTTTTTCATTGAATGGGAAATCATGACAACCAAAACCCCGGCTCCCAAATCCAATTCCGGCTGGCATCGTTTGCTGCATCCCTGGTTTGTGATCCCCGTGATGATCGTCGTGCTGCTGATCGCCGCTCCGTTTATGTATCGCAGTTACAAACTCTCCATCATTTCCGATCCCGGGGAACCATTTGATGTCGCGGCGTTCATTGCAGAGCATACTGTGAAGGATTCCGATAATGCACTCATTCCCTTCCGCAATGCTTATGCTTTATTAAAGCCACCAACAGGAGATCTTGATACAGCTATTGGATCCGAACTTTGGGACGGCGTTGCCATCGATGAAAAAATGCAATTGGCGATTGACCATGTCAATGATAATGAAGCGGCTCTGATTGCGTGGGAGAAGGCCAGTCGTATGCCCGATTTCTCTGAAGTACGGCCCGCAGCAATCGATTACAACTCCTTGCTGGAAACTACTCAAAATACTCGTGAGTTCGCCAGAATGTGTGTCATCCGCGCCTGGATCGCCTCTGAAAATGGGAATGATACTGAAGCTGCGAAATGGCTGCTATGCAATTTACGAACCTCACGGCTC
>DOCI01000056.1:899-7998 GCA_003503535.1 Planctomycetaceae bacterium
ATCACGGCTCGTCGAACTCCATGGATGTATAGTCAATCGGCTCGTGGGAGTTTCAATTCACGATATGACGAAAAGATCAATTGTCAAATGGCTGACCCGGCAGCAGTTGTCTCAAACGGAACTGGAAAAGTTTCTCAAAGAGGTGCAATCGATCCAGCAAATGACACCACCCATTTCCGATCACATCAAAATGGAATATTTATCGTTATTGCATTCGGAAGAAACGCTGCAGGGCGAGATATTTCCAGGTTCGACACCTGGCGCAGCCAAAGCCGTTTTGCCCTGGTTCTTCTATTTTCAGGGCGAACCTGAGTTGTTGCTCCGTGTGTACGGACATTGTGTGTCCAATAATTTGAGATATGTCGACCTCCCCAAATACAAAAGACCATCGCGTTCTTCACACGGCAGCAATATCTGTTATTTATTTAAGAAACCAATTACAGAATCAACTCACCCGTCGAATTTGTCTCCCGAACAAATCGAACAGGCGGCTGAATCTTCTGTGCTTTTTAAAGTTGCTTACTATGCAATTGATCGAGTCATGGAAGCGGTTGACTTGGAAACCATACAACAACGCCTGCTGGAAACGGCGATTCAACTGGAACTCTACCGAAAATCAAATGGCGAATTTCCAGACACACTCGCTCAGGTTTTCACCTCATCAGAAAAACTCCCCATTGATGATCTCGAAGCAAAAGGAGCCATTTTGAACTATGTCAAAGAAGGGCCCCTGCACTACCGATTGTGGAGTGTTGGCGCGGATGGAATTGATTCTGGTGGTGTCAATCTGACGCTGGATCGAGATGCAGTTGATCTGGGGATTGAGATGAATCGGAATGATTCCCTCGAATCTCCCGAGGAGAAGTGATGTCTGAGGAAATCAAATCCAAACGAAAATCAGGCTGGCACCGATTGCTGCATCCAAAGTTTGCGGTACCGGTTGTACTTTTGCTTGTACTGATCGCCGCTCCGTTTCTGTATCGCAGCTATCGACTCTCTTTGATATCCGATCCCGGGGAACCGTTTGACGTTGAAGCATTTATTGCTGAGCACACCGTTCCGGATGAGGAGAATGCATTAGTTCCATTCCGGAATGCGATCAGCTTGCTCAAAGGGACAATTCCTGCTCAGGAAATTAGCGATACTTCTGATTCCCTTTGGAAAGGAACTCCGACTGATAAAAATACGCAGATCGCATTGGATTACGTGAAGGATAACGAACTCGCTTTGCAGAATTGGGAAAAAGCGAGTCATATGGCATATTTGGCAGAAGAGCAGCCATCCAAAATTAATTTCTTATCATTTAGAGAATCAATTTTTGATACGAAATATATGGCTAGAATGGTCGTAATTCGAGCTTGGATTGCTGCCGAAAACGGTAACGATACTGAAGCCGCCGAATGGATCCTGTGCAATCGACGAACATCTCGTTTGGTTGAACTGAATAGTAACGCGAATAGTCGAATAGTGGGGTATCTGATCAACTATTGGACGAACAAATTGATGGTCAAATGGCTGGCTCAACAAAAAGTCTCTCAAGTCAATTTGGAACAATTTCTATGCGATGTGAAATCAATCCATGAGATGGTACCGCCTATTTCCGATTATTTCAAAATGCAATATTTAATCCAATTGAACTCCGAAAAATTATTGCTTGAAAATCGCAACCCCCCATTAGCTCCGACATTATCCAGTTCTATTATGCCCTGGAAGTTGTATTTTCAAGGTGAGCCTGAATTATTGTATCGGTTCTATGGTCATTGTATTGTCAACAATTTGCGGTTTATCGATAAGCCAAAATTTCAAAGACCAAAAATCTCCTTTTCGAAGAGTGGGAGACAATATGTATTTGAAACACCAGTTGGAAGTTCTCTCCCTCCATCACAACTCACACCAGCACAAATTGAAGATGCCTCTCAATTTTCCCCTTTGTTCAATGCCCACTATGATATTGAATCAATCCTTAATACCTTCGATTTGGAATTGATGAGTCATCGACTGATTGAAACGGCTATTCAATTGGAAATCTATCGAAAAGCAAACGGAGAATTCCCCGCAAAATTCGACAATTTATTTGATTCTCCAAACGAATTCCCCATAGATAATTTCGAATCGACCGGAGCCTCATTGAAATATGTCAAAGAAGGGTCAGGACATTATCGGCTCTGGAGTGTTGGACAAGATGGCATTGATTCAGGTGGAGTAGAGTTATCTCTGAGTAGTGAAACAGCAGATTTCGGAATCGAGATGATTCGCAAGCCGTAGGTCAGGCTGTGACTGACCAGATACGGTGTCGATGGTTAATCATGTCAGGCAGTGCCTGACCTACGGCTGATTGTCTAACGGGTTCGCATGCTGCGAATTGACAGGCTGGAAGCCTGTCCTACTTAACCCTCAACCCTACGTCGTATATTCCGAGTTCAACCGCACGTATTCGGATGTCAAATCGCAGGTCCAGATGCGCCAGCGGCCGCTGCCTTGGTTGAGGGTGATATCGAGGACGACTTCACCGGTTTTCATTGCTTTGGAGACGACCTCTTCATCAAAATCGACAGGTTTCCCTTTTTTGAAGACGGCGAAACTATTGATCGCGAGGGAGACTTCTGCTTCGGATTCGATGCAGCCGGTGCGTCCGCAGGCGGAGACGATGCGGCCCCAGTTGGGATCGTTGCCGGTGACGGCTGTTTTCACGAGCACATCGTTGGCGACTTCACGGGCGATTTTTTCTGCGTCTTCGAAAGTCCGGGCGCCTTCGACATCGACGGTAATAAAATGCTCGGCCCCTTCGGCATCGCGGATGATCATGTGAGCAAGATCGGTGCATAATGTTGTGACTGCCGCCTGGAATTGTGCGAGGTCGCCTTTGTCATCGAGTCCGACATTCGATTGTCCGTTGGCCATCAGTAAAACAGTGTCACTCGTACTGGTATGGCCTTCGACACTGATGCAATTGAACGATTGGTTCGCGGCGATCGGCAGCAGGTCTTCGGCCTGTGCTGGAGTCAATTTCACATCAGACATGACCACACCGAGCATCGTCGCCATGTTAGGCGCGATCATGGCGGCTCCTTTGGCGACACCGGTCAAGGTGATCGTTCCGCCATCGAGATTGACGTAACGGGAGATGATTTTTGGGAAAGTGTCGGTCGTCATCATCGCCTGAGCAGCCCGTTGAAGATGCTCGGGAGTTTCGCCGAGATTCTCGAACAACTCAGGCACATGATCGCAAATGCACTCGACTGGAAGGGGCACTCCAATCACGCCAGTCGAGCAAACCAGAACCGACTCGGCCGGGCTATTGATTTCTTCAGCAATTCGAGCCGTCATTGTGCGTGCGTCGGCTAAGCCCTGCTCGCCGGTGCAGGCATTGGAATTGCCGGAATTGATGACGATGGCTCGAACGTTCTCGCCGGGCACACGTTCGCGGGAAATTTGAACGGGAGCACCGCAGACTTTATTCGTCGTAAAGACACCAGCCGCAACGCAATCAGTTTCTGAGAGGAACACTGTTAAATCGCGAGCGGATTGATTCGATTTGACCCCGCAATAGATACCAGCGGTTCGAAAGCCCTGAGGCAGGAAGCAAGCATTTGAATTGGGCATTATAATTCCTCAAGCGGTATTACAGGCAAATAAAAGATTGACAATGTAACTGAGAATTCCAAAGTGATGCCAACAATATTTTAGATCATCTTTACTGATAACGATAGCAATTAAGCCTTTGAAATTGGGTGACACGTCCCTGAGTGAAGCGAAGATCGCGGACTTGTTGATCACCACGCCCATCACTTCGTTCCGGGACGTGCCACTCATGACTCAGTTGAAGTTTTCTCACAGGCAGATGACTGTCAAATAATCGAGCAGTGATCAGTTAACAACAGACGTCGCGAATTGATAAACTGATTGAATGCAGGTAAAACCTGTTTGTATTTTCCATCGGCATCGTACTGAAAACGAGAACTCCGTGCACGTGTTCCCTGCCCCAATTCCAGAATGGCGAAGTCAGATTGAGCAGGCGCTGGATCATGCCTCAAAATTTTCGGCTGACTGTCCCCCTCGATTGCAGGAATCGATTCGCTACAGTTTGCTGGCTGGCGGCAAGCGATTGCGTCCTTTACTGGCATTGCTGAGCTGCGAAATTTGTGGGGGAGATGTCTCCCGGGCGATGCCGGCTGCGTGTGCTCTGGAAATGATTCATACTTATTCGTTGATCCATGATGATTTGCCCGCGATGGACGACGACGATTTGCGTCGAGGTCGGCCCACGAATCATGTCCAATTTGGAGAAGCGACTGCGATTCTTGCGGGCGATGGTCTGCTGACGCATGCCTTTTTCTGGTTAGCGACACGAGTGAATGACCCGAAACATGCCGTCGCCTGCACGCACGAATTGGCGATTGCCTCGGGAATCACCGGCATGGTGGGAGGCCAGCAGGCGGATTTGGAAGCGGAAACCGCCGATCCAGAAACATTGAATCTGGAAGTCCTCCAGGAGATCCATCGACGAAAAACCGGGTGTCTGATTCGCTGCGCGATGCGGATGGGAGCAATTATTGGCAACGCAACATCGGTCCAGCTTGATGCGTTGACCTATTATGGAGAGTGCATCGGCCTCGCATTCCAGATCGCCGACGATCTGCTGGATGTGACGGGATCTGCTGAAAAGATGGGAAAACAGGTCGCGAAAGATACTCAGCACAAAAAATTGACGTTTCCGTCTCAGCTCGGGCTGGATGAGAGTCAAAGTCAAGCGGAACAACTGGTCAAAGAGGCAATTTCGGCTTTGAAAATTTTTCCGGGGAACACCGCTGCATTAGAGGCAATTGCTATGTATAGTGTATTCAGGGACCACTGATTGAGTATGATATTATTTGATTGGCATTATCGTTTCTGCCTCTTCTTCCCTAACTGTGAATTTGATGAAGTTAAGACAGACTTCTCAAAGTTTTTCGACGATACGACATCATGATTACGCGGAGAAGATCGACTTTCTGAAGTCTGTCCACTGCGCTATTTTTTAATAAAGCGAAATCCCAAGTGATGGAATACGAACTCCTGCCGATGATCTCCTCTCCTCAGGATCTGAAAACGCTTACTGAAGCTCAGCACGAAAAGCTGGCTGCTGAAATTCGAGAGGCTCTTTGTCAGATTGTTGAAACGAAACCTGCCCACTTTGCGAGTAATCTCGGTGTGGTGGAGTTGTGTATTGCATTGCATCTGGTGTTCGATTTCTCCAAAGATCGGCTCATCTGGGACACCGGGCATCAAATCTATCCACATAAAATGGTGACGGGACGCTTCCCTCAGTTTCGTACCATTCGCGACCGCAACGGCCTGATGGGATTTCCGAATCCGAACGAAAGTCCTTACGACCTGTTTATGACCGGTCATGCGGGAGCTTCTGTCTCGACGGTTTTGGGAATGAAGACTGCTGATGATCTACTCTTTGACGATGATCGCAAAGCGGTCGCCGTTCTCGGAGATGGAGCCTTGCCTTCAGGTGTAGTCTTTGAAGCGTTCAATAATGCCGCTGGTCTCAATAAAGATTTGCTGGTGATTCTGAACGACAACAAAATGGGGATCTGCCCGCGTGTTGGAGGACTGGCTGAATATCTTGACAAGGCCCGAGCCGCTCCGTTTTATAATGGATTGAAACGGGATGTCGCCTGGGTGCTGAATAAAGTTCCGATGGTCGGTGGCTCGACGAAAAAAGGGCTTTCCAATGTGAAGGATGCCCTCAAAACATTGCTGCATGGCGGGATGTTATTCGAGCAGATGGGTTTTCGGTATGTCGGCCCGGTCGATGGTCACGACTTGAAGTCACTTCGCAAGCATCTCGAAATGGTCAAAGACATAAAAGGGCCGACCCTGCTGCATGTCTTTACCGATAAAGGGAAAGGGTTTCAGCCAGCCTGTGAGGATCCCGTCAAATTTCATTCGCCGTCGCCGTTCGATCGCACTGAAGAAGGCTTTGCAATTCCCAGAAGTAAGGGTGGTAAAAACGCGGCTTATACCGATGTCGCCAGCGAGACAATTTATCAACAGATGGCCAAGGATGATAAAGTTGTCGTACTGACAGCTGCGATGTGCGCGGGAAATAATCTCGGCAAAATTCGTGATGAATTCCCGGAACGATTCTTCGATACCGGCATCTGCGAAGCGCATGCGGTTGCGTTTGCTGCAGGGATGGCCAAGTCGGGAATGAAGCCGATTGTCGATATTTACAGCACGTTCCTGCAACGAAGTTTCGATCATATTTTCCAGGAAGTCGCGTTGCAGAATTTGCCGGTTGTGTTCTGTATGGATCGAGCAGGCTTGTGCGGCCCTGATGGGCCAACGCATCATGGTCTGTTCGACAATACTTATATGCGAGCTTTTCCAAACATCACGGTGATGGCTCCGGGAGATTCGCAGGATCTGGAAGCGATGATTCCTTTTGCAACGAACCACGATGGACCAATCTCGCTCCGATTCCCGAAAGCAAATGCCGAATCCGTAATCCGCGAAGAAGAATTCTCGCCCATTGAGCTTGGGAAAAGTGAAGTCATTCGCTGGGGCAGCGAAGTGATGATTGTCAGCTTTGGAGCATTACTGCCTGAGTGCTTGAAGGCTGTCGAGAAACTTCAGAAGGATGGCATCGATATCGGTGTCATCAATGCTCGATTCCTGCGTCCACTCGATACCGAAGTGATTCTCGAAGCGGTCAAAAATTGTGAACTGGTCGTGACGGTCGAAGAAAACACACTCTGCGGAGGTTTTGGTTCCGTCGTATTAGAAGCAGCGAATGAAGCCGGACTTTCGACTCAAAACATTTGCCGACTTGGAATCCCTGATCGTTTTATCGAGCATGGTGATCGCAACGAATTACTAGCAGAGTTAGGCCTCAATGCCGTAGGCTTCATCCGCACGATTCGCGATCGTCTCTCCAATCGACAAGTTAAAGAATCTGGTGTTGGAGCCTGATATCATAGTTTAAGCCAAGGCAATCATCACTAGACAGCTTTCAAATGAAAACCGGTGAAATTCAATAATTCCCAAGTATTAAAGTTTGAATCATAGATTTACCATAAAAATTGAACCGGGGTGGCGGGGGCGCTCT
>DOCI01000056.1:8093-8762 GCA_003503535.1 Planctomycetaceae bacterium
CTGGAAATCCGGTTTCCATTTGGGATCAGGTCAAAAAGTCGTACAATCAACTCGACATTTCAAGCTAACCTGCAATGGACGAACGATGATTAAACTGATTGGAGTCCAATGTGACATTTCATTGGGAAATTGCGAGCAAAATCTGCAGAAGATGCTTTCCTCTTTGAAAACGGCTGCCGATCGTGGAGCGGATCTGGTCATTTTTCCTGAATGTGCTTTAACCGGGTATGGATTTGAATCCCGAGAAGCGGCTATGGAATGTGCAGAACCACTGGATGGTCCAGCCAGTGAGCAGATGATCGCGGCCTGTCAAAAGTTCAATTTGAATTGCATCTACGGCTTTCTCGAAAAAGCTGGTGAAAGTATTTTCAATTGTGCAGCGATGGTGGGTCCCGAGGGAATTCTAAGTTCCTATCGCAAAATCCATCTCCCCTTTGTCGGCGTCGATCGTTTTGTCGATTATGGTGATCGTCCTTTCGAAGTTCACGAATCGACCAGTCTGCGTCTCGGTATGAATATCTGTTATGACCTGGCGTTTCCGGAAGCTTCGCGAGTTTTAGCAGTCGCTGGCGCAGACTTGATTGCACTGCCCACAAACTGGCCCCGCGGAGCAGAATGTATGACACCGGGCCCCGTTATTACCCGATCGATGGAAAACAAAGTTTACTA
>DOCI01000056.1:8827-15897 GCA_003503535.1 Planctomycetaceae bacterium
TCGATGGAAAACAAAGTTTACTACGCGGCCATCAATCGTATCGGAAATGAAGCCGGGACGAGTTACATCGGTCAAAGTTGTATTTGTGGGCCGGGGGGCGAAATTCTGGCGATGGGATCAGCCGATCAGGAGGAGTATCTGGAAGTCGATATCGATGTGGAAATTCCTCGACAAAAACGAGTCATTCGCAAAGCAGGAAGTTTTGAGCTGGATCGTATGGCTGATCGTCGTCCTGAGTTTTATCAGCCTCTAATCAATCCTCACGTCTTGGAAACCCCGCGGGATCGATACGGGTCATCGGAATCTGAATAGTTTTCTCCCGGAAATTCACAATACACAGGGAATGCACAGGACTATGAAATTCGATCGATTATTTGAAACCTCATGCCTAAACGTTTCCTGATCATCGATGGATACAACCTGCTACATGCGTCAGGGATGATGCCGGGGCGTATTGATGGTGAGATGCTGGCCAGAGCTCGAGCCCGCCTGCTTCGATTTCTGGAAGGTCGAATAACGACTTCAGAACGGGAGCGAACAACCATTGTGTTTGATGTCAATCGCACGATGGCTGAGGTTAATGAGCGGGAAACAGCTCATGGTATGACGGTCTTGAATGCAATTTCCTATCCTGATGCCGATACGCTCATTGAAAAGTTGATTCGCGAACATTCTGCACCGAAACAGGTCGTTGTTGTCTCGAGCGATCATCGACTTCATAAAGCGGCCCGTGCGCGGAAAGCGAAGCCCGTCGACAGTGAAGATTTCTATGAGGAACTGACACGAAAGTCGCGAAAACGATCGCGGTCAAAGCCAGGTCCAAATTCAAATCCAACACTTGGGAACCCATTTTCAGAGGATGATCTCAAGCGATTGAACGAAATACTCTCAGAATCTGCGGACTTACCGGTGACATCTACTGACGGGGAATTAAAGTACTGGGAAGAGAGAATTCGCGAACTTGACGAGGAATAACCAAGCCTCAACAACAGCTTCCCCCCGAACTGCAGCAAGCATTATCAGAATTCTTACTCTGCAGATCACTGGGATCGACGGAAATCAAGTCGCCCTGATAAGGGGCTTTTGTGTAACGGTCTAAGGTATTCTGGCTGATAGTTGTGCGCTGCCCGCGGATTAAGCGATTTCCGTTGTCATCGACAACTTCTTTCCAGGGACCTTTGTAAATCACCGTCTCAGAAGGATCCAACCCTGACTCAATTTCTGGTTTGTAGGCACAAACTGTCATACTGCGAAACTCAATTCCCTGCACTGTCATCCAGGGGTCTGATTGTCGTTCCAGGATTTCGCATCCGTAGAAACCGGCTTCCTCAAAGACCTGCAGGAATTCATCTTCCCGAAATGCTCCGCTGATACATCCACTCCAGAGAGTTGCATCGTTCTGTAATTCCAGAGGCACATCGACATCGCTGGTAATATCGCTGATGACCGCCCTGCCCCCCGGTTTGAGGACCCTGAAAATTTCCTCAAACAACTCTCGCCGTTTCTCTTTGCCCACCAGATTCAGCACACAATTGGAGACAACCACGTCGACAGAATTCTCAACCACCAGAGGATGTTCCTTGCGGAGGCTCTCTATCAATTCCTGGGTTTCGAGCCAGTCGGAACTGCTCGAAACGGGTTTGGATTGTAGACGCTCCTCCAGCAAATCGAGATCGAGCTTGAGGTCTTCAATTTTTCCACGACGAAACGAGACCACATCGTAACCAAGTTTTTCCGCCATCTCGGCCTGATATTTCCGAGCCAGTCCCAGCATTTCGAGATTACAGTCGACACCAATCACATGGCCAGCTTCTCCGACAATTTGAGCAGCGATATAACAAATTTTGCCTCCACCAGATCCCAGATCGAGCACCGTTTCACCAGCCGAGACATGCTTTGAGGGATCACCGCAACCATAGTCGCGTTCGATAATTTCTTCAGGAATCTTATCCAGATATTGCTGATCGTAATTGACTGGGCAGCACAATGCGGCTTCCCGTTCCTGAGCCGCTCCGGAATAGCGATTGCGGACAGCTTGATTGACGTTCAAATTCCCAGACTGAATCTGGATCAGGTTACCGTTTGTTTCAGACATATTAATTATACTTCTCTGTGTTGATCGTTCTGAATACTGACTGGAGTTTTGCAAAACTCCAGAATTAATAAAGATAGCGATGACAGAGTAAGACATCGCTGTAGCAGCTTAACCCGAAGCGTCAGCGAGGGGACGGTTTCCGATCCGCAATTCGGTTAAACTTTGATATTCAAATCGTGTATTCCATTTCCTGCAATAGCTGGTCTGTAAGGCGGACACAATGTTTAATTTCCCACTTCATACCGTATTGTCTGCATCAACAACAAGCAGCTAATCATGAATTCCACACTGGCCCCTCGCTGACGCATCGGGTTATGATTTCACTGGAGTTTTTCAAATTTCCAGTACTGACTTTGAATTGATGCAATCGACTGTACATCGACTGACCTATAACGAATAATAAAAGGGACGAGTGGAAAGGCAAATGGATCGTTCGATTGCCTGTCCTCCTGAATCAGTCGCAAATGCGTTCGCATCTGCTATTCTGAGCAATATCGTCTGTCACCAATACGGTTTCCGTAATCTGTCATACAATTGAATTTGAGTTCAAGGGTTTTCGATTTGACGACACTTGGACTACTCAGGAATTATAACAGTATAAAACAGTAATGGCCTCGCTCCGACCGCTTTCCCAATTGGGAAAGTGAATGAGTGTCACCATTATAGAGGATAACACCATGGAATTAAGAATGTGTCCATCCTGCCAGCAGTCTGTGCTGGATGATGATGTCAAAGAGTGTCCGTTTTGCGGAGCCGCCATGGATGGCTCCTCGGGGCCGACAACTCCGGTCAAGCCAGCAGCCCGAAAAACGGAAGCAGTTGCAGCGAAGACGGAGCCAACAGCTAAGCCTGAGGAACCAGTTCAGAAGAAAGATAACGATCCGTTTGCCGTCAAGCCGAAAGCTCCCAGGAAAGTCATCAAACTTCAGCGAAAGCCGACTGCAAAGGTCAATCATCGTATCGTCTGTCCGATGTGTGACACCAATGGATTTGGCACAGAAGCGGTTGCCGGCAAAGAAGTCAAATGCCCAAATCCTAAATGTCTGATGCCCATTTTTACCGCTCCGGAACTTGAAGTGGTCGAGCCGGAAGAACCGAAGAAGCCGCTGGTAACACCAGTACGTGTTTTCAGTCTGGTCGCGGTGCTTGTGATGGCTGGAATCGGCATCTTTTTCTACATCAACCTGCCCCCTGCTCCAAACCCCGATCCTGGCCCAGACCCCATTGTCAATGATGGCAATAACAATATCGACATTGTCGAACCCGATAAAAAAGATCCCGTTAATCCCGATGTTCCTCCGACAAAACCACCGATTGATGTCAAAGCCTTCGAGCAGACCATCTTTCAATCGAGTATCGATTCTGCCCTTCAACGTTCAGACAACCGCAGCAAGCCCTATTGTCGTCAACTCAATGCTGAGGCTTATATTGCCAATGGCGATCTTGCCAATGCGTTAAAACAACTCGAAGCTTTTGATGCCCTGGAAATGGGATTAAACTATTTTAAAATTACACCACTCTCCAATATCGGCTGGGCTCATTTGAAAAAAGGAGATACCGCCGCTGCCAATAAATCAGCCGATGAAGCTCTCACGTTTTCGAGTAAACTGCCCCGAAAAGGAGCTGAGGCGGTCCGTCATGCCGTCGCTCTTGGATCATTGCTGGTCGCGCTCGAACGTTATGAAGATGCCCGTACTTTGCTCGAAACTCGGGAAGATGTTCAGGATGTCGCTCAATCGGCGGCTCGTATTGCCATCGTGATCGAATCAGGAACTTTCGCACTCGATGAAAGTTACGACTGGCTTCCTAAAGTCCGCTGGACTTCACCACTCTCATTCGCAACAGCCTACTCTGCTGCTATTCGCGGTTATTCCACTCAAACGACAGCATTCATCAAAGCTCTGCAGGACCCGATGCGAAAAAGTGAATGTCTGGCGGCTCTGGCGGCCGCTCAAGCGAATCTCGCGATTCAATCCGGCGTCGCTTTTCAAACCGATCAACTCCCTGAAATTGAAGGAATCACTCCTGAAGACCAGAATCGCGCCCTGGCTCAAGTATTGCAGAGCCTGGAAAAAGACGCAGCATCAGAAAAACTTTCCGCTCAAATAGCAACTGCCATGGCAAGCTGGGAAATTCCACCGGCAGCGGTTATTCCACCGTTTCGTTCCATTTACGATGGCGACTATCAATACGGTTCCATCACACATCGTGCTGCTGCTCATGCCCATTTGTTGCTGGCACGTTATTACGCACTGGCAGGAGAGAAAGCCAAAGCCTGGGAACATATCGAAAAGAGTCTGAACTACACAGCAACGATGGGACCTACTCAAGCAGCAGCGGATGCCCTCGTCAAAGACGTCGATCAGAATCGAACGTCCATTCAATCTCGGCTAGCCAGTGAATTGAACATTGAACAGGATATCCGGCAAAGAACCGCTTTCAATCGATACCGTACGAACGCGACTTCCATTGCCAAAGAAGCCCAGAACAGAATTGATCTTGAGTCCCAAATCTACGATGTGACTCTCGACTGGGGACTTTCCGATCAATATTTTCAAGCCTTTCAGGCCGATCTCAAGTCTCCTCGTACTGATAACTTCCAAACGATCGTTGAAAACACATTATCGACCGATCTTCTGTATTCACTGCGTCAGTCGGGGAATGACACAGCGGTCAAGGAATTCCTGGCTGCCTGGCCGTCAGCGGCCGATGGGAAATCTCGACTGGAAAGCCGCATGGAAATCAATCGACTGGTCGATGCCGGGAATATCGCACAAGTGCGAAGCCTGATGAAACGGATCGATTTGAGCCTCCATGACCCTCTCATCGAATTGCGATATGCCTGCCGGATTGCAGAGCAGCAAAACCCAGAAGTCACGCTTGACTGGATTGCAGGTATGAATTCGATTGCCGACCAGGAAGTCGCCTATCGATTTTCAGGTGTGAAAATGACACGGCGTGGCGAAATCGACCCGTTCTGGAATGCGACTTTGAAACGCAATCTGTCTGCAACCGATAAATGCTCTCGCAATCTGGGACTCATCGAGGGACTTAACTCTACTGATGTCTACAAGCAGAAGGTCGAAGAACCACAGACCGGGAAAAAGAAACCGTAAGTAAAACGGTAAGGTACTCTCGAACGAAGTGATCGACGCAGTAATCTCAAATCTCCAAACCCGCGTTTCTTTCCTAATCTGTACAGTATAGGGAAGTTAGGGCACGAAATGTCGACGACCGGTCTTTCCCCAGTCTGGGATATCCCATACACTGAGTAAAGATAGGCTGATTCAGATTTAAGAGTCTGAGGATGTCTGTTTTACCAAAAACAACAATATTACGATCCTTCCAGCGTGAGATAAAGATGGCCATGAGGATAATGTTGCAGGAATGCATTCAAAAAATGAACCTTTCTCGACTCCAAATGATAGTGGCAATTGCCGTAATTTATTTGTGTTTGCCCGCATGCACTTTTGCTGCGGAAGAAAAAGAAACCGAAAATAAAGTCACAATGGTGATCATCGGGGCTGATCGGTTGCTCGAAGACATCGAGTATATGGTCAATGATCTCGCCAGTCGAAATAAGATCTGGAAAGAGAAAGTCGAAGAGAATATCGAACTGTTTCTCGAAGGAATTGATCGAAAACAGCCTGTGCGTATTGATGTTTTCTTTGACGAGAAAAACGGCGAATTCTATCGTCCATTTTTCCCGATTACAGACGTCAAAGATTTTCGGAATAATGTCGATGCTTTTGGCGTAACGAACAAACCGATCTCTCGCGATGTTTATTCTCTTGCAGGTGCATTTGTTGGCTTCATGAAAATCGCCAATGATTACGCGCTGTTTGCACCCGAAGATCAGCGGGCCAGTATTGATCCGAATGTGCCAGAAATTCATGCCCCAATCGAACCTCTCAAAAAGGCTGACTACGATGCCGGCATAATCATCAATCACGACAAAGCCGGTCTGGAAGATCGCCGAAAAAGCATGGCGGCTGTTCGTAAGAACATCATCTCAGGTATCAAGAAAAAATCGACAGAGTCCGTTGAGGAATTTGACTTCCGCAAACTTCTGGCCGTCAATCGGATCGATAATTTTGAACGGCTGTTTTCAGAAGTCAAACATCTGGAAGCAGGCTGGATTACTGATTCTTCCAAGAAAAATGGAGTCGGAACCTTAAACATTTCCGGAATTGAAGGGACTGATCTGGCTGGAACAATTGCTGCAATTCCAGATCTGAAAACTTCCTATCATACCATTCCGGAAACCAAAGATTTTGTCGCAACAGGACGAATGCTGTTTCCGATTTCAGCCGCGAATCAGGAGCAAATCAAAGCCACAATTCAAGCTTACCAACCTGTTGCGAGCATCCGCATCGATCGTAAAGAAGACTTAAACGACAAACAGAAAAAAGCCGCCAAAGACGCCATCGCCAAACTCATCCCAATTCTCGAAGATGGTTTAACACTTGGCTCAATAGATGGTTTCGTCGAGTTTCGTCGAATCGATCAAGAAAATAGTGATTCTCTGCATGATATGGTCGCCGGCATGAATGCCAAGTCTGGGCGAGACATCGAAGAAGTCATCAAAATGCTGCCAGAAATTCGCGACACCTACAAAACCAAAATGGACACAGCGACTGTCGGTGATTTTCATTTCCACGAATTTGTGCTCGAAGACAACGTGCCACCGATGTTCAAATCGCTATTCGGCTCCCCCTGTCATTTCCATATCGCCACCAGTGAAAAAATGGTGCTCTTCAGCATCGGCGAGAAATCGAAACCCTGGCTCGAAGAAATGGTCGATCTGGTTTCTAAAACCAAAGAGCAAAAAGCTCCTGAAAACTTCTTTACCTTTAAAGGCCATTTTGGCCCCTTCGCAAAAGCATTAAGTGCCCGTAATCCTGGTGAAAATTTCGTTGAGCTTCGCAAAGCGATTATCGAAGCCTTCTCTGACAAATACACGGACGATTTCATC
>DOCI01000056.1:15987-16958 GCA_003503535.1 Planctomycetaceae bacterium
TTTCATCGAGATCTACGATAAACAAGCCGATGGAGAAATTCAGGGGACACTCACTGTTGAGCCGGGCCTGTTAAGATTACTCGGTATTCTCGTTGCCAATTTTGCAGATGAAAATCTGTAAATTATTCGAAATCCAGTTTGATAACGCACTTGAGACGACTCTCAGGTGCGTTTTTGTATTAACAGCAGCTTAAATTGCAGTTGAGTGATCCACAAATACAACAATAGTCGCTTCACTGACTCAAGCAAAACGCGGGAAATTCCTATTGGAAATGCTGTAGACTGGACATCAACGAATCTCGATGAAACAATCGACTTATATCGATCAGTTGACAAACAATTTAAGAGATTGACACACATGACCAGATTTTCGTTCTCCTCAATTCAAGCATGCATCGCGTGCATGCTGACAATCATCTTTCTGAGCACAACTGGCTCATTGACTCAGACCGTCATCGCCGCAGAGATCCTCGAAGCAGATGTCGTAATCTATGGCGGGACCTCCGCTGGTGTCGCTGCTGCCGTTCAATGCAAACGGATGGGAAAAACCACTCTCATCATCGAACCCTCTGCTCACTTGGGCGGGTTAACTGCTGGAGGTCTCGGGTGGACCGATTCCGGAAATAAATCGGTCATCGGTGGCATCTCTGAGGAATTCTACGAACGAGTCAAAAATGAGTACGACCTCAAAGAAACCTGGAAATGGCAGGAGAGCGATCAATATTCCCGCTATAACCCCGAAGCCAAAGTCATCTGGGTTTTTGAGCCGCACATCGCAGAGAAAGTTTTCAATGACTTAATTACCGAATATGAAATTCCAGTCTACATGAATGAACGGCTCGAATTAAATGACGGAGTCACCACCAAGGCTGGTCAAATTGTCGAGTTCAAACTCGAATCGGGAAAAATTATTCGCGGCAAACGATTTATCGATGCCACTTACGAAGGAGACTTAATGGCTAAGGCTGGTG
>DOCI01000142.1:0-3703 GCA_003503535.1 Planctomycetaceae bacterium
TGCTGCCAGAACCATTGCCAGGGTTTCCAGATAACCGACATTTGTATTTTCAGTGAGCTTGCAGGCCTGACGAGCATCCGCAACTGCCAACTTCGGATTGTGAACTTCGGGTGCAGTGACTCCCGCCAATAGCCGGGCGCGGTCGTTAAAGGCACTGGCCATGCTCTCATCAATTTTGACCGCCTGCCCAAAATCCTCAACGGCGTCTACGTAATGTTCCATCATTTCATAACAGCGACCTCTTCCCAGATAGACGTATTCGTAATCGGGATCGACTTCTAATGTTCGTTCGTAGTCGACCAGTGCGTTGTCGAACTCGCCGAGATCACGGTAGGAATTCGCACGAAATAAACGGGCATTGACGTGATCGGGATTCAACTCGAGAACTTTATCGAAATCGGCAATACATTTGCGATCTTCCCGCATCATCGATAAACAGAACCCTCTGCGGTAGAGAGCAAATTCATAGTCCGGAGTGATTTCGATTGCTTTTGTGAACTGCTGCACTGCTCGTTCGAATTGATCCACCGCTTCATACAATTCTCCCAGTCCGACCCACGAGAGGTCGTGAGTTTTATCCTGAGCGAGAACGGTTTGATAGCCGGCTTCCGCTTCGGCGCGGCGTCCCAGATTACGATAACACTCCGCCCGACCATAGAGCAGGCCTGGATTCAACGGAGCCGAGATTAATGCTTTTGAATAAGCGTTGACTGCCTCTTGATATTCGCCATCAAATCGCAGCGCGTCTGCCAGATTTCCCTGTGCAGAGCCATAGTTGGGGTCTCGCTTTAAGGCTTCCTGGAAATCGGAAATCGCGGCCTGATAATCTCCAACATCAATAAATAACAGCCCCCGCTGATTGTAGGGAAGTGCGAGCTGATCATTCATGGAAATGGCTTTGGTATAATCTTCATAAGCAGATTCGTTCTGACCTGTTTTACGATACGAGTCTCCCCGATTGGTTAAAATAATGGGTGACTCGGGATTCAGTTCGATCGCCGTATCGTAGCTTTCAAGAGCCTTGTCAAATTCTCCCTGATTTTCGTAACAGATTCCTCGGGAATTGTAGGCGTTCGCATGATTGGCATTTAATTTGATGGCCTTTTCATACTGACCGATTGCCTGATCGAACTCTCTGGCAAACCGGAGCACTTCTCCATGCTGGTAGTGCAATTCCGCCAATTGCGTTTGATCCTGAGAATTAAATTGTTCAATCGCAGTCAACAGGTGCTTTTCAGCCTTCTCGAAGTCGCCATTGGCACGATGCATCAAAGCCGAGTTTGTGTGATAAGTCGGATCTCCCGGTCGCAACTCGGCTGCTTTTTCATAGTCGGCCAGAGCCAGGTCGCGTCGGCCTAAGGTTTCCTGAATCAATCCCCGATTATTCCAGGCGACCGAATCGGACGGATTGAGTTCGATCACTTTGGTGTACGCATTGAGTGATTTCTCAGGAACCTGTTCCAGTCGATACAAATCCGCAAGAAACCGCCAGGCAAGGCTGTCATCGGGGTCGACCTCGACCGCTTTGAGTAAATCCACTTCAGCAGCTTCAGCTCCTTTTTGACCGTAATTCATCCGGGCACGTTCCCGGAAAGGGCCAGAAGTCGATTGATCGAGTTCGATACTGCGATCCAGGTCTTCCAGAGCCTGCTCTTTTTTCCCCAGATCCTCGGCGACCAGGCCACGCAGGAAGAGGGCTACAGCGATTGTCGAATCGGCATCGGCATTTTCGACGACTGAATCGAAATCGGCATAAGCCTCTTGATATTTTCCCTGGGTTCGATAGAGCCGCCCCCGGGCTTTGAGTGCATCAAAATCTTCCGCATCGGCTTCGATGACCGTCGAGTAATCGTTGATGGCTTTGTCGAGTTGGCCGAGCTCGGCGTAACAGTCTGCCCGGAAGTAATAAGAGTTGAGGGAGTCTGCATCCCGATCAATTGCCTCATCGTAACTGGCAATCGCTTTCTCATACTCCCCGAGCGACATGTAAGCATTCCCTCGATAATGCCAGGGAGCAAAGCGTTTCGTGCCCAATTCGATCGCCAGGTCGGCACTATTGATTGCAGCTTCATCTTCACCAATCATCCATTGAGCATAGGATCGCTCAATAAGCAGGTCGGCATCGTCTTCGACCACGAATGGCGCATCTTCAAGAATTTCTAAAATCTGTTCAAAGTCACTATCGTCTTCATAGCAGCGAATCAATAGCAGGACCGTCTGTATGTTTTCCGGGTCGAGTTCATAAGCCCGTTGCAAATCTCCCAAAGCTTCTTCGATTTGCAGCAACTCCAAATTGAGAAGACCACGGGTGACCAGCATCTTGATTTGATTCGGTTGTCGGTCCAGGACCTGTGCAGCCACCTTTTCTGCTTCGTCGTATTCAGCACGAGCCAAATGGACAAGGGCACGATCCGCCAGAATTTCGGGATCATTGCGACGGCGACGACTTCTAGAGGCGAGTATCGAGAGGGCTTTATCGAGTTCAATCACTTCCTTTGCAGGAATCCAGCCAGCGGGGTCGGTCGTGTGGTAGCGATCTTTTTCCTTGCGATCATAATAGAGGACATCGCCCCGATAGTAGCGATACAATTCCTCGCCATCATCGTCGTTAACATTGGAAAAAGTATCGAGGATCAGGACTTGATCTTCAAACTCCCCGGCTTCCTCTGCCGGTTGTGCCAGACAAGGTTGAACGAACCAGGAGAGTATCAAACAGAAGACGCCAGCAGATACGGTTCTCATCGATTCGGCCCTTTATGCATATGATGAATGTTGGCTACAATAGAGAGGTTGAGTTTTGAAGGGAATAGCCTATTCTCCATCATGGCTGATCAGGAGATACTTTTCAAATGATTTATGTCGACATTTTCAATCTTAAGCCTGTCAGCGTTTTTGGATTGGACTGGTGATCAATTCAAAGTACTCGATTGTCGTGCACCACAACGATCTCTTCCAGAGAACGAGCAAAGTACAAGTAACATTGTTACGAGAGCCCTCCGATGAGCAAAATTCTGATCGTTGATGATGAACCTTCCATTTGCTGGGCTCTTGAACAAGCTCTGAGTGAAGATGGCCACATCATCACAACAACCGCAACAGCGGAAGACGCACTTGAAATCACAAGTCGGCAAATTCCGGATGTGGTGGTGATGGATATTCGTCTTCCCGGCATCGATGGGCTGACTGCTCTCGAACAACTGCAAACCCGCATCGGCTCCACACCGATCATCATGATCACTGCTTTCGGCAATCTCGAAACGGCGGTCAAGGCGATCAATCGAGGAGCCTTTGAATACCTGACCAAGCCATTCAATCTCGAAGATGCGATTCAGGTCATCCGTAAAGCTCTTGAAGAAAAGCAGCGGGGAGTGATCTCTACCGGGGTTGACTCAACTTCCGGTGATGAAGGTCAAATGTTGTTGGGGAAATCTCCAGCAATGCAGGCCGTCTTTCGTAAAATTGCCGTAGTCGCTGAGCGTGACGTTCCTGTGCTGATCACCGGGGAAAGCGGGACTGGAAAAGAACTCGTCGCAGCTGCGATCCATCGATACAGCAAACGTGCCGCAGGGCAATTTGTTCCCGTTTGTGTTCCGGCGATGAATGAATCGGTCATTGAAAGCGAACTGTTTGGGCATGCCAAAGGGTCATTCACCGGGGCGGTTACCGAACGGCACGGTTTGCTTGAAGCCGCCAATCAGGGGAC
>DOCI01000142.1:3758-4342 GCA_003503535.1 Planctomycetaceae bacterium
AAGGGGACGGCTTTCTTTGATGAAATTGGCGATATCGAAATGACGACGCAAATCAAATTGCTGCGTGTCCTGGAAACAAAGTTGATTTCTCTGGTCGGCGGAAACGATCAGCGTTCTTCCGACTTTCGCCTCGTAGCCGCGACGAACCGCAATCTGGAAACGATGGTCGCTGAAGGAATGTTTCGGGAAGACCTGTTTTATCGTTTGAATGTCTTCCGCATTGAAATCCCTCCTCTACGGGAACGAACAGAAGATATCCCGTTGCTGGCCGAACATTTCATGAGAAACCTTGATCCTGCTGGGGAGGTCAAACTTTCTTCTGCGGCACTCAAGGAATTAAACTCTCGTCCCTGGAACGGCAACGTCCGCGAACTTCGCAATGTGATCGAACATGCCGTTATCGTCACGCGATCTGGCGAAATCTCGGCGGAATCTTTTCCGCCACCCATGACAAGAACCAGCGATGGGTTCGGCTCTGCTACTCAATTGAACGCCGCCATTAAAAACTGGTGGAATGAGCAAGTTCAATCCGAGGCGAAATCGGCCAGCCTGGAAGGTCTTTACGAAAAATTCTTATCAGAAGT
>DOCI01000142.1:4605-4845 GCA_003503535.1 Planctomycetaceae bacterium
CCAAGGAGGACCTTGGGAACGAGAAAACACTTGGGTAATGAACAGGCGATTAATGATTGTCATTCTTACAAAATTCTGACTGTCCAAGCATCATTTAGGCCATTTGGGATTTTGTCTTGCAATTTTTACTGATTTCCTGCTATACAAACCCAATAGGGCCTTGGACAAGGTCTGGAGAGTCTCTCACAAGCGGTTCTGAATAGTCCGCGTAATGCTCAAGGATGAGCCTGATGAGTTTAA
>DOCI01000142.1:4915-7283 GCA_003503535.1 Planctomycetaceae bacterium
AATCGCAGAATTCGTCTGCGGAATCCTGCATGGAAATCCGGATGCGACCGCAGACGATGTTTCTGCAATTTCCAGCTCAAAATCAGGCACTTTGGCATTTCTGGGCGATGCCCGGGAGCTTCATAAGCTCACAAATACATCAGCCAGCATTGTGCTGATCCCTGAAGAATGCGACCCTGGCAAACTGCAATTTTCTGGTGAAGCTCTCATTGTGACTGCAGATCCGTTCACTCAGTTTATTTCGCTGATTCCGCATTTCCGAAACTCGACCACTCAACCGGCTCCTCAAATTCACTCCACTGCGAATATCGATCCCACTGCAAGCATCAGTAATGATGCCTATATTGGCCCTTACGTAACCATCGCTGCCGGCTGTCGGATTGGAGCCCGTTGTCAGATCCATTCCAATGTTGTTATCGGAGAGAATTCAATATTGGGCGAAGACGTCAAGCTCTATCCCAATTCTGTACTCTACGGAAATTGCGAACTGCAGGATCGCGTCATCATTCATGCCGGAGCAGTTATTGGAGCCGATGGATTCGGCTATCAATTTCGAGAAGGTGCATTTCATAAAATCGAGCATTACGGATCGGTCATTCTGGAGCAGGACGTTGAAATTGGATCCTGTACTACGGTAGACCGAGGCATGTTTGAGCCGACGGTTGTTGGACGTGGTTCGAAAATCGATAACCATGTGATGATCGCTCATAACTGCCGAATTGGTCAGCACAATGTCATCGTGTCTCAAGTTGGCATGGCCGGTTCCGTGACGACTGGGAACTACTGCCGCTTTGGTGGTCAGGTAGGAATCGCCGATCATGTGACGATCGGAGAAGGTGCCAGCATCATGGCTCAGGCGGGCGTTTTTCGAGATGTCGAACCTGGTCAAACCATGTTGGGAGCCCCTGCTCTGCCTAAAGAACAACAGGCCAAAATCATGATGGCCCAGACGAAACTTCCAGAGATGCGACAGACGTTGCGAAAACTGCAGAAAGAAATGGACGCCGTGCAGAAAAAACTCGATCAGCAGACAGATTCTCCAGAGTCGATCAAACTACGCCCGGCTGCTTAAGTCGCATCATTCGTCATTCTGTATACAACACACAACACAAATTCCAGCCAGTCAAAATCATGGCCGATATCATACCCCTGAGACATTTTGAAGCAGGTCAGCAGACCCCGCCTCCCGGCACGAAAGTCGGGTTGCTGTCTGGTGCTGGACGATTTCCAATCGTCTTTGCGCAGGCCGCTCAAAAGCAGGGTTATGAACTGCATGGACTCGGTGTTGCCGGCATGGTGCCCGATGAACTGGTTGATTATTGCCATAATTATTCGACGGTTCCCCTGGCACGCATTGGTCAGGCAATTCGCTGGTTCAAACGGAATCAGGTCGATCATGTGGTGATGGCCGGCAAGATTGAAAAGACGGTGCTGTTTCAATCGAACCGGCTCTGGCGGCTAATGCCAGACTTGCGAACAATGCACATGTGGCTGCGATATGCCAGTGATAATAAAAAAGATGATACGATTCTGCTGGCGGTGATTCGCGAGTTTGAACGGGATCGTATTCATTTTGCCTCTGCTCTCGATTTTTGTCCGGAGTTACTCGTGCAACATGGATTTCTGACTCGCCGTAAACCGACCACGTCTCAGTGGAAAGACATCTGCTTTGGCTGGGAAATGGCCAAAGAAATCGGTCGGCTCGATATTGGTCAAACCGTCATCGTTAACGACACAGCCGTCATCGCTGTCGAGGCGATTGAAGGGACTGACAAAGCGATCCTGCGAGCAGGAGAGCTTTGTAAACGAGGTGGATTCACCGTCGTGAAAGTCTCCAAACCGCAACAGGATTATCGCTTCGATGTCCCCACCATCGGTATTCAAACCCTCCGCTCCATGCAGGAAGCCGGCGGCCGGGTCCTTGCCGTCGAAGCCGGACAAACGATTATTATCGATGAACCTGAGGTTCTCGAACTGGCTGATAAACTGGGAATCGCGATCGTTTCCCTGAACGCCGAAGAAGCTCAACTCCGCGTGGCCTGTTAATCGAAAGCCGAAGTCGAAAAACGGAAAGTCGTCGCTCCAATCTTAACCCGAAGCGTCAGCAAGGGGACGGCGTTCTAATTGCAATTCAGGTATTCATGGTTCAAGAGTGCCTTCAATCACATTTCGAAAAACGTATTACGAGTTGTAGGGTGCGTCCTGACGCACCGTGCTGCCGAGATGACTTCGCTATTGACTCTCAAATCCAAAATGAAACCTCCGCGATTCGCTTATCGCTTTTGAATTGAATTCTACCCTGATTCCGGTGCGTCAGGACACACCCTACTATTCCAGTTACCGCAAAATGTCTTGTAAGTTCAATATC
>DOCI01000142.1:7423-7788 GCA_003503535.1 Planctomycetaceae bacterium
ACTGCGGAATAGCGATTTGAGGGTGACATTGAAAGCTCGAAAGAGCACTACTATTCTGATGCGTCGGCTTACGATGACAAAAAAACGGGCGAGTCCTTTTCAGACTCGCCTGTTTTCGTTTGACGCTCTGCAGGAGCAACTTCAATCGTTTTCTTTACCCAAATCGTTCAAGCGACTGCCCCCGGTGGAGCAGAATGCTCCTAGTAAGCCAGGCCGGGTGCCAGTTGGGCGTGGAACTCAAGAATCGTGTGTTGGCCGCAGGGAATCACTTTCAGGCAAGCGACTTTGCCTGAGCACTTGAGTGCGTGAGTCCAGTCATCTTCGCAGATGATGCGGATATCGTCGAACATCTTGATCACATCGCC
>DOCI01000155.1:0-390 GCA_003503535.1 Planctomycetaceae bacterium
GGCATCTGCACGATGGAAAGCAAGGAATCCAACCCCGATAAGGCACGACTCTTCACCGGAACTCCCAGCACAGGCAATGTCGTCTGCGAGGCGACCATCCCCGGCAGGTGAGCCGCTCCACCTGCCCCGGCGATGATGACCTGGATTCCCCGCGAAGAGGCAGACTTGGCATACTCGAACATCGCATCGGGTGTACGGTGTGCAGAGACAACCCGACATTCATGAGGCACCTCAAACTGACTGAGAAACCGAGACGCATGCTCCATCGTCGGCCAGTCGGACTGGCTACCCATGATAATTCCGACAAGAGGGGGCGATGAGGTTTCGTTCATTGCTGTGAATCTATTTCAGTTCAGGTTGTTCAATCAGGTGTAGGTCAGGCAATGCCTG
>DOCI01000155.1:475-1211 GCA_003503535.1 Planctomycetaceae bacterium
TCAGGCAATGCCTGACCTACACATTTATCAATTTAAATCGTTACGAAAAAATCACCCACACTGCATTCAAAACCTGGAAGTGCATTCTCTCCAGAAATGCGATCATTGATGTGCAGTCGCTGGTTCGTTCCTGCAGGTCGATAGACATCCACAATCTTCAATCGAGGATTCGCAACCCACACCATTTGGCAACCAGCTTGCAGATAATCTTCGATTTTTTCATCAATGGTATAGGTTAACTCCCCTGGAGAAGTTACCTCGACGGCTAAATCGGGGGCAATCGGCATGTAACCGACATCGATCAGTTCGTTTGTCAGTCGAGAAGACTGGATGAATGAAACATCAGGTTTACGGATTTTGTCGGGATCATCCGGAATACATCGATATCCAAGATCAGGACCATAACAACGCCCTGCGTTTTTGCCTTCCAGAAATCTCTTGATCAGATAGCTCACCTGAATGGCAATTTCCGAGGAAATACTTCCCCTGCTTCGCTCCAGAAGTTCACCATCGACCAATTCAAAAAGAATGGAATCAGCCCGCTGAGACAACTCCTCAGGAGTAATTCGAATTGTGATCTCTTCTGTCACCATACGACGGACTCCTGTGATCAACAAAAAAACCGCTGTCACTACTAATAATGACAGCGGTTTGTATTCAATTCAATGATGGATGCGGAATCTCTTCTTTTGGCAACTGTATAATCAATTCAAGATTGGGTGGCACGTCCCAGAAC
>DOCI01000155.1:1401-2158 GCA_003503535.1 Planctomycetaceae bacterium
TTGCTCAGGGACGTGCCACCCGTCAATTCATTATGGGTTCACTTAATTGTCTTACGAATAAGGCAGTCACAAGAGAATTAAAGTCCCAACCAGGGCAATGGAGCTCCAGCGACTGGTAATTGGACGATTTCCACAGCTGTGACATCTTTATTGGATAGGATTTCGTCAATCACATCCTGGCCCGGCTTCGAGTCGAGATTGATAACCGCGACAGAATCGCCACCAGGCTGGTTCGTTTCACGTCCCAGAGCCATGTGAGCGATATTGATGTTGTTCTTGCCGAGAACTGTACCGACAAGACCAATCAGTCCCGGAACGTCGCGGTGGCGATAAATCAACATCGTACCATCGAGGTAAGCATCGAGTTGATAGTCGTCCATCAGCACCAGTCGCAGGTATTCGTGACCGAACATCGTACCACCGGCTCGCAGGGTTCCCTGATCGGTGGTGACTTCAGCGACGATCATCGTCGAGAAATCACCAGCCTTTTTGGAGGTTTCTTCACTGATTGGAATTCCACGCTCTTCGGCTAACATGCTCGCATTGACGATATTAATCCGATCACCTAACGCAATCGACAGCAATCCAGAAGAGAACGAAGAGGTTAGCAGACGAGTATGCTTGCTGGCCGCTTCACCTCGATAATGAATCTCGGCACTGCGGATGCCTTCTCCATGAGTCTGCTGAGCCAGAAGGATGCCGAGGCGGTAAGCCAGATCGATATACTTCTTCATCCCTTCCATTTCGGAAGCAGAAA
>DOCI01000155.1:2285-4011 GCA_003503535.1 Planctomycetaceae bacterium
CAACCGGAGCCATGTTAACGGCGTGACGAACTTCGTTGCGTGTGAGGAATCCGGCGATGATTTCGCTCGCTTCGACAGCAACCAGTTCCTGAGCTTCATCAGTCGAAGCTCCCAGGTGAGGCGTCGTCAGTACAGATGGCAAGCTGATCAGGCGGGTATTTTTAGGAGGTTCTTCGGTGAAGACATCCAGAGCCGCCCCGGCGACATGCCCCGATTCAATCGCATCGGCCAAGGCATCTTCGTCGACAATGCCCCCACGGGCACAGTTAATGATGCGGACACCTTTTGGCATTTTCGCCAGTCGTTCTGCATTGATAACGCCACGGGTTTCCGCCGTCATAGGTGTATGGACAGTCAGAACGTCGCAATGCGGGATTAAATCGTCGATTTCCCGATATAGTTCGACTCCGAATTCCTGGGCTCGTTCTGATGAGGTGAACGGATCGTACCCTAGAACTTTCATATCGAGCCCAAGAGCCCGCTGAGCCACAGCCAGGCCAACTCGACCCAGACCAATAATTCCGATTGTCTTTCCAGCCAACTGAGTACCAGTAAAGAGCTTACGCTCCCACTTGCCTTCTCGCATACTCGCACTGGCCGGGCCAATGTTTCGAGACAAAGCCATCATCATGGCGATCGTGTGCTCTGCAGTACTGATTGTATTCCCGCCCGGTGTGTTCATCACCACAATCCCCTGTCGGGTTGCGGCTGGAATATCGATGTTGTCGACTCCCACACCAGCTCGGACAATCGCTTTGAGGCGAGATTGACCTTCGAGGACTTCTTCAGTCAGCGTCGTGCCGCTGCGGATAACGATCCCATCGGCATCCTGCAATTCTTCACGGAGCTGCTCGACCGACAGTTTCGGGTCAGTTTTAATGACAAGTTCGATTTCCGGATTCTCTTCCAGAACTTTCAGGCCAGCAGCAGATAAGTTGTCAGTCACCAGAACGCGGTGTAGCACAAGAAGAACTCCCTGATGGTGTTTAGTATTGAATGAGGACGCTCACGAACTTCGAACAAGTCAACTGTCGGGTTGCAGTGAGGAGATTTTCGATAAAATCGTCGATCGTCCCTTAATATTTTGTCAGGAATGACCTGACCTGTTCATTTCTCAATTGGTCTCTATCAGCAATCAGTGTATCCGAGGGCGGAATGGCTCCAGACGAGATTAATCGTCTTCATCTGAAGCATCGTCTTCGTCATCTCCGCCGCCGTCGTCGTCTTCATCGTCTCCGTCAGTGTCGATATCGTCGTCATCGGATTCATTGTTTTCGACGTCCTCGATGACATCGTTATCGTCCTCCTCATCGGCAACTTCAGCCGAGGGAGCCGGCCCGCCGGAAACGAGTTCTTTGACCGGTTGCATGAAATAGGTCCGTTTTCCCTTGGCCAGCAACGTTTCGAGCTTCTCTTCAGCTTCTGCGCGTTGATCGTAAGGGAAGCGGGCTTCTTCACGCAATGTTGCTGTATAAATGACCCAGACGAGTCTTTTTCGTTCCGGGACAGCATCTTTGGTACGGCGCGTAGTACGTTTTTTCGCCGCTTTCTTCTTTTTGGCCTTCTTTGGAGCAGGATTTTTTTCTGCTGCTTCCGCCTGCTTTCTCAGCTCCAGACGGCTCGGGATTTTTCGAGGCATTGTTTAGCTTTCTTTCGATACCGCAACGAGTTACGGCAATTCACGACAACTCTATTGTTCGGGAGCAACCGCTGTCAAAGCATCCCT
>DOCI01000329.1:0-449 GCA_003503535.1 Planctomycetaceae bacterium
CCTGGTGCATCCTGACCATTCACAGTTAAATAATATGTGGAATCTGTGGAAATGACGTCGGCTTCGTCTTCGAGAAGTTCCCGGACCAGCACCGCCATTTCGTAATTCCGTCCGACCTGGAGCAGATGTTCTTGAATAACTTGAATCGATCGATGGTCAGGGAACTTGGCAGCGATTGTCATGGTGAAAAGGCCATGCACAATTGACTGTGAGGCATGATGCATGTCACCTCCCAGTTCTCCCAGTGCAGTCGTAATCGCTGTTAATACACCTGAATGATTCTGTGAGGTGATTGTAATAAAATAGCTGACACCCATGAGAGTCTCCATAACTTCGGCTAATTGATACAGACACCGAATTGGCAAATCCTGTACCGAATCCTTTATAATTCCACTCTTCTGAGCAAATACGAACTTGTCGCGGACGTATTTATTTCCATTGCGAAACGG
>DOCI01000329.1:564-3179 GCA_003503535.1 Planctomycetaceae bacterium
AATTAAGAAATCCAACAGGATCCATTCACAAAACAGCAGCGATTCGCCTGTAACTTCTCACCTGAGAACGAATGAATTCCCGTTTTCGTCATCAATATTCCGACTTTTCGTGAATTAAGAATTTGATACCACGTTAACAACTCATCGAAGACCGTCAATGTCTTTCTTTCCGGGACACGTAATCATACACCTTCCCATTAACGAGAACACTTCTTCGCATTGTTCAAATTAATGCGAATCCAGGCGTATTAATCTGACTCTCTGGCGATATCTTCAGAGTATGAGCCTGTTAGGAAATACACTTAACCTGTTATAACTTCTTGAGTTAGATAGGGAACCATCCTTATTGAATTGAATTTTCAAGAAAATCCTTTCAATTCCCAGATTTTCCATGGAAAGTTAGTCATCGTGTTAACACGTTATGTTTCGCTTGCAATATTATTGTTATTACTCGCCGCACTGGGATTTACTTTTATACGCATAATCATCCCGTTCCTTTTGCCATTATTTCTGGCAGCAGTTGTCGCATTAATTGCCAACCCGGTTTATAAATATTTCTTAACGCGGACAAAAAATCGCCCGAGAGTTGCCGCAGGGTTATCCACTGCAGCATTGGTGGCGGCTATTGTGATTCCAATATTCATCGGTGTGACCATCGGTGCCTTGCAGATGTTTGATGTCGCTGAGCGAATTTTAAGCGATGATTCTGTTAAAAAAGCGATCGCTGCCGTGAAAGAAGGAGAAATCTACGAAACGATTGCAATTCAGCTGGAAAATTTTTTTCCAATCAATACCAGTGATGGTCAACAATTGACTGAAGAGGAAATTGCTCAGCTTCGCACAAAAATGCTGCAGGAACGTGCAGAAGAATTGCGTCTGAGTACGCAAAATGCCATCAAGCGAGTTGCCATCACAACGATCAGTCCTGGAACCGCATTTACAACCGTCGATATCATTGGCAAATTTGGCTGGACACTGATGAGCCTGCTCACGTTCATAATTGCACTCTACTATTTCTTCTTTGAAGGCCCCGTCCTGATTGAACATGCCATCGAACTGATTCCGGTGAATGCCTTGCATCAGAAAACCTTATTCGAAGAATTCGGAAAGGCCATTCGAGCCGTTGTCACGGCGACATTGCTCGCAGCAGTCGCTCAAGGGTTGGCAACATCGGTTGCTCTCTGGTTTCTTGGGTTCAATCACTTCTTCCTGTTCACCATCGTAGGCACTTTTGCAGCAATCATCCCTCTGGCAGGGACCTGGCTGGTCTGGGTTCCCTGTGCCATTTATCTGGCTTATGACGGAGACTGGGGCTGGGCGCTACTCTTAACAATTTACGGCTTCGCCTTTGTTGGAATGCTCGATAATTTCATTCGAGCCTACGTGCTGCATTCCGATGCGAAATTGCATCCGCTGCTGGCTTTTGTCAGTGTACTTGGCGGGTTACAAGTGATGGGGTTGTGGGGAGTCTTTATCGCTCCTGTCATCGCCTGCTGTCTCTATGCGATCATTCGAATTTTCAATGAAGAATTGACCGAATTGACCAGGCACCAAAAAGAAAACAATAAATCAAACGTGAAAATCCCAGCTGGCAGTAAACCGACTCCCTCTTGATCGATGTCTCAATCATCATTCATAATGCGGAAAATCAGGAGAAAGAACATGACTATCGGTCAAATGCTGTTGCCGGAATTTGATCAGGAAATGGCGAACACTCGCAAAATTCTCGAACTCGTTCCCGATGACAAACTCGACTGGAAGATTCACGAAAAATCCAACACGATCGGCTGGCTGGCACATCATCTTTCCGATATCCCTGGCTGGACGATGGCTACGATTCATCAAGACGAATGGGACGAAGGCAAAGCCGAGAAACCCGAGATCACTCATTCCCGGGAAGCCTATTTGAAAACATTCGACAAGAATGTAGCCGAGGCTCGTGAAGCACTGGAAAATGTGAATGACCAGACCATGATGAAAAACTGGCGTTTCCTATACAACGGTCAGGAAATTTTCATCTTGCCGAAGTCAGCCGTGATTCGAACCTGGGTCATCAATCATATCATCCACCACCGTGGCATCATGACGGTTTACTACCGAGTCAACAACATCCCGGTTCCGGGAATGTACGGCCCTTCTGCAGATGACAATATGATGTAAAAAAAGCCGGTTGGACGTATTGTCCTTCCGGCTTTGCAAGACCGATGATTGTCTCGATTGGATTAATGGCAACCGCCACCGCGGCAGCTTCTGCAGCTGTTACAGCTACGGCATGAGCGGCAACTGCGACATGAGCGGCATGAGCTGCAGCAGCGTCCCTGGGGAGCTTGCTTGGCAGATCGCAATTTGCTGACTTCTTTGACCAGTTTCATTCCTGTGGTGCTTGTGAGAGTTTTCATCGTCTTGCTCGCTTTCGTATTGAAAAGTATTTGTTATTGACATTCAGTGATGTCTCATACTCTTACAGCGAAAGCCGAACGATTGAGGGGACAATAAAAAGGAAAGCCGAGGACGGAAAGCGGAAAGCCGGAAGATTTCATCTTTGGGTAGCTGGGGTCGGAGCGTATCGCAGCCCCCAGAGCGTCGAACATTCTGGAGGCTCACTTCGTTCGACC
>DOCI01000329.1:3293-3718 GCA_003503535.1 Planctomycetaceae bacterium
TTCGTTCGACCCCAGCCACCCATTTGATTTTTCAGAAGCCCAAACCAATCCCATTGAGTTCCGATGTTTTTACCGTGCCATCTGAAATATCAAACATCCCGGGAAATTTTGGTGCCCATTCTGTATTGGGAGCAGGGCAGTACTGTCGACCGTTGCCTTCGATGGCGGCAATTCCGGGAATTCTTGCCGCTAAAGTCGCAGAGTGTAGAAAGCTGTAGCCGGGGCAGGTTAAATCCTGCACGCACAAAAACATCCCCTTCTTTTGAGCGGCGGCTGCCAGCAATAACGTTTCGGTTTGTCCTTTGCAGGCTTTGAAGGCGACGCCCGTATAGCCGAGTTCCTCTGCTGCATAAAGCGATTCCAGACTCACAAGCGATTCATCAATCACAACGGGTTTAATTGCAGCCGCCCGGTGCATTTTGTTT
>DOCI01000329.1:3835-4644 GCA_003503535.1 Planctomycetaceae bacterium
CGCCCGGTGCATTTTGTTTTCCGGATGTTTGTGTAAATCCCGATGAGTCGGCTGCTCGATATATTGAGCCCGATCAAAAGCCTCAGGAGCTTTCTCGCGAACTCCATCCAGAAAACTGAGAACGTATTCGACGTCTTTACACTTCTCGTTGAAATCGAGCGAATAGAACCATTCCGTACAGCCTCGTTGTTTCTGAGCTTCCGTCGCGATCGCATCAATGGCGACAACACGATCAATATCCCATTGCAGATCATCTCCATTCAGCTTGATTTTCAAATGCGTCAAACCATCAGCCAGAATCCACTCCGATAAAGTTTCCGGAAGTCCATCATCGATTCGTTTGGGAATATCTGCATCAGTCAGCGGATCGACGGCTCCCACAAGATGGTAAAGCGGCATCGTCGCTTTCGGCTCCCGACTCGTATATTGATCGAGATATTCGCCCTCAAACCCTTTGCCAAGATAATGCGACAAATCGTGATTCATATACTCCGAAGAGAGGACATTGTAAGAACTCTTCTCATGCAGACGCCCATACGCATCATGCACGGCTGCATCGAGCGGGCTGTTGGCAACGAGTTGAGCCAGCACAGGAATCGGTTCCTGCAGAGAGAATTCTTCCATCACGTGAGCGGCGATCGCGTCGTAGTCCTCGATGAGGATTTCCATCAAATCGAGTGGATGTCCCCATTCTTCAAGATTGGTCGCCACTGCACACGTATCCTCGGCCAGTTTTTTCATGGCCGTCTGCGCTTCAGGGGGCTCTACATGAGAAGATGGCCAGGCCCACACATTACCGACTGGCATAC
>DOCI01000329.1:4682-8102 GCA_003503535.1 Planctomycetaceae bacterium
CTGGCATACTGCCATGCCCAGTCGCTCGCTTTCCGTCACGACCTTCCAGCTCGACAGACACGTTAATCAAGTCCGTTTGAGTGACAGTTCTTCCACCGAATTTTAACGGAGCGCGAAAGGGCACCGGTTGAAAGGTGACTTCTGCTTTTACGATTCGGGCGTCGTTGGGGTTGGACATATTGGCGTGTCTTTCGGAATAGTTGTCAATTTCGTTGTGCAGTTATGTTTTGGTAGGACAGGCATCTTGCCTGTNNGGACGAAGTCCACAAGAGGTCTTCAGTTTGAATGTGGAATTTTAAATAGGTTACTTGCGGCTGCGCCGCCCCGAAAGAATCTTTCGAGGCTATCCCAAACTACCTATCAAGGATAATGGGAGCAAGGTGCGTCAGGATGTGCCCTACAAATTTAATACCACTGTGAACGTAGTATCGTTCGATCTTCGAATACAAACAAGCCGACCGGTTCGATTGGGTGCGAGTCCACTCGGGTGACTGCGACATCCGATGTGGCTGCCCACTTGAGTTCGCCGTCTTCATCGAGCCGGTAGATATGCTTTTCGATGGTCGATGCAAAAGCCTGCTTTCCTGTATACGAGACGGAGATCTTATTGACGGTCCCTTCGAGAATCAGCGAGGCTTCGGAATCACCACTGCCATCATAAACTTGAATACCCTGGTTGGAAGCGGCTACGCAAATTCTGGCCGTCTTCTGGATCAGAGCCAGATCACCGACATTGGACCAGAGGGTTTTCTCCCAGATTTTCTTCCCATTTAACGAATAAGCCCCCATCAAGCCGTGGCTGGCAGCGGCAATGACGACAGGTTCTTCCACCATGAAATGGATGTAGGAGAGCGGACGCATCGTTTCAAAGGTCGCGGCTTTTTTGCCGAGATCGTCAATGACTATCGCTCCCCCTTCTGAGGAGGCGACGAATGTGAAGATGCCGTAGGGATCGATCGCGATTGCAGAGCAGGTGAAGGGGATCTCGATTGTCCAGATGACTTTGAGTTTCGCATCGAGTCGCACGAGTGTGCTGTTTCCCAGCAGTGCAGAGCCGAATTCGCCGGTGTCACTCCATGAGAGTTGACGAGCCGGTTCCTGGAGGCGTGTCAGTAATTTGACATTCAGGAGGGGATCCAGGCGGTAAAGCGTGCCGATTTCATCGGCGACGACGTAATCTTCGGCTTCCCGCATGCTATCGAAGCCTGTGATGCCGGCTTCGGCCCGGAAGGAAAAAAGTAAATCAGGGGGCTGTCCGGCCCCCTGATTCATCCACGTCGGCGTTTCAATTTTCATAGTGCTCAGAGATCAGCGGCTCGAATGTTTTAAGGATTGCGAGTCAGCTGGGTCTCCTGCAACATTTCGATCGCTTTGAGGACGTCAGCATCTGTTGCCAACGATTTCTCAGTCACTCGAAGATATTCCTGACTCTCACGCGGAACCACAACGTCCGGCTCGATGCCAATCTTACTGTGATTGTGACCGTTTGGCGAGTAGAACTTCGCAGTCGTCAATCGCAAGCCACAATTCTGACTGACTGGGAAGATACTCTGCACCGACCATTTTCCATAAGACTTTCGTCCCACAATCATGCCTCGGTTATGATCCCGAATCGCTCCGGCTACAATTTCACTCGCAGAAGCACTGTTTTCGTCAATCAGTAATACGATTGGCAGTTTCCAGGTGCTGGCTGAGTGAGCCGAGTATTTCCAGTTCTGATCCGAAGTCCGCCCCTTGGTCGAGACGAGAACGCCGTGATCAATCAGACGATCGAGGACTTCGACAGCGGCAGTGAGTAATCCACCAGGATTTCCACGAACATCCCAGATCAGTGAAGTCATTCCCTGACGATTCAACTGATTGAGAGCTGCATCGAACTCTTCAGCTGTTGTTCGCTGGAAACCTGACAGTCGCAGATATCCAATTCCGTTTTGTTGATCAATAATCTTCGCAATCGGTACACTCTTCACTTTGACGGCTCGTCGTGTGAAAGATCCTTCACGAGGTTGACCATCCGCAGTGATCCAGTTCAGATGAACCCGGCTGCCACTTTTCCCGGTGATCAGATTGGCTGATTCATCGGTAGGCTTGTCGAGAACATCAATTCCATCGATTTTAGTGATGTAGTCGCCTCCCGCCAGGCCGCCAGCTTCTGCCGGGCTTTCTGGAAGAATTTCGATGAGGTGAATTCCCTTGCCGGCTTCGGATTTCATTTCGATTCCAAGGCCAACAAATTCGCCTTCAATATTATTATACAGGTCAGCCAGTTTAGTTGGAGTGAGGTAGCTGCTGTAATCATCGAGGGCATTGCAGCCACCGAAGACGTATTCGAGAATCACAGAGACTTTCGAGATACCGAGATCGCGTTCAAGACGATTCGCGACATCGAGTACAATTTTGCGACCGGCATCGGGTCCAGACACAGGTTTGTTCCAGTACTCTTCGAATAACATCCGTCGAGCCTGTTTCAACCCGGGCTGATCGGTATTGAAGATCTGATGATTGTCAAGAAACGCTTCGTTGTTCAGAGCGAGATAAACACTCTCGGTGCCGTGAGCAATAAAGAAAGTCGACGAAAGTGATTCGACATAGTGACTGTGGATTTTATACAGCACTTCATCGAGCAGTTCGGTGGCTTCCCGTTCTGACAATTTGAGCAACGATTTGTCGTAGCTGGCATCTGCATAACGACGATCAATCTGCATGTGGAATTTGGCGCGACGAAGACCGTATTGCAGCTCTTCATTTTCTGGCCAGACTTCCAACGCATCGCGGTAATGCACGATGGCATCAGACCATTTGCGAGATCGTTCGAATTCTGCTCCGCTGACAACTGCCTGACGAACCTCATCGCTGACAGTCTCGGAACCGGGTGCACCGGTCACGATTAGTACTTGAGACAATACGAGCGCCGTACCGAGTACGCCACTACACAATAGACAAGATTTCCTGAACCAGGACATGCAGCATTTCCCCCTGTAAGTAGCTGCAAGTCGCCGCTTGTGATTCCTCCTGAGGTTTTCGCCAACAATGGCAACAACAATAAACGAATTGAAAAGGGACACACGATTGAAGCATCGCTTCGAATCGATTTTCCATTCCAGTTTCAAATCGTTGCGAGAATTCCATTCTCAATTAGCCCACAAGCGTGGGCGACGATGATTGTAATTTTGCAGCGCTGCTGTTGACTCCAAACAACTTCACTGTTGACCTAAGCATACGTCACGATAATGGAACGGTCAATTTTTTCCAGAGGGATTTCAGCCGAATAACCCCTATCGCGGCAATGTATTTCTGATTCGTTATCGAATAGAGCGAATATCATTAAAGAACCGGGTTCTGATTCATGCGGAATATAGGGAAGCCTGCAAAACTTTTCCGGCAAAGTTGACCGGTTCTAGTTGGCGAGCCGAGTCAGTC
>DOCI01000329.1:8217-8519 GCA_003503535.1 Planctomycetaceae bacterium
ATGACTCGGGTGGGTTCGAGTCATGACCGATATTTTTGGGTTTAGTCGCACAATAATCATGAGAATACCCGAGCCATAACTGGCTCCGCTGCGCTGCGACCCCAGCCACCCAGGCATAAAAATGTTCGGTTTTCGCTTTCCGCCTTCGGCTTTCCCGTTTCCGTGTCCCCTCAACCATCTGGCTTTCGCTGTAAGAGTATGAGACATAAATGAATGTCAAAACAAATACTTTTCAATACGAAAGCGAGCAAGACGATGAACACTCTTACAAGCACAACGGGAATGAAACTGGTCAAAGAAGT
>DOCI01000135.1:0-2696 GCA_003503535.1 Planctomycetaceae bacterium
GCAAACTCGGTGTTTTAAGCCATTTGATGTCCATGCGACTGCAGAAACCATTTGAAAATGGTCTAGCCATGCGAATGGAATGATAACCAGCAGAAGAATAATTTACTTGTGATTCTTGGCGTTTTTGCGGTTCATTCATGCGGTTAAAGCATTACGCATGCCAATTCAGCGAGTCTGGTTTTGCCATTGTTCCCATTGATCGGGAGTCAGGCCTTCAGGTTTGCCTCCAGAAGGAGCAGACGCTGGTACGACGGTTTTCTTGCTGGCCTCTTCGGAGGTTTGTCGCGAAACGGCATGAATGACCATGTCCTGAGTAGAAGCATTCGGCTTCGAGGCAGAAGCGGTTATAATTTGTTGGCCATTGGGTTCTTTTTTATTTTTTAATTCGGTCACCCAATACCGTGCTTGTTCGAGTTTAGGATTGAGCCTTAAAGCCTCCACCATGTATCGCTCAGCGACCAGATCATCCTGATGATCGTTCATCGCAATGTAGCCGATGTTGTACATCGCTTCCGGACGACTGACGACTTCTGTCAGCGTGATCATCGCTTCCTGATACTGTTCGAGCTTGGCCAGTTCAATTCCCAGAGAATATTTGTAATCGGTATTTGACGGTTGCAGTTTGACTGCCTTCTGAATTTCAACAATTGCTTCGGTATGCCGTTTTTGTTCGGCTAGAAAATTCCCCAAGGCATAATGAGCTTCGGCTGAGTTGGAGTCGATTGATGTGGCATTTCGCATACGCTTTTCAGCATCATCATACCGGCCAGCCAGAGCATCCAGTCGAGCCAGTCCAATGTTGGCTTCGATGGACTTTGGTTCGCTGTCCACCACTTTTTCATAGGAAGAACGGGCTTCAGTCAGGTAGCCGAGTTGTTCCTGCAGTTTGGCATAACTCAAGTGGAGTTGGAGCGGATTCTTCAAATCCTTTTCCGTTCGAGGGAGATGTTCATGCTCAACCATCGAAGGAGGATAAAGACTACTTTCCCCACCAGCCTGCATTTGCTGGGCACTGGGTTGCTGAGAAGCGAGCATTGCCTGCAAGGCGGCGTTGTCGGCTTTGGGATCTTTAGGTGCAAGTAACGCAAATGGATTTCTGGAGTGCGCACAACCAGGAGCCACGCAGACTGCGATCAGTAGTGGCAAAATGTACTGTTTTATTGATGGCTTCATCTTCGCAATCCTTTGCGGCCGATGAACACACTCGAAACAAACTCGCAATACGCAATGCGTCCACTTGCGTAGCAGAGAACAAATCCGCTCACGAAAAACTGTGAGCGCGCATGATTCTTATCGTCACGGAACCGACGGGACTGAAAGAAAGCTGATTGCCATCACGAATAATCGGAAAAATCAGACGTGGCACTAGGCAGATGTTCAATGCCATTCGACTGCGGGGGCGGGGGTGCTCCGCATAGCGGAAGCCCCCGGATATTCTGAGTTTGGGGGCTTCTCTTTGAGAGCGCCCCCGCCACCCACGGTATTCATTCAACCTATCAATTACTGGATCTTGAGTGATACAAAGTGGGCAGTGTATTGAACTACTCTCCCCCACCACCTTCAAGGCTGTACGGAATATGAGGTGATTCCATATTTTCCAGCCAGACTCGCTGGTAATTCTCGACCTCAACAGCTGGTCGGGACATAGGTGAAGTGACATCCAGCATGACTGCCATTGAGCAGGCCGGTCCTGCCAGTTCATTCACATAATTATTGACACTGGCAAGACGTTGCTCGTTGATGTATTTCTCGGTCGAAGCCTGCACATAGGCGGCTCGACGATGAGAAACTGCACTTTGCATAATCCACAGCAGATGCTCGCGTCCTGATTTCGTCAGCTCGTGAGTTTCAGGATTGAAGTGATAATCGTAAAGCGTGGTTGCGTTTTTCCAGCCTTTTGCGATTTGAGCTTCCTGAATCGTATTGATGTAATTCCGGTCCATTTCATTGTAGGGCGTGGGCCAGAAATGAGCAGAGTGGTATTGCTGCATGAAGGTTTGCTGAGGTTCGGTCGGACGCGGGCGGGGTGGCCACATCTTTCCAAAGCGGTAAAACTGACGCGAGCCGACGGGCAGCGAACCGGTATAGGCCCACCATTCGGGAGAATATTTTTCCATCCCGCAATCCTGCTTTTTTGCCCAGGGCCAACCAGCCTTAGCGGTATCAGGACATAGAACGATTCCTGAAAAGAAAGCGAAGAGCAAAATTTGAGATAGTATTAGACGCATCCTGCTGTCTCCCCCACCCTGAGTTTCAAACTCAGGATTTGATCTCTCTTAGTGATTGATCTCTGAGCATCATACTCAGTTTGTTCGACTCAGCTGATATGGCGGCGCATTTTCCCCGGCGAGAAAACGATTCACCTCTGATTGTCGACGCAGCGCATGGCGCGCTGCTCCCTGTCCTATCGGGTAGTATCGTCAAAATAGGCAGTCCAGCATGACGAAAATTACGGATTTGGCGATCAAAACCGTTTTAGCGAACGAGTCGAATACCCTTACAGGGTGTTATTTTGGAGTCACAACTACTGTTATGAACCCCAATATTGCGCGATCGAACTTGATCAGCTCAAAAATCTAAAGTTACGAACCGAACCAAGATCATCAAGCGTGCTCAAAAATAAACTCTAGCGTTCGGCAGGAGCAAACAGAGCGTATTGCTTTCATTTGATGTCCATGCGACTGCAGAAACCATTT
>DOCI01000135.1:2886-15373 GCA_003503535.1 Planctomycetaceae bacterium
TAGGTCACGACTCCTTTTCGCAGTGCTCCTGTGCCAATCGGTCCTCCAGCATGAGGACATAAGCCATCGATTGCGTGAAATTCATCGTCTTCCATACGGAAAATAGCAATCACTTTGCCATTCACTGCAAATTCACGCCCTTCCCCGACGGGAATATCATCAATCTTGCAAACTGGAATCGGATCAGACATGAATTTCTCGAATATATGCTCTAAGCAGCTTTGGGGACTGCTGTTTTCTTGACTCGTTTACGGGGTTCGCTTTTCCAGCGGCGATGCACCCAGAAATACTGTTCCGGACTTTTCAGGACAATCTGTTCCAAAGCTGCACTATATCGACGGGTAATCGCCTGCACATCTCCTGCCAGATCTTCATCGCGAGGATCAATTACCGCTTCAATGCCGATTTCGTATCGCGTCCAACGGGAATTGATGAAATCATCGGGCAATCGACGGGCATATCCGACGCAGATTAACGCATCATATTGTAACGCCAGAACGCCAATCGACTTGAACGTGCTGGCTGGTTTGCCGAAAAAATCGACGAACAAACCACGAGGCCCGGCATCCTGATCTCCAAGCATCGCGACAACACCAGCTGACTCCATCTCGGCTGAGACTTCTTCAGAAGCTCCCGACTTGAGAATCATATAATGTCCGGTCTGCTCGCGAAATCGTCGGAACCAGTCGTGCAGATGCGGATTATCCAACGCCCGTGCGACTGCTCCTGCTCGGAATCCAAACAGGCCAAAACTGACCAGCGACATTTCCCAGTTACCGAAGTGACCACTCAATAAAATGACCGGACGATCACTGGTGAGCGATGTCACTGCCAGATGCCGATCCTGAAAAGTGATGCACTCGTGAAAATTTTCCCGTCGCAATTTTCGAGGCAACTGAATCATCTCGACAATTAAACGGAGCAGATGAATCCACATTCCCAGAATGATGCGATCCGCTCGTTCATCATTTAACTCATCGCCAAATGCAGTCTGCAGATTCTCGCGACAGACTTTGTAACGTGTCAATTTTCGTGGCAGGCAGAAAAAGGCGAATCTGGCGATGCTTTCTGCGACCAAAACGCTTTGTCGATAGGACAGACAGCCGATTGCAGCTGTCAGCAATCGAAATACGGTATATTCGGCCAGATATCGAATTGACTTCCCTGTCATCGAACTGCTCCACTATTTATGTAGGACAGGCTTCCAGCCTGTCTATGCATTTGCTTTAAAAGCTGGGGACTCCGCCATGCTTCGACCCCAGCCACCCTTTGGCTAATTTGCTTCCAGGATAGCCCCGAAAGATTCTTTCGGGGCGGCGCGGCCGCAAGAAGACTGTGGAAAAATTCCAACTTTTAACTGAAATCCTCTTGGGGACTTCGTCCCCCCAGATAGCAAAGATATCTGGGCTAACCGTTTCCAAAAAACACTATTAAATATCATGGATAGCCATATGTTAGACAGGCTGGAAGCCTGTCCTACCCGGTTCTTTAAACGCAAAGTCTTACTCAGTAGCGACATAACGTCAAGATGGATTTCCCCCCTATCCCTTTTGACTTGGGATTTTGGGATCACTTTTCAGTGGCAATTCCACTCGTTTTCCAGTCCAGGCGGACTTATAAATCGCGAGGATAATTTCCACACTCTTACGACCTTCCCGGCCATCGACCCGTGGAGTCGAATCGGTTTCGATGGCCTTGATGAATTCCTTAAATTGTTCCATGTGACCAGTATAGGAAATTGCCTTGGGATCGCTCGCTCCGCCAGAATTGCCGGCTTTCTGTGAAAACTTCTCAATCACTTTGGCATCATTGGCACGAGGTTTGGCAAATTCCCAGTGCAGAATATCATCCTGCTCGACAATGACTGAGCCGGCTGTGCCGTGGATTTCGGTTTTCTTCATAAAGCCCGGCCAGGCAGAAGTTGTTGCAGTGATGGTCCCCACTGCTCCATTGGCAAACTGAATGGCAGCAACGCCCGTATCTTCGACTTCAATTCGTTCGTGGGCTAAGGTTCCGGTCACTGCGGAAACCGAAGCGACATCCCCCATGAACCAGTAAATGAGATCGACATTATGAATCGCCTGATTCATGTAGGCCCCACCTCCATCCATCTTCCAGGTACCACGCCATCCGCCGCTGTCGTAATACTCCTGAGTTCGCCACCATTTGACAAAAGAATCCCCCAAGGTCAAGGTGCCGAAACGCCCTTCTTCAATCGCCTTCTTGAGTGCCAGATTCGCTCCGCCAAATCGCGAAGGCATGATTGCCCCAAGTTTGACATTGTTTTTATCGCAGGCATTAATAATCGCATCACAGCGTTTGAGCGTGATTTCGAGTGGCTTTTCGACAATCACATGCTTACCGGCATTGGCGGCCTGCACAGCTGGTTCCATGTGGGCTCCGCTGGGTGTGCAGATCGTCACAATATCAATCTCGGGATTTGCCAGCATGTCCGCCAGTTTTTCATAAGCCGTACAATTCCGGTCGGCAGCAAATCGCTCGGCTGATTCAAACGGGACACTGAAACAACCGACGAGTTTGGCCCCACGAATATGAGCAATCGCCTCGGCATGAAAATTCGCAATCATGCCACATCCAACTATTCCAAATCCAACCGCCATTGATGCTCCTTATTCTTTATTTTATTTAATTAGTGTGGGTGGCGGGGGCGCTCCGCTTCAGCGGAAGCCTCCGATTTTCACATCGTCATCCAATTCTTAGAAATGGGATCAGGACGCAGTGTATTCGGTTCAATTCCTTCAAACCATCCCGCACTTGACCACTTCCAGTCTGTTACTCGTTCTACAAACTCTTTTCGTACAGGGTTCAGATGAATGTAATCAATCATTTTTAACAGAGTTTCGCCATCCAAAACATTCCGGTCATATCCACCACCACGCTGCCAAAAATGATATTCTGTTCTCGTTCCTCGAACCTGCTTCAACCTCGAAAGCCATTCTGGAGAATTGCCTCTGAGATATGATAAAACTTTTCGAGAAAATGGTTGCTTGATTTGCTTCAATAAAGTTGAAATAGAATACTGTGATCGAACGGGATGAACGATTAGATGAATGTGATCAGGCATAAAAACATATGCCCACAATGAAAAATTCAAATTGTCACAAGCATTCGATAAACAATCAGCAAACCATTGACAATAAATATCAGATTTAAAAAATTTGATATTGTTGTAACAGGAAAAAGTAAGTTCGTGAACGTGTCCAACTTCGTTGTATGATTTTCGATGAATCTTAGAATTCTTACGATCCACGGTCTATCTCTTCTTCAGCAAAACCGAAGTTTCTGGGGCTTCCACTTTGTGGAGCGCCCCCGCCACCCGGCAATCAATTAAATAACTCAGACGACTACAACAATTTCACTCGGCAAAACTTCTTTTTTCCTGCCCAGACAATCAATCCCTCTTCCAGACTGATAGATTGATTAATATCGCCAATCGCTGTTTTTTCTTCTCCGAGTTTGGCTCCGCCTTGCTGAATGAGACGTCTTCCGTCACTTTTAGTGTTGACGAGCTTCAGATCAAACAACAAGTCCACTGCTGCGACACTTCCCTCCGGATAACTCGATTTCTCCAGAGTCACTTCCGGAATATCACTCGGTAATCCCCCGGCTCCGATTTCTCGTTCCCATCGCTCAACCGATTCATTGGCTTCCTGCTCAGAGTGGTACTCACCCGCAATGCACTTGGCCAAAGTCTGCTTGGCAATTTTCGGATGTCCTGCCAGAATTTTCTGAATCTCGTCGATTGGTAAATCAGTCAATAGTTCAAAATAGGACTGCATGACTTCATCGGGCAACTGCATCAGTTTTTTTGTCATGTCGTATGCAGACTCGGAAATGCCGATGTAATTGCCGAGACTTTTTCCCATCCGACGCACACCATCAGTGCCAACAAGAATGGGAGACATCACACTCAACTGCAGTGGAAGTCCCTGATCTTTCTGGAGATCGCGAGCCAGCATGAATGTGTAAAGCTGTTCGGTTCCGCCGAGTTCGATATCGGCTTTAATCTCGACCGAATCCCATCCCTGCATCAAAGGATACAGACACTCATGCAGATAAATCGCGTGTTCGTTTTTAAAGCGTTTGGAGAAGTCATCGCGTGTTAACAACTGCGCGACAGTCACTTTGCTGCAAAGTTCCAGGATGCGGGCGAAATCCATCTTTGCAAACCAGTCGCCATTGCGATGCACCTCCGCCGAGTCCATGTCGATGACTTTGGCGACCTGTTCCAGGTAATCCAGTGCATTCGCTTCAACCTGCTCGGCAGTCAGTCGGGCACGCGTTTCATCGCGACCACTCGGATCGCCGACCAGAGCCGTGTAATTTCCGATGATGATGACCGCCTGATGTCCCAACTGCTGGAACTGACGCATCTTTCGCATCGGAACTGTATGTCCAAGGTGCAAATCGATGCCGGTCGGATCGATACCGTATTTAATGCGGAGTGGCTGACCGGTCGCGGCGCTTTTTTCCAGTTTCTTCCGCAATTCCTCTTCCGGGACGATTTTCTCCACACCCCGGCGGATCACTTCAAGTTGTTCTTCTACTGGAGGGAAAGTCATGTTCTATTCTTCTGATCACGCATTTAGCGAAAGTCTTAAATAACTTTTAATACTGAAATTGATTACTATTCCGAGCATAGTATAACAGCTTGAGATTGAACCGTAACGTAACAAGCCCTTCTTAAAGAAACCAGTCAGAATTCACTGGTAAAAGCCAATGCCAAGTCTGAACGTATCCTCGAATAAGCCACCTGCGATTCTCTTTGCAGGAGGAGGGACAGGCGGACATCTTTATCCGGGGATAGCAGTCGCAGAACGCTGGCAGGATTGTTTTCCGAACGCTTCCATTCTATTTGCCGGTTCGGGACGTGAAATCGAACGTAGTATTCTGGCGAAGTATTATTTTAAGCATGAAGCCTTACCATTCGTTTCTCCACGAACGGCTTTGCGCCATCCCCTGCAATTTCTGAAGGGATGGAGAGAATCCCGGAAGCTCGCCCGTAAAATCATTCGCGAATTCCAGCCTGCAGCGGTTATTGGTCTCGGTGGATATGCGAGTTATCCACTCGTTATAGCCGCGGCTCACAGACAGATTCCAATTGTACTACTGGAACAGAATGCTTTCGCCGGACGTGCTAATCAGCATCTTGAAAAATATGCCAGCAAAGTCTGTATCAGTTTTACAGAATCGATTCAGACATTTGCGACCCCATCAAAAATCGATCTGACCGGGAATCCTCTGCGCCAGGAAATCATCGATCTCAAATCGGCAACATATGATGAGATTTTGTTACCAACTTTACTGATCACTGGCGGCAGTCAGGGATCGAATCTGATAAACGAAACCGTGCTCCAGTTCATTGAAAATTATGCCAATCTTCTTATGGGATGGCAGATCCGCCATCAAACCGGAAATGAGGCCAGCGCAATCCAGATTCGCGAACTTTGTCAAAAACGAAATCTGCAGTCGGATGTTCGCCCTTATTTTGAATCTCCAGCCGATCTCTATCAAAATGTGAAGCTGGCCATCGTTCGAGCCGGCGGCACAACTCTGGCGGAACTGGAAGCCCTCAGCATTCCTGCGATCATCATTCCAATCGCCAGATCGATGGCCAATCATCAAGTCCTCAACGCGAAAGCATTCGCCAGTCGGAATGCTGCGGTTGTGATCGAAGAGTCTGAAAACAATTTTCAAAACGATTTTTCAGATACGATGACTCTCCAACTGGCCAAAGATTATTCTACAGTCGAAAACTCTTTCACTCATCCCAACAAAAAAATCCCCTCCTCAAATGCTGCGAAACAAGTGGTTGAAATCATTAAGCATCTGATTGAAAATCAGACGTAGGTGGGATTAGCGAACGCGTAACCCAACCTACGGGCTACGGTCTGACTTACTCCAGAGTAAATCCAGGTAATTGAACTTTCTCCCCGCCTTTCATGGCGGATTGATGAGCACAGATGCCGACGCAGGTCCAGTTGGCACTGGTGGTGGCGTTCGGCCAGGGATCGCGATTTTCTTTCAGAGCCGAGACGAATTCGTGCACCATGTGGGGGTGCGAGCCGCCGTGACCGCCCCCCTGGATGAAGGAGAGGTGGCCAGCATCGTGAATTTCTGCGGGTTGAGTAAATCGCTGAATTGATTCGGGCAGCAAGTGAGCGAAATCAGTCACTTCGATTTTTTCAGGAATCTCATGCTCAGGCTTCTTGGCAGTGTGCAGCACATGCGGTTCATTTTCGATGAGCGTCCATTCGAAACTTTTCTTTGTGCCGTAAACATCGAAACTTTCGCGATACTGACGAGCGACATCGTAAAGAAATCGCCAGATATGAGCCGTCACATCGCTATCTTTCAGCTTGATATGACACGACTCCACTGCAAACGGATTTCCCGATTTTTTCGCGATATCCTCCCGCACCTGTCCTGATCCGAAGCAGCTCACATACTCGGCTCGTGAGTCCATCAAGCCGAGACATGGGCTGACAACGTGAGTTGCGTAGTGCATCGGAATCATCTCTTCCCAGTAGCTCGGCCAGCCATCCATGTCCTGAGGATGCGAGGCTGCCAGATGCTGGATCTTGCCCAACTCCCCTTTTTCGTAGAGTTCTTTGATGAAGAGAAACTCGCGACTGTAAACAACCGTCTCAGCCATCATGTACTTTAAGCCGGTCTCTTTGACCTTCTCAACAATCTTCTGGCAGTCTTCAATATTGGTCGCCATCGGCACAGTACACATGACATGTTTACCGGCTTCCAAAGCCTTCAAAGACATCCAGGCATGATCGGGAATCGGACTGTTGATATGCACAAAATCGACATCAGGATCGGCAAGCACTTCGTCGTAACTGGTGTAACCTTTTTCGACACCAAACTGCTCGCACGTTTTTTTGAGTTCTGCTTCATTACGTCGGCAAATCGCATAAGGATTGGCGTCCGGATGCTGTTGATAAATCGGAAGAAACTCGGCACCAAATCCCAAACCGATGACGGCGACGTTGAAGGGCTTCGACATGAAGAAGGCTTTCTGATTAGCAGAAACTGCAAGTGACTAAATAATAATGGATGGTAATTCAAGACTATTATTAGATCGTAATAGTAAGTCCTCATCATGTCATCCCATCAAAGATTGTCCATGAGAGATGACGCAAAATTCATGAGAGTTTTTACATTCTCGGCAAGTTGAAATAATGGGATTGAGCAGTTGAATTGACTCTGTCCGATTCATCAGAGACCATATCTTAAGATCTTTACGACTAGCTCACTCCATCTGATAGAAAGCACTTCCTCATGAAATCATCATCGTCTTTGCCACGTCGCTCGTTTCTTCAAACTTCACTTGCGGCGGGTACTGCTGGGGTCGTTGGTCTGCTGACTGGTTCTCAAAATTCCGTTCAGGCTGCTGAATCAAAAGCCGAGCCGGTCATCAAACCGGGATCTACAGTCCTGTTTCAGGGAGACTCCATTACCGATGCCGGTCGGAAAAAAGATAAGGAAAATCAGGATACCCCGAATATGCAACCGGGCTTCGGTGGCGGTTATGCCTGGATGACAGCCGCGGCTTTACTGACTGGTCCCCAAGGCGACACACTGAAGACCTATAACCGAGGAATCAGTGGCAATAAGGTTTATCAACTAGCTGATCGCTGGCAGACGGATTGCCTCGATTTGAAGCCGGATGTGCTGAGCATTCTGATTGGCGTGAATGATATCTGGCATTATCTGAATGGAAAATATGACGGGACTGTGGAAAAGTACGAATCAGACTATCGTGCATTACTGGCTCGCACTAAAGAGGCGTTGCCGAAGGTGAAATTAGTGATCTGCGAACCGTTTGTATTAAAAACCGGAGCAGTGACCGACAAATGGTTCCCAATGTTCGATGGATTCCGCGAAGCCTCTGCACGATTGGCTCAGGAAAACAATGCAATTTTTGTCCCATTCCAAACCATGTTCGATGAAGCTGTGAAATACGCCCCACCCTCTCACTGGGCTGGCGACGGAGTTCACCCTTCATCGCATGGAGCGTCATTGATGGCATCAGCCTGGTTGCGAGCGGTTCAGGCAGGTTAATATTATTTAGATCAATACAAGCACGAAGCGCAAGCGAGTGTGTCCGTAACATTCACATCAAACTCACTCGCTTGCGCTTCGTGCTTGTATATTTATTACTTACTGATACGAATATTTATTTCGAGATCCCATGCGATTCACGAAAACAATACGACTGAACGTCCCTGCTCAATTTGCCTTTGACTGGCATGCCAGACCGGGAGCGCTCTATCGGCTCCTACCTCCCTGGGAAGACATTCGGATTCTTCAGGCATCGAAGGGAATTCAGGTTGGGGAACGAGTCATCATGACCGTTCCCATGGGGCCGACTCGCAAAAAATGGATTGCAGAGCATACGGACTTTCAGGATGGCAGAGAATTTCAGGATGTGCAGGTTTCCGGGCCATTTGCATCGTGGAAGCATCGGCACATTTTTACACCGATCGACCAGACGACTTGCGAAATGACGGATGAGATCACCTATGAATTGCCGTTTGGGCCTCTGGGAAAACTCGGCTCTTCATTCGCAACCAGTAAACTCGAAGCGATGTTTGCCTATCGTCATGCACGAACGGCAACTGAATTGGATATTCATTATGAGTGGCAAGAAGTCCCGCGAAAACGAATTCTGATTTCCGGTTCTTCAGGTCTGATCGGAACCTCACTCGTCTCGTTTCTCCGGACCGGTGGACATGAAGTTATCCGACTGGTTCGGGATAAAGCCGAGGCTGAGAATAATCCGCAGGCGATTTTCTGGGACATCAAAGCTGGCGAAATCGATCGTGATAAGTTGGAAGGGCTGGATGCCATCATTCATCTGGGGGGAGCCGGAATTGCCGACCATCGCTGGACAAAAGAGTATAAAGATACGATCAAGCAGAGCCGGGTGAAATCGACAGAATTACTCGCGAAGTCATTGGCCTCACTGGAGAATAAACCAGAAGTTTTCATCTCCACATCAGCAGTCGGATATTACGGCAACCGCGGTGATGAAGTTCTGACAGAAGTTTCTACTTCAGGAGTCGGATTTCTTCCTGAGGTGGCTCGGGAATGGGAAGAGGCCGCTGAGCCAGCGAGATTGGCAGGCATCCGGGTGGTGCACCCTCGATTGGGCGTTGTGCTGACCCCCGCTGGAGCCGCTCTTCAGAAAATGCTGACTCCTTTCAAATTAGGTGGGGGCGGAGTTGTCGGTCCCGGCTCTCAATACTGGAGTACGATTTCCATTCACGATGTCGTTGGTATCTATCATTACTGCATGATGAAAGAATCGATTCAAGGCCCCGTGAATACAGTCATTCCCCAGGAAACGACTAATAAGGAATTCATCAAAACGCTGGGCAAAGTGCTTAAACGTCCCACTATTGCTCCACTACCTTCGGTCGCCGTCAAAATGATGCTCGGCGAAATGGGCAAACCATTACTTCTCGACAGCACCCGTGTTCAACCGCGAGTCCTTCTGGAAAACGGGTATCGCTTTCAGACAGAAACGTTGGAACAAACGCTGCGACAAGTCTTGGGGCGATTTTAGTGCAGAGTTCGTGTTAACTATCAGAATTTATGAACCACGGATGGACACGGATTTACACAGATGTTTTTACTGCTGGCCTATTTGTGGAAATAGGTCGAAATTCAGGCTCTGGAAAAGAATGGATTTTGTTTGCCCGAGAATTTTGTAAGCAGACTCTGCATGATTTAATTAAAATTCATCCGTGATAATCCGTGTCCATCCGTGGTTCAAAAAATACAAATCAAAAGTGCTTTTCGGAACAAAGCGAATAGATCATTTCGTCGAAGTTCGGCATGCATATCCTGACCTACGGCTTTATTTCATGTCTGGGAAATTCGCAGAGACATTGATATGCTTGCCCGGTTCATCGGGAGTTTCGGGGAAGTCGGAACGGTAATGGACGCCGCGAGATTCTGTTCGTTCAAGAGCTGAAATGAGTAGCAATCGAGCGACCAGCAGCATGTTCTGCAGGGACCAGCCGTCGACATTGACAAATTGTTGACGGGAAACGTATCGGTCCCAGAATTCGACTTGTTTCAAAGCATCGCTCAGTCCTTGAGCATCCCGCCAGATGCCTGCCTGACGCCACATCAAACTCAGGAGTGAGTTGCGGATATCTGTCAGATCGAGATCGGTTTGATCCATCTCTTGCCGCGGTTCATCTCCCTGGATCGGCATCGCGCAAAAATGATCGGCGATGTTTGCTGCTTCCCGCGAAGCGGCCAAGCCAGCAGCTTTGCCGTGGTACAAACCTTCGAGCAGACTGTTCGAAGCAAGTCGATTGGCGCCATGCAGTCCACTCGATGTGACTTCACCGGCTGCGAATAAGCCGGGGATTGAAGTGCGGCCCTCATGATCGATGACCACGCCGCCGATCATGTAATGGGCACCGGGGCGGACGGGAATCAAATCGACAGCCAGATCGAGACCAAACTGTGAACAGACTTCAGCGATATTCGGAAAGCGTTCTTCCACCAGTTTTCTATCGAGGTGTCTCAAATCGAGATAGACGCTCGATTGTCGCGTTTTATTCATTTGAGCGGTAATCGCCCGACTGACGATATCTCGCGGAGCGAGCTCGGCTGCTTCATCGTAATCGGGCATGAAGCGATAGCCATTCACATCGACCAGATGAGCGCCCTCACCGCGGACTGCTTCGGAAATGAGATGTCGTGATCCCCCGGCGATATAGAGCACCGTTGGATGAAACTGCATCATTTCCATATCGCGCAGTTTTGCCCCTGCTCGAAATGCAATCGCGTGTCCATCGCCCGTTGCAATTTCCGGATTGGTCGTTTCCCGATAGAGCCGCCCCGCGCCGCCGGTTGCCAGAATCGTTTGCTTGGCCCAGATGAAGGTTTTGCCGTGATACGGATTCCAGACCAGCGCTCCGACGCAGGTGCCGTTGTATGTCAGCAGATCGATCGTGAAGGTCTGTTCCCAGATCTGGGAGTCGGTCACGGTTTTTACGCGATGAATCATCGCCCGCATAATTTCCCGACCGGTTGCGTCACCGAGAGCATGAATGATGCGGCGGTGACTGTGTCCACCTTCCTGCGTCAACGCAAGGTGACCTTCGAATTGATCGAAGTTGGCACCGTAAGAAATCAGGTCGCGAATAATCTCGGGAGCAGCGGAGGTGATCTCTTCAACGGTGTTTTCATCACACATTCCCTTGCCCGCAGCAATCGTATCGCGAGCATGATTAGAAACATGATCCTCAGGATCAAGCACTCCTGCAATTCCACCCTGAGCTTTCCAACTGTTAGAAAGTTCAACCTGACCTTTAGTCAAAATGATCGTATGCAGGCTGGGGTCAGTCGCGAGAGCGGCTCGCATCCCGGAAATTCCCCCGCCGATAATCAGCACATCGGTGAACGCGTGCGGAATCCGCTTGGGATGAAAGTCGACGAGATAGCGTCCACTTAACGGGAGTGTCAGTTCAGTTTTCAATCGGCTAGTCCGGGAGAATTACTAAAAAGAATCTGATTTTAACATCAGATCGTCATCGAGGAGAATCCTCCGTCAACAGCCAGATTATCACCTGTGATAAAGCTGCCCGCAACATCGGATGCCAGCAGCAGAACGGCTCCTGCCAACTCGTGCGATTCTCCAAATCGATTCGCAGGAGTGTGCTTCATAATCGACTCAACTCGTTCGGGTGTGAGAACTTTGCGATTCTGTTCGGCTGGAAAAAAACCGGGGGATAAAGCGTTCACGCGAATTCCATCTTCTGCCCATTCCCGAGCCAGGTTTTTCGTCAGATTCAACACCGCTGCTTTCGAAGCCGAGTATGTGAAGACACGAGAAAGCGGGACGATTGCAGACATCGAAGCGATGTTGATGATCGATCCCTGTCGTTTTTCATTGAGCCAGTATTTTGCAAAAATCTGACATGCCGTTCGTACCGATCCCAGATTGATATTAAAAATACGATCCCACTCTTCCTGAGTGATTTCGAGAAAAGGAGTCGCCGCATTTACGCCTGCCCCGTTCACAAGGACATCGGGAATGTGGCCGGATGAAACGCATAGATCCAGCAAAGACTGAATATCATCAGCAGAGGTGACATCTGCGGCAATAAACTCAGCGGAGCCTCCTGCCGATTGAATTTCCTGGACGCGATTCGCACCAGCCTCTGCTGAACGCCCAGCAACGACAACATAAGCTCCAGCGGAAGCCAGACAATCACAAATCGCTCCGCCCAGCACTCCGGTGCCGCCAATTACGACAGCCGTTTTGCCCTGAAGTCCAAAGAGTTGTTGAAGATACTCTGCTGAATTCGCCATGAGATGCCGGTTCACTTTCGAGAAAAACGCTTCGTTCAAAAAATATTTGGAGGCTAGGATGGTGCGTCCTGACGCAGCATGACATCTCCACATCTGCAGCACGGTGCGTCAGGACGCA
>DOCI01000135.1:15494-15788 GCA_003503535.1 Planctomycetaceae bacterium
GGTGCGTCAGGACGCACCCTACATTGTGCAAACTAGCCGATGAAATCGAGTTCGACTTTTTTGGTGATGATGCCTTGATCGTAGCCACGATTCAGCAGCACCTTGACAGCTTCCCGGCCGACATCGCCGAAGTCGAGAGTCCAGTCGTTCACGTACATGCCGACGAATTTGTCGGTCAGCTCCGTATCGAGATCCCGACCGTATTTCATAGCGTGTTCGAGAGCATCTTTTCGATGGTCGAGACCGTACTGAATGCTCTGCTTGAGATAAGCGGTTACTTCTTCCATCACTTCG
>DOCI01000047.1:0-1152 GCA_003503535.1 Planctomycetaceae bacterium
CGACATCGAGCTCGGATGGCAGAACAGCTCCATTCCGCAGTCCACATACATAAGCTGTGGAAACATGATGGAACTCGCGAATGCCGGCTTCCTGGCAAAACTGCAGCACATTTTTAGTTCCGCCAACATTCGAGCGATAAGGCTCGGCTTCGGGACCTGTGCTGACAAAAGAAAGAGAAGCGGCATTGTGAATCATGCCTGTGCAATTTTCGATTGCCCAGCGAATATCATTGGGTTCCATACCCAGAGAATCTTCACAAAGTTCTCCAGCCAGAACCACTGGACGCATCAATGGGCGATTGAGTTGATCTTCCCACGATTCCATGATCGATTCTATGCGGGACTCCGCAGACAATCGACGCGAAGGACGCACAACAACAGCCAACGGAACGTTAGCGATCGCCAGATCTTTCATCAGGTAACGACCTAACAGCCCGGTCGCCCCAGTCATTAATAAATAATTTGTCTCGGATTTCGCAGTATTAATCATCATTGTCGTTCCATGGTCCATAAATACCCCAGAGTAACAGATTTGCCTCAACAGGACGAAATGTCAATAATATGTTGAAAGAAAACCAGTTATAAGAGCATATCGGCCATGAAGCTGGCAGAATAAGCAGACTTTTCCGATTGGAGTTGCAGTCGTTACTATCGTGAGTACCGTATGGCCACTCCTTATTATTTCATTCCTGCTGCCGAATAGTTTTGGAATGATTGAAGCTGATGTGGCCCACGGAGCTGTATCCGGACAGCTTGATCCTCCTCTTCAGACATGGTGCGTTTCCGTGAACGCAAGGCCAGCATAGCTGGCAACAGGACCAGATCGCCAATCAATGCGGCGACTAAAAGAGCAGTCATCAACATGCCGAAGCGTGCGGTCGGAGCAAATTGGCTCAAACTCAATGCCAGCATTCCAACCGCTGCAATAATCGCTGCTTCGGCAATCGCCGGGCCCGTATGATCCAATGCCAGAGCCGAAGCTACTGCCGAGTCCCCTTCCCTCCTCAATTCGGATTCATATCGAAGCAGAAAATGGAACGTCCCATCGACAGCAATACCCAATGCAATGCTGCCCGACATCATCATGCCGATATCAATCGGAACTTCAAACCAGGCCAGTAATCCAAACACAATCAGCAAAGGTGTCAAATT
>DOCI01000047.1:1334-1923 GCA_003503535.1 Planctomycetaceae bacterium
AAATTCGGAATCATCGCTAACAGACCAATGGTGATCGAGCGTAACGCGATCATCATTACGATTGTGATAATCACAAATGCAGTCCCGAAACTCGACCAGAAGCCATCAAAAATCTGATCCTGTGCCTGCTTCACCAGTGGAGACAGACCTGTAATTTCGACTTGATAACCAGCCAGGCTCTTCTGGATTTCGGCAACCAGTTGCGTTTGATGCTCCCGAGCTTCCGGCTCGATGCGTGCTGAAATTCGCCAGAAACGCTGCCCACATGCCAGATAATCGCTCTCATCTGCTCGTGAGTTAGCTGACTTTAACAGCAAGCCGATATCACGAGTCGATTCTGGCATCTGATCGATCGTCGGAAAAAAACTGGCCGGTGATGAAGTACTCCGCACCCAGGGATGGACTGAAACCAACCGCTCCACCGCGCGAACTTCATCCATCCGATCCAGAAACGCTCCTTCATTGCCATCGAAATCCACAATGATTTCTATCGAATCCAGAGTGGTCAGATTTTCCTGAATCTCCTGAAAATCAGTCAATACTTTATTGGAGGATGGTAGAAAATCGAGTGGTTCGAGCCGACTTCTCA
>DOCI01000047.1:2115-5142 GCA_003503535.1 Planctomycetaceae bacterium
CGACTTCTCAATTCTGGAACGGCTATTCCTGTCACCGCCACCAGGACCAGGGGAATCACAACTCCGGCATGACGGAAGCGGATCACTTTCGCAAAAATACTTCGCTGAACTTTCAGCAAAGAGGTTTCTCCAAATCCAGGAAATCCGAGTGCAGACACGACAGCTGGCATCATCACCAGTGAAGTGACCATCGAGACCACACATCCAAGCGAAGCTGCGTATCCGAATTGTCGAACCGGCATAATGTCACTCATGCACAATGACGCCAGACCAATCGTGGTCGTCAATGTCGCAAACAGACAAGGTTTCCAGGCGGCACTCAAACCGCGAGCAACCGCAAAAGTTCGATTACGAAACGTGTCAAAGTAATGCAGAAAGTGAATCGAAATCGCCAGCGTGAAAACCATCACCATCACAGGTAATGCTCCCAGAATGAAATTCATCTCACCCGAGAGAAACTTCACGCCAGCAGTTGTTGCCTGAATCGCCCACACTGTCAGCAAAATCATTGATGCACTGGTCCGCCAGTCTCGCAGCATTGCCAGCAACAACAGAAATCCCAGGAACAACGTGAGCAGGAAGAACTTGCGATTATTCTTCGGACCACCGAGCCGATTCAATTCGGAAACGATGACCGGACCACCGGCAAAGGCGAACTGCTCGGTGGTGATCTGACAATACTCGAGTTGATCCCGAATTGTCTGAACAACAAGCCCCCGATCAGCAGTCCCTTCTTCGGAAAGCAGCACCAGTATCGCTCGATAATTTCCATCGACCGATTCCGTCATACCAATCAGACGCTCCTGAATCGCTTCTTCTGGAACCTGCAATTCACGCATCACATCCCGAAAGCATTTCGAATCCCACGCCTGACGAACCCCCTTCAGAGTTTCAAGCCGTTCTGCCAATGCAGAAACCAGTTGAGGATTGTTGGCATCATTTTTGAAGCCAAGAACGAGCATCTCTTCACTGCCGAAGTCCTGCCGAAATCGATCATAGCGGAGTTTCAATTCCGACTGAGCAGGCAACCAGGTTTCGACATCGTTGTTCGTTGGAATCTGAGCCGCTTCGTAAGCCAGCAATGGCAACGAAATGAACATCAGCACCAGTAAATGCCGACTGTAATTTCGATAGAAGTTGTCGATATATTCGAGCACAGGAACCTGTTTCCGGGAATGATCTGCTGGGGAATTCGGCGACGTTCAGTGAGTTGCTCGCCATAAATTCCAGCGGAATTATTATCATGATGCATTTCTGAAGACCCGGCCAGAAATGCCAGAAAGATTGAATGTAGGGATTAACCCTTATTGGCTATCGAAAGAATCCACACTGAGGATTGAGTCCAATCACATTCGTTGCGATCATTCGACTGCGAATCATTATCAGAGAGATTAAAAGCGCCAAATTAATCTCTTTCAATAGAATTGATCCCAACTGCCTAATCGTTAAAGTCAATTAACCGGCAGGACAGGCTTCACCCTGTCTGCATATTCATTCCCAGTCATTGATACACATTACAAGCATAAAACTGGGTGGCACGCCCAGAACAAAGTGATGGGCGTGGTAGTTTCCACCTCATGCTTGCGTCCGTCCCGAAAACTAAGGTCAGATGATGACTTCAGAATCCCCCCTCCTCTTCGTCTACGGCACATTAAAACGGGGCTACTGCCGCGACCATTATCTCCAGAAAGCAAAATTCATTGGAGAAGCCAAAACCGCTGCAAACTATCTCCTTTACGACTGTGGTGAATACCCGGGGCTGGTTTGTGAGCCAAATGGTCAGAGCATCGAAGGCGAACTCTACGAAATCTCTGAAAATGCCTGGCTAACTCTGGATGAAGTGGAAGGTGTCTCTTTCAATCTGTATCAGAGAGCCACAGTTGAATTAATTGCTCCTTATCACGAAATGAATGTGCAAACTTATCTTTACCTTCGCTCCACTGTTGGTCTGAAGAAATGCGGACAACGGTGGTGAAGGAAAATTTCTTAAGCCGGAGTTTCGACGAAACACTGGCAGTACGTGTCCGCTTCTGGTTATGCTGAAACACCTCACGCATCAACACATCCACACCAACCAACCTTAGGAGCACACGATGATCCGCCGCTTTGTCATGCTGATGTTTGTCCTGTCTTACGGAGTAGCCGTTCACGCTGAAGATTTAAAACCTCAGATGAATGTGAAGTATGGTCCTCACGAGCGAAATGTGATGGACCTCTACCCGGCCAATTCCGACAAACCGACACCCGTCGTCCTTTACATTCATGGCGGAGGCTGGAGAGGTGGCGATAAGAAAACCAATCCGAAGCCGTTCCTGGATCGCGGAATCACCGTCATTGCGATCAACTACCGATACGTGCAGAACGGAAGTGCAGAAAACGTAGTTCCACCCGTCAAAGCACCATTAGGCGATGCGGCTCGTGCATTACAGTTCATTCGCTCCAAAGCGGACGAGTGGAATCTGGACAAGAAAAAAATCGGAGCGACCGGAGGTTCAGCCGGTGCCTGCACTTCACTTTGGCTCGCTTTCCACGATGACATGGCCGATCCAAACAGCGACGATCCGATCAGCCACGAATCGACCCGGCTCTATTGTGCAGCCGTCAACGGGGCTCAGGTTTCTCTCGATCCCAAAGAATTACGCGAATGGATGCCCAACTACCGATACGGGGCTCACGCTTTCGGACTTCCAGATTTTCAGGCATTGATCGACAACCGTCAGGACGTTCTTCCCTGGATTCACGAGTACTCGCCAATTGAGCTCGTTTCCAAAGATGATCCTCCAATCGCACTGTTTTATCGTGGCGAAGTACCAGTCGTCGGTTCCTCCCCAAAAGATCCAACACATTCTGGAGTCATGGGCGTCAAACTGGCAGAAAAACTGGAAGCCACTGGAGTTGAAGTCCTGCTCGTAACTCCCGGTGTTGAAAATCCAGAATTCAAGAACTCGACAGAATATCTGATTGATCGACTGACACGATAAAGTACTGGAAACGAGTGATCGCAGGGTGGCACGACCCTGAGCAAAG
>DOCI01000047.1:5221-9378 GCA_003503535.1 Planctomycetaceae bacterium
ATCCCCACGCCCATCACTTCGTTCTGGAACGTGCCACCCGAGAACTCCCTTACAAAAGGGGGATTCATGCAATCACCCACCGGGTTGGTCAATACAGCATTGACTAAGAGAAACAATAACATTGCGTTTCAATCAACTCAGCGTGTTTAAGAGAGTACCAGTAACTCGCTGAGTTGAATTTACCACTGTGTTAATTTAACACTGCGTTACAGTGAGTCAAAACTGAGCATCTCTCATTTGCAAAGGAATACGGGACATGCAATCACAGAGATTTCCTGTAAAAATGCCGGTGAGTATACTCCTTGCCTTCGTCGTCGTAACACTTACGAACTCCAGAATCTCAGCTGAAGAACCGACTCCCGACCAGCTGGAATTCTTTGAAAAGAAAATTCGCCCGGTCCTCGTCACACATTGTTATGAGTGTCATGCCGTCGATTCCAAAAACCTGCAGGGCGGATTACTGCTCGACTCCCGCGATGGCCTTCTGGCCGGTGGAGATTCCGGCCCCGCTGTTGTGCCCAATGATGTTGATGAAAGTCTGCTCATCTCTGCACTCAAGTTCGACAGTTTCGAAATGCCTCCCAAAGGCAAACTGCCAGAACATGTCATCGCCGATTTTGAACATTGGGTGCGTGACGGAGCAGCTGATCCACGCGAAGCAAAAGCAACAGCGGCAAAGCCTCGCGAAATTGATATTGAAGCGGGTCGCAGCCATTGGGCATATCAACCCGTTACGGATCCCACGATTCCCAAAGTCAACAATCACTCCTGGCCATCCAATGAGATCGATCACTTCATTCTCGCCCGACAGGAAGCAGCTCATCTTGAACCGACGAAAGAAGCCGACAAAGAAGTTCTGATTCGTCGTCTCTATTTCAGCCTCGTCGGATTGCCGCCGACTCCTGATGAAATCGAAGCTTTTGTCAGTAATCCGTCTCCGCAAGCCTACGAGCAAGTGGTGGATCATTTATTGAATTCCCCTCATTTCGGAGAACGCTGGGGACGCCATTGGCTGGATGTCGTTCGCTATGCAGAGTCCGTCACCTTACGAGGATTTGTCATGCCCGAGGCGTGGCGTTATCGAGACTATGTGATTGACACTTTTAATAATGACCTTCCTTTTGATCAATTTGTCATCGAGCAACTCGCGGGCGATCTTATCGACAGTGCCTCTCTGGAACAGCGTCAACGAAATCTGATTGCCACAACATTTCTAACGATGGGCAACAGCAATCTGGAAGATCAGGATAAGCAAAAACTGGAAATGGATTTCGTTGACGAACAACTGGATGTGATTAGCCGAGGATTCCTGGCTCAAACCATTACCTGTGCCCGCTGTCACGATCACAAATTTGACCCGATCCCCACGCGTGATTATTACGCGATGGCGGGCATTCTGAAAAACGTCAAAGCTCTCAATCACGCCAACATTTCCAAATGGATCGAGGTTCCTCTCCCAGTATCCAATGAAGTTCAACAAAAACTGGATGCTCATCATGCCTCTGTAGCCACGTTGGAAACATCGATTGCAAAGCTAAAATCACAGCTACCGACCAATCAGAAAACAACTCCCAAATATCAGATTGTCGCAGTTGCTGACTTGCCTGGCATTGTCGTTGATGATTCCGAGGCTCGTAAAGTCGGCAACTGGAAAGATTCTCAGTCGTTCAAGAACTATGTCGGAAACGGCTATTGTCATGATGAAGCCAGCAGTAAGGGCGAGAAAACGATTACCTTTCTCCCTAAACTGCCGCAGGATGGTCGGTATGAAGTTCGGTTTGCCTACAGTCATTCTGTAAATCGAGCCGTCGATGTTCCGATTACGGTCTTCAGTGCCGATGGTGAAAAAAGAATACTACTGAATCAGAAGCAGCCTCCCAAAATTGATGGTCGTTTTGTCTCGCTGGGAACCTATCGATTCGAAGTCGCTGGCCAGAGTTTTGTGCTGGTCGAAAACAAAGGCACGACTGGGCACGTGATTGCCGATGCGGTTCAGTTTCTTCCTGTCGATGAAACTGAGCTGGCTAACCAGACATCATCCAATCAGACAAGAACCAAAGAGGAAGAGACGCAACTGGCTGAGTTGCAGAAGTTTGAATCGATTGAGCAAGAGATCAAATCACTGGAAGCGAAACTCAAGAAGCTGGAGAAATCGGCTCCCGTCATTCCCAAAACGATGACCGTTCTTGAAGAAAACAAGGGTGAAGACCTGTCGATTCACATTCGTGGCAACGTGCACAACCTTGGCGAAATTGCTCCCCGGGGCGTGCTTCAGGTAGCCAACTATGGCGCTGCTCCGGTGATGCCGAGCGATGAAAGTGGGCGATTGGAACTGGCCCGGTGGATGGCCGATCCCAAGCATCCTTTAACCTCACGGGTCATGACCAACCGCGTATGGCATTGGCTGTTTGGAGTTGGGCTTGTCCGGACGGTTGATAATTTCGGGACGACGGGAGAGACTCCCTCTCATCCGGAACTGCTCGATTATCTCTCGACCCGATTTGTCGAAGAAGGCTGGTCCGTTAAGAAGTTGATTCGTTCGATCGTGATGTCGCGAACATATCGCATTTCCTCACAAGGGACGACTCCAGCCGCAGATCCAGAGAATCGATTGTTATCCCATTGTCATCGAAATCGATTGGATGCCGAGTCACTGCGCGATGCGATGCTCTCTATTTCCGGGCAACTCGATTTGACACCCGGTGGCCGAACATTTCCAGAGAATCTCTCCAGTGACTACGGCTTTCAATTTCAGGAACCTCTCAGAAGTGTCTATGCTCCCGTGTTCCGCAACAGTCTGCCAGAAATATTTGAGGCGTTTGATTTCGCAAATCCGAGTATGGTCTCCGGTCGTCGCAATGTCAGTACCGTTGCTCCGCAGGCATTGTTTCTGATGAACCATCCGTTTGTTCGCGAGCAGGCAAATCAGACCGCAAAACGTCTTTTAGCAGAATCGTTTGACGACGAAGAGACTCGGATCGACCATGCCTACATGCAGACAATTGCGAGACACCCCACGAAAAACGAACGGGAAATCAGTCGTGATTTTATCGAATCGACAACACAACTGAGTTCGAGTCAGGAAGCCTGGACGCAGTTTGTGCAGTCGTTATTTTCCAGTCTCGAATTTCGATATCTCAAATAGCCGGAGGAGTCTTTCCATGGACCATGTTTATCAAACTCCAATGACACGCCGAGATGTTCTCCAGAAAACCGCTTGCGGATTCGGAGGATTGGCCCTGGCTGGCCTGTGCGCACAAAATTCAGCAACTGCCGGGAAATCGAGCGGTTCGCTTGGATCGACAAAAGAGCCCCATCATACACCCCGTGCCAAGCGGATCATCTTTTTGTTTATGCAGGGTGGTCCGAGTCAGGTTGATACTTTCGACTACAAACCGGCACTCGAAGAAAACCACGGCAAGTCATTTAATTTCAACGATGCCCGCACGATTGCCAAAACGGGTAAGCGGGGAACCTCCCAGCATGTGATGAAATCCCCCTGGGAGTTTCGTCGATACGGGGAATCGGGCCGAGTCGCTTCGGATCTTTTCCCGGAAACGGCAAGAAACATGGATGATCTGACCTTTGTCCATTCCATGCATACGGATGGTGTCGCCCATGGACCAGCGACATTGTTTCTGCATTGTGGTTCAACGAATTTTGTGAGACCTTCCTTCGGCTCCTGGGTGAATTACGGTCTCGGCTCAGAAAATGAAAACCTGCCCGGATTTGTCTCCCTCAGTCCTTCCACCGGAAATGGTGGTCCACGCAATTATGGAAACGCATTTCTCCCGGCCATTTATCAGGGAACGGCAATTGGAAATGCCAGCAAGGCGATCAAAGAGGCCACCCTCCGGAATTTGTCCAATGCCAATTTGAGTCCCACTCAACAGCGTCGACAACTTGAATTTCTCCAGAGCCTGAATCAGGAGCAATTAGGCTCGCATTCTCAAAACTCCGAACTCGAAGCGGTCATCAATTCCTTTGAACTCGCCTGGCGAATGCAGAACAATGTACCGGATGTGTTGGACTTGAATCAGGAAACCAAAGAAACACTCGACATGTATGGCATCGGCGATAAGGAAACCGATGATTACGGCCGGCAATGCCTGATGGCTCGTCGACTTTGCGAAGCGGGTGTTCGATTCATTCAGGGT
>DOCI01000047.1:9512-9920 GCA_003503535.1 Planctomycetaceae bacterium
CGAGGGTGTTCGATTCATTCAGGTCAACTACGGCGACAACTCGGCTAACCCCGCCTGGGACCAACACTCCAATCTGCCCAAGCATGAACAACATGCCCGCGCTGTCGATAAGCCCATCGGTGCTCTGCTGCAAGACCTCAAACAACGGGGCTTACTCGAAGACACCATCGTCTGGTGGAGCGGGGAATTTGGACGAACTCCTTACTCACAAAGTAATGGAACCGGTCGCGATCATAACCCCGGAGGATTCACAACCTGGCTGGCAGGCGATTGTGTGAAGTCAGGATTTTCCTATGGAGCCACCGATGAACTCGGATCTGCAGCCGTCGAAAACAAAGTCCACATGCACGACCTGCACGCGACACTATTACACTTACTTGGTCTCGATCACGAGAAACTGACCTACCG
>DOCI01000197.1:0-472 GCA_003503535.1 Planctomycetaceae bacterium
CTCAACCTATGCCTGATATCCACTACGAACAATCACTCGATCTCAGTGTCGATGACTATATCGATATTCTAAAACGTTCGACCCTTGCCGAGCGACGACTGATAGATCAACCCGAGTTGATGCAGGAAGCGGTCGAGCAAGCCGATGTGATTGTGACTGCTCGTCAGGATGGACTGCTGGTTGGTATTGCCCGATCGCTCACCGATTATTCGGCTTGTATTTACGTGGCTGATCTCGCTGTGGATGAAAAGTTTCAAGGGCAGGGGATTGGTAAGCGACTGCTTGATCTCACGCATGAAATTAGTGGTTTGCATACGAAAATGATTCTCCTGGCGGCTCCGAAAGCAGAGACATATTATCCCCACATTGGCATGACCCAGCATCATTCCTGCTGGATACGTTAACGCTTGAAGTCTCAACTGGGTGGCGATAGCGGAAGCCCGATATTCAGTAATTCGGGGGCTTCTCTTCG
>DOCI01000197.1:568-6894 GCA_003503535.1 Planctomycetaceae bacterium
AGTAATTCGGGGGCTTCTCTTCGAGAGCGCCCCCGCCACCCTGTGCAGGATTAATCACTAACGCTTAATGCCACCAAAGGCTGCGAAGCAGGAGTTTTTGTGGAGGAGTTCCACCTCGTTAAAGCCGACTTGCTTGAGTAAATCGAGTTGTTCCATCAATGGTCGTGGAGTGTCCTCGTATTCGATGTAATCGAAAACGTGCTGGCGATAGGCATCGTCTTTCAGGCTGGTCAGATATTCTCCGTAGCGTTGCCACATCAGTTCGTGGACTTCCTGACTGGAGGAGAGGACGAGATCAAAAATCCAGAAGGACCCGCCGGGACGTAGAGATTGGTAGATCTTCTCAAAGACAGCCGACCACTCTTCGTCTGTTCGTAAATGGTGAAGGACTGCTGAGGCCAGAACGATATCACAGGAGTTGACTTCCAGAGACAGCTCACGCAGGTCAGACTGGATCGTTCTTACGACTCCTGTCGTCTGGCTGTCGACACGTTCTTGTGCACGGTCCAACATCGGCTGGCTCAAGTCCACCAGAGTGACATTCAGCGTTGGTAGATGTTCCAGAAGTTTGAGGGAATAGTTTCCCGCTCCACAGCCCAGGTCGAGCAGGTGTGTTGCCTTCGGCGTGCAGGCAGCCGCGGCTGAGCAAACCAGATCCATTGCTAATGGGGCGTCGACGGTGGCCGACTGACCCGTTTCGAGATTTGAAAATCGTTCGACATCGTGATCAAATCGTTCACGAATCTGTTCCACGGTCGCTTTTTCTGCGCTCATCTGCTTCCTCTTCGTATTCAATTTCCGATTGTTCGACAATCGTTTCGGCATGCTCATCAACGGCTTCTTCATGAGCTTCGTCGCCCTGTTTACCACTTCTGCGCTGGTCAAGTTCCTGGATGCGATGGAGCGGGCCGTAAAGGATTAAAGTGTCTTCCGGCTTAATAATCGTACCGGCATCTGGTGCCCCCAGGTAAGTGCCGCCACGCCTTTGCAGTCCGAGAATAAGTATGCCTTCATTGGGCAGCCTTAATTCCCGTAAAGATTTCCCTGTGAGCCAATCCTTAGATTCCACCACCATTTCGGAAACCGCATAGCCTTCCTGCAATTGGAGGATGGCAACATAATCGCGGACTTCCAGTTTGCCGAATTTTCGAAGCGACCAGGAAATCAATCGATTCAAATGCCGTTCGATATAACGACTGCTCGAAAAATACCAGAGGAAAGCCAGCCCGCTCATCAACAATATAAAAGTCGTGTACTGCATTCCGGAACTGTTGACCTGCATCACTGAAATCATAATGGTCGCGACAACGGTCGCAATTCCGACATTTCCGAGGAGCATGAGGAGCATGAGGATCCGTCGGCGAACCGGATGATTGACCATCGCCTCGGATTCATTCGTCGTGAAGCCGACACCAGTGAAAGCCGAGCGGGCCTGGAAGCGGGCCATTTCCCGGGAGATGCCCGTAAGCATGAGCGCCATGGCCGCAATGCGCGTCACCATGAGTGATAGAAACATCGTGACGAGTAAGGAAAATATCGCAATCATTGCTGCCAGTTTCGTAATCAAATGGGATTAGTGGCATATCTTATAACAATCGCAATTGATCGTCGAGATTCCCGAACCGGAATAGTCTGAACTGGTTACTTATCGACTCAAACCGATAAGTTCGAGCAGTGACTACCGACCGAAGGCCTGACGCCCACATGCTCTGAAGAAAATTTTCAGAATGGTAAGAACCTGAAGGTTTCGTTTTAAGGTGAGGGTTGCCATCCCGGTTGTCGGAAAAATAAAAACCTCAAGCATTGAAGATGCTTGAGGTCGTGAATTGGCCTGGCGGTTTTGAGGTGCGAAATTGTTAGTCCTGGCTCAGAAAGTGAGATCGCAAAGTGCTATAGGCATATTGGGCACGCAATTTGAACATTTCCGGGTTGGCGGGGATTCCAATCGGTGTGATTTTTACATTCAATCTCTGGGAGTTTGACCGGCTGCCATGGGCACTTAAAGCCGCCCTGGCATCGATCTCAACACGAACCGGTTGGTATTCGGCATTCTTACTCCAGCGTTTGAAGAACCTTTTGCGTCCGAACTGAAACTGGACATTGCCTTCCTGAACTTTGAGTAACTTCGCATGATTCTGCTCTGCAAATCCCTGTAATTTGAGGATCAGGAAGTTGTCGAAGAGCACGCCATTGATCGAGGCTTCAAACTCAAACCCTGCCCGGGAACTTTCCGGCTTATTTTCCTGATGAATATCGGATTGCTGAAGCAAGGTGGATCGATTTCGTCCCTGGTCCTTCGATTGATACAACGCTTTGTCTGCACGCATGAGAACACTTTCGAGTGAATCTCTCTCTTCGACCTGTGAGACACCGAATGACGAAGTGATTTTCAAAGACGTTGCAGTTTCGAATTTAAGTTTGGCAATTTCCAGGCGAAAACGCTCTGCACGTTTGAGCGCCTGACTGGCTGTCAGTCCTGGACAGACAATCACAAATTCTTCGCCGCCGTACCGAGCTACAAATTCACTCGCATAAGCTTCTTCTCGTAATAGCTTTGCCAGTGTTATCAGGACATCATCCCCTGTGGCATGGCCGAAGGTGTCGTTGATTGACTTGAAGTGGTCGATATCCAAATACACCACCGAGAAGAGATTTTCAATGGGATCGTCTTTAAAGTTAGCCATTGCCCGGGAAAGTTGATTTTCCAATGTGCCCCGATTCGCGACACCTGTTAAAGCGTCCCGACTGGCCTGCAGTGAGAGTTCTCGAAATTTAGCCGACTCCACGCGATTCCGCTGCTTGCGTCGATAAAATTCTCCGACACCAATCAGTTCCTCGTTGAAGTCAAACATGGGGATCGATTGAACCTCCAGTTCTTCCCAGAGATTTTCAGGTAGTGGAACTTTAATCGTAATGGTTGATGGCATTTTATCTGTCAAAGTCCTGTAGACAGGCAGATTGTCATCGCTGAGGAGATTCTGATAAGCATCAGCCTGAGGACATAATTGTCCATTCCATAACTGACCAGACCAGTCCCGATCAGCTTGCTGGAAGATTTCCCGACAACCTCGATTGGCCAACAGGATTTTGCCTTCGACTCCCACAATCACAAACCCATCGTATGCCTGTTCGAGTGTGTAAAGATGGCTGAAGATATTACTGAGAGAAGTCATCGCCAGAGAAGCTCCACTCTGGGCAGTCATCCCATTCATTGCCGATTCTTTACCGACATCCTGAAGGGCGGCCTCGCCACCATTTTCAACCCAGCGAATTAATGTCTGCACGATGCTCGCATCGTACATGGAACCGGCGCGTTCATTGAGGATTTTTTTGATTTCCGGTCCCGATTTTGCGTCACGATAAATCTGATCGCGCGACAGTGATTCATAGGCATCGGCGACCGCCAGCAGGCGACCTGCCTGTGAGAGATCTTTTCCCAGAGGGCGGAGATAATCTTCCATTCTGGAAAATGGCAGACGAGATTCCACAATGATATTCCGTATTCGTAGTGGAATACAGCAGATCTCGAGGATATCTTCTGCAATTGAAGTTCGTAACGACATTAACGATGCTTCTTCAATGGTATATCTGCCCGGCTTGAACAGGATGTGATCGGGAATCCCGATCTTGCCGATGTCGTGCAGCATAGCCGCCAATTCAATCTCACGAATCGCTTCTGCATTCCAGCAGAGTTGCTTGGCCAAACCGACTACAATCAACGAAACGCGACGAGAATGCAGAAACGTATTTTCATCCCGAAAGTGCAGACAGGTGAGCAGATCTCGCAAGATTGCTGGAGAGATTGCATTCGGAGTCGGTGTTTCTTCTTCGATGGCTTCCAGTTCAATTGCGTGCTGATGCAATTCAACCAGCGCCAATAAACCCCGTTGAGATGAGGCATACCGAGCTCCCCGAGTCGTTCGACCAGTTTTTCGAACGGAAATGTCATCCAATAACATAGAAACGATCCTCAAATTAACACTACTTGACCAGCTGCCAGATGCCGAAATCGTCTGCGTTGATATTCAATTTTCACGCAGGCTGCTCAACGCTAGGTCGTAGAATTCAAGTGACAAATAGAAGATTGCCGTGGGCAGGAAGATTTTGAGGAATCTGGAGCAATCGTTCCGGTTGTGCGGCTACCCTTAATCAGCCTTCTGTTCAATTCCAGAATTCTGAAAGTGGAATTGTCGAATTGAATCTGTCATAGTTTATTTTTCAAAACTTAAAACTTGTGGGCGTCAGGAGTTCAGTCAGTCGTCCAGGGCTCGAATCTTTCGGCAGCAGTCGAGAGGTATTCAGTCACTCAATTCAACAAGAAATAAGGGAATGTCTGAGACCGATGCCCGATATCACCAGTAATACAACCCGTATTCGTGTGCGTTACAGTGAAACGGATGCGATGGGGTTTCTCCATCATGGAAACTACCCCGCTTATTTTGAAGAAGCCCGGACAGATCTATTTCGTGTGAACGGTGGTGATTACAGGGCAATGGAAGAGAGAGGGCTGTTTTTTGTTGTTGTTTCAATGAATTTCCGCTTTCGGAACCCGGCTCGCTATGACGATCTCCTCCATGTGACCGCTACCATCGACAAGGTCTCGGCTGCAAAACTGGAGCACTCGTATCGTGTGATGCGTGGAGAAACCCTAATCGCTGAAGGCTCTACGGTATTGGCCATGGTCGATGCACAGGGGGTCGTTCAGCGAATCACAGATGATCTTCCCGGAACTGTAACCGGATAAAAGACTTCACATTCCAGGTGTAGTCCGTGCTTGTTTTGTGGTCACACTGCGGATAGTCTGTTATTCCGCATCAATGATTTTTCATCTGAACGATTATTGATCTCTCATGCAGACATGAGTAATGCTCATGGAGTATTGAAAATGCATTCGATGCACTTTGCATGTCGCGCATAAGCGTATAGATCACAAGTATTTAAGAACATACACCGCAGCAGGCTAATTTTATGAACGATCCCCAGGCAGATGCCGCAACCGAATCCACTGAACAGGCCTATCTCGCAGAACTGCAGTCCAAACCCTTCCTGAAACGGATGTTGGGCTACTTTTCCCTTTCCGGACCAGGTTGGCTGCAAGGTGCCATTACTCTCGGTGGTGGCTCACTTTCAGGCAGTTTATACTTAGGTGTACTGGCTGGTTTTGGCCTGATGTGGCTGCAACCACTGGCAATGATCATGGGAATCATCATGCTCAGTGCAATTGCTTATGTCTCCCTCTCGACGGGCGAACGGCCTTTTGATGCAATCAATAAGCACATCAATCCGGTCCTCGGCTGGGGTTGGGCGATTGCGACCATGATGGCCAACTTTGTCTGGTGTATGCCGCAGTTTGCTCTCGGAACCGCTGCCATTCAACAGAATTTACTGCCTGGCGTCTTCGGAGCCGGGGCAATGGATGACTTTACCAGCAAGCTGATCATCGTCATTTTCCTGCTGATCTCGACAGGAACCATTATCTGGTTTTACGATTCCGGCAGCAAAGGAATTCGTATTTTCGAATTGCTGCTTAAGATCATGGTTGGAATTGTCGTGCTCTGCTTCTTCGGCGTCGTTCTGAAAATGACCTTCAGTGGAGAGGGACTGGATTGGGGGAAGATTCTGGCTGGTTTCATTCCCGATCTCAGCCTCATGTCGCGGCCATCCGATCAATTCACTGCGATTCTGGCGCAAACAGGCGAGTACTCTAAATTCTGGACTGATAAAATTGTTTCCGAACAACAGCAGGTCATGATCACCGCTGCTGCAACGGCCGTCGGGATCAATATGACATTCCTGCTCCCGTATTCCATGCTGAGAAAAGGCTGGGGACGCGTGCATCGCGAACTGGCGATTTTCGATCTCGCTTTTGGATTGTTCATCCCCTTCCTGCTGGCGACCAGTTGTGTAGTGATTGCTTCTGCAACTCAATTTCATGCACAGCCCGCTCCCGGATTTATGGGTGAAGTTGATGAACAGGGAAATGCAATTGCACCAGCTGGCAATCTCGTCGGGGGCTACAACAAACTGGTAGAGAAACGACTCGAACAGCAAGTATCTGCTGGAGAGTTCGCCATTTTGAAAGCCGACCCTGCCGCGATGAAAGCAGCCGTCAGCGAACTTCCTGCAGCCGATCGTGAACTGGCTGCTATGCTGGTTACGCGAGATGCGTTCAATCTGGCAGGTTCACTCAAAGAATTGACTGGCCCGATCTTCTCGCAAGTCATTTTCGGAATCGGCGTGCTCGGCATGGCTGTTTCGACGATCATTATCCTGATGCTGATCAATGGATTCGTCATTTGCGAAATTTTCAAACTGCCTCACACAGG
>DOCI01000197.1:6930-7431 GCA_003503535.1 Planctomycetaceae bacterium
CCTCACACAGGAATGTATCACCGGGCAGGCTGTTATCTGGCTGGTTTGTCAGGTGCACTGGGGCCATTCCTGTGGTCGGGTGACGCCAAGCTCTGGCTGGCCGTACCGACATCCATGTTCGGAATGGTTCTGTTACCAGTTGCTTACTTTACCTTCATGTTCATGATGAATTCAAAAAGCCTGATGGGAGCCAGTCGACCGAAAGGAATTCAGCTTGTCGTCTGGAACATTCTGATGCTGGCTGCCTCTCTGCTGGCTGCGTTCGGAAGTTTCTGGAGCATCTACTCCAGCCCTTATCGCATGGTTGGCTTTGTTGCAATGGGCGTGTTTATCGGACTGGCGGTGGTGGTTGGCATAATCCGCAAACCCTCTGAACCCATGCTGATCGCTGGAGATTCCGATACGACAGGTTCTGCATCCTGAGGCGAGCCTTTACAGGCTTGGGCATTTATTTCAGATCGTAATTTGTATGTACACTGATTGGGTGGCACGTCCCAGAAC
>DOCI01000197.1:7592-11408 GCA_003503535.1 Planctomycetaceae bacterium
ACGTCCCAGAACGAAGTGATGGGCGTGGTGAGATCACGAGACCACGCCCTTCGCGATGCTCCTATTCTTGATGCACAGCAAGTTAGATTTCCAAATGACCTACGGCTATAATAGGGAAAAGTTCATATGAATCGATGGGGAGCCACCGGGGCCGTCTTCGCATTTTGGGCCGTTATTTTTGGGGCCTTTGCTGCTCATGGTCTGGAAGATCGATTCATCAAGCTCTACGGAGACCAACCACCCAAAATGGTCATGGGGCACCCCATTCCTGCTGCTCACAAGTATCTGCAGGATTTCAAAACGGGAGCAGAATACCAGTTCTGGCATGCTTTCGGATTGCTGTTCATCGGTGCTTATTATCCGCATCATTCGCGTCGGTTGCTCAATGCTGCAGGCTATTGCTTTGTCACTGGCATTCTGCTTTTTTCAGGATGTCTCTATCTGCTCGCTTTACTGAACCAGCCCTGGCTCGGCATGATTGTCCCGCTTGGAGGACTTTCATTTCTGATTGGCTGGTTTTTGCTGGCCATGGGGTTATGCAAGTCGCAGGAAAAAGAGATTGTTCTGAATGGATAAGCCCCACTCCCGGAATTGTTTGTATTAAACAAGTTCCAGGGACCGTCATGGAATCTGGACGACATTGCCTGGCTATCCACACAACAGCAAGACAAGAATTTGGGCAACGAGGATTCTCAACATCATGGCCAGAGGGTAGACGGCAGCATAGGCGATCGAAGCCCCCTCGGCCTGGCATAAGGATGATGCAAATGCGAGTGCAGGGGGGTCAGTCATGCTGCCGGCAATGACACCTGAGAGTGTCAGGAAATTGAGTCGCAGCCAATAACGGGCGACCAGACCGGTGATCAGTAACGGAACCATTGTGATCACAATACCAGCCAGCAACCATATTGCACCTGTTGACGTGAGCACGGTCTCCATAAAATTCCCGCCCGCATTGAGCCCAACACAGACCAGAAACAGGATGATTCCCAGTTCGCGGATTGAATGATTCGCATTACTGGGAATGTACCAGACAAGAGTGCCCAGGTTTCCGATCAGACTGAACAAAATCGCCACCAGCAGCGGACCACCGGCCAGTCCAAGACGAACAGGCACAGGCAATCCTGGTAAGCTGATTGGAATCAAACCACAGATGACGCCCACGGTCAGTCCGACAAAAAAGGGAATGAACTGAGTATGGTCCAGTTCTTTGGGTTCATTGCCGAGAAAACGAGACGCCTGTTTGAGATTTTCCGGGTTTCCAACGATACGTAGCAGATCGCCGAAGTGGAGTCGCGTCGCTCTGTTTGGGACCATCTCTACACCGGCTCGAATCAACCGCGTGGCATTCACGTCATATCGCTGATGCAAACCCAACTCACCTAAAGAATCTCCCAGAATTCTCTTGTTGGTAACGATCACTCGTTGCCAGCTGGCATCGCCACGGGCTTCCATCAAATTCTGATCGGAAACCTGTCCGACGATCATCTGAAAGCGATCCAATTCAGAAGCCGTTCCAACCGCCAGAATCACATCTCCGACTTCGACCGGTGTCTCATCAGCCGCAGGATGAACGACATCTTCCTGCTTCTTCCAGATCCGCGAGATCATCACGTGCGTTTCCTGACGCCCGGGGATTTCTCCCAGAGGCACTCCGCTCAAGTTCGCATTCTGAATCAACAGATTTCTTCGTTCCAGGGGAGGGGCTTGCGGAGCTTGATCGAGCAGTTGCTTTTTCTCCGCTTCCAGATCGATATTAAATATCCGCTTGAGAAGTAGAATCGAAGCGATGATGCCGACGATGCCTCCAGGATAGGCCACCGCATACCCTAAAGCGAGGAGACTGCTCGAACCCTCCGCATCTGTCGACTGTTCCGCAAGCACCTGCTGTGCCGCTCCCAGTGAAGGAGTGTTTGTCGTTGCCCCGGAAAACAAACCGGCGGCTGCCTCTCCATGAATATTGAGAAGAAATGCCATCAAAACGGTCAGCAAAGCTCCGCTCAATACGATGAGAATCGCCAGGGCATTCAGACGAACTCCCTGATGTCTCCACAGATCAATAATACTCGGACCCAATTGGATTCCGATTGTGAACACGAACAGAATCAGACCGAACTCTTTCGCGAAATGCAGAATCTCTGGTTCAATCACCACTCCATAATGGGCAAAGGCAATTCCAGTGAACAGGGCACCGGCAGAGCCGAGGCCGATCCCGCGAAACTTGAGACTGCCAAGCGCCAAGCCGGTTGTTGCCACAAGTGAGATAACGAGTATGGATTGACTCGTCGGAGTTAGCGAATTCAGCAAATCCATAGTACTATCGCTGGCCAGGATGGTTCGTCAAGGTGAGCAACCAGACAAAGGGGACGGTTCGATGTGTTAAGACAGTTTTCGTATTTTGTCTTCAGGCTAAAGTTTGACTATGAGGCTCCCAAATACAAGACTACCGGAGCCGAGAATTTTTGACTTCAACGAACCCTTATGAAGTCAGCTGCGGTTACTGGTTATTCTCGACATGATGGATGAAGTGCGACAAATCCGCACGTTCGGTCCAGTTCAAATTTCATTCCCCGCCGGTTACAATTAAATTGCTGTGAGATGATCTCAGGGAACAGAACTTTCCAATGATTGTCGCAAATCAGATGACAGCCAGTTCCCTGACAGTATTACATTCACAAACAGGATCTATTCAAAGCGATCAACCACTCTCCCAGGAGTAGCCAGATGAATTCCGACGAAGAGACACTGTATTATCGACTTGGAGGATCCAAAGAAATCCGGCAGATTATCGATGACATGTACGATCTTGTTTTAGCAGATCCGCTGTTAAGCGGTTTTTTTGAAAACGTCGACATGCCGAAGCAGCGCCAGATGCAATCCGAGTTTATCGCTGCAGCACTCGGGGGTCCGGAAAAATATGGAGGGCTCGATCTCGCCTACGCCCATGCCGGACGGGGCATCACTTCAAAACACCTGACCGCTTTTGTAGGACATTTACTCACGGTTCTGGAAAATCGCGGTGTTTCCGACAATGACATTCATGGTGTAGTGAGTCGGATTAATACCTACGCGAACGACATCACCGGAGCGACCTCTTCGGACGGTTAACTCTGGAGTCTGGTTCTGAGTAATGTAGTTATCGTGGGCGAAATCATTGGTTTCATCACAGAAACTTCACGCAATCGAATTTGTCTGTCAACAGATTACTTCTCCCGGAGTTATTATCCCACGCATGTTTGAATTTGCATCCTAAATCATTAACCTGTATGGCCTATTAACCGCCATCTATGGAAAAATGATTCAGTTTTGGCTGGGGATGCCAGCCGCAATTCACAGGAATGAGTTTTAATTATGAGTAAAAATTACCGGGCCGATGTAGACGCCGCGATCGCAGAAATGGATTTCGACAAGAACGATTATCAAATCGAATTCGACACCACAGCCGGCAAAATCCTGCTCAATATGTGGTCGGATGTCGCTCCAGGTCACTGCAAAAACATTCTCGGCCTGACAAAAATCGGTTTTTACGATGGCATCATCGCTCATCGAGTGATTCCCGATTTCGTCGTTCAGATTGGCTGCCCAAACGGCACAGGAACAGGTGGACCGGGCTACACCATTCCTCAGGAATTCAACGACAAACCCCACGAAGCCGGTGTTTTGTCGATGGCCCGCACGAGTGATCCGAACTCTGCCGGTTCTCAATTCTTCATCTGTCTGGGACGAGTTCCCCATCTGGATAACCAGTACACCGTTTTTGGAAAAACAGCAGACCAGGATTCTCTGGATGTCCTTCTGAAAATAGGTGGCGACGAA
>DOCI01000138.1:0-372 GCA_003503535.1 Planctomycetaceae bacterium
AACCATTTCTATTAGGACAGGCCGTCAATGGATTATTGACCAATTCCTATCTTGGCCTCTGGTGGTTTCTCGGCGGTCACGCCAGTCACATGTTTGTGCAATTCGCACGGCAAATGTACGACACACGCGTCTATTCCCACATGTACGCGAAGCGAGTTACAAATCTCGTCTGCTATCAACGGGAAGCGAAAGTCCCAACATCCCGCGTCGCCGCCCGGGCGGCCTTGTCGCGTCAGTTCATCACCTTCGTGGAACAGCAGGTCCCGAAATTGGTCTCTGCCTTATTTTCGTGCGTTGGTGCGATTGCGATGCTGTTTTATTACGATTGGCGAATCGTCATCGCCTGCCTGGTCATCGCCCTGCCCGTTTTCG
>DOCI01000138.1:416-902 GCA_003503535.1 Planctomycetaceae bacterium
AAGCGTCAAAGGTGTCAGCCGGGTATTGCATGATCGCTGGGAAGATGAAGTGGAAATCATCGAAAAAGCCAGCGACGAAGAAGTTGCCACACATTACAACGGCATGACCAGTTGCTGGGTCAAAATGTCCGACCTGGAAGCCCGCACGACTGGCCTGACAGAATTCTTCGTCATGGGACTGATGGCGTTTGCCTTACTGACGATTTGCCGCATCCCGGGCATCCTCGCCGGCGACATCTTCGCCGTCTTCCGTTATTTGATGATGTTCGTGATGGGCATCGACACCATCCCCCGCCTCGTCGAACAATTCGCCCGCCTCAAAGACATCGTCCAACGTCTATAACGGACTTCCCTAGAATTAACTGGCATCAAAATCGATTCGCCTCAATCATTTATTTCCCACCACACATCCAACTCCAACGACTTGCAGCCACCAAACCCGCGCGATATCATACCTCCACTGCGGGACGTAGCGCAGCCTGGTAG
>DOCI01000138.1:988-10724 GCA_003503535.1 Planctomycetaceae bacterium
GTAGCGCAGCCTGGTAGCGCGCTTGACTGGGGGTCAAGAGGTCGCAAGTTCAAATCTTGTCGTCCCGATTTTCTAACTCTTTACCGGACGTAGGCTTACGTCACTCGCCACTTCTGCGATGTGGTAGTTACTACACAATTAACTACACACTTTGAAGATGTTCAGTGTCTTCAATGTGTCAGGAGAAAGGCGTTTCTCATGGCTCGTAAGCCCGCTCCCTCCTTCATACGGCTTGCACAAATCGACCGGACAAGCCTGCCCCGTATCAATGGGGAGATGATTTATCAGGGAGTCTATGACTCTGCAGAAAGTCGTCAGAAGTAGGCGGCTATTGTTGCCGACAGGTCTTCCTGGAATCTCGATAGCTGCGGCAAGTCGGTCTCGATCTCTCGAATATGTGTCGCATTCATCAAACATGCTGAGGCTTATTACCTATATAGATGGAAAACCAACTTCTCAGGCTCATTTGACTCGATCGGCTCTCAAAACTTTGATTGAGCATATCGTGAATCTCGCTACCGATAGTTTTCTTCCAAAGCATCTTGAACGGATTTAACAGGTTTATCTTGATCTAGATCTGCGCCGTTATTCTGTCAAACAGTGCGTTAACATCTCGTCCGCAATGTGCATACAATCAGTCGCTTGTTGCGTTTTTCATCCGACAACGACACGTTGAAAAAATGCCAAAATAGGTGGTCGCGATCACAATTCTACCGGGAAGTGCCGTTACTCACCCATCGAAGTAACTTTACGCTCTCTAATTTTTGCTGCAATGGTAGAGATTACAACGTTGCGTCTCGCATTGCCCGCATCGTACTTTTTGACGATCATGCTCTCCCCCCTTCTCTCCCGCAATACCTTTTCTCACGATTCCCATCACCATGTCGCTTTATTACCGGACCCTCTACGCCTGGAAGTGCAAAGGTACGCATCATAAGCTGGCCATGGAAGCGTTGCGGCTGTTGTCGGGTGATCAGTCTGAGAACTGGCGGAATCTGTTTCTGAAAAGTATTGAACCTTATTTGACCGGCTCAAAAGATCCCGACAAAAAGTTCAGGGACTTTCGTAATCATGTGCTGCATGTCCAGGAGAACTACTGGGGGGGAGCTGTTAAAGCGACCCAGGAATGGTACGCGAAGGCTCGTCAGCAGTTTGCCGATCGTCAATGGTCAGCCGGGGTTTATTCGGCTGGAGTGATGAGTCACTATCTGACAGATGTTTTCTGTCCCCTGCACACCGGCCAGTCCAAAGCGGAAACGATCATTCATCGTGCCTGCGAATGGAGCGTGAGCTGCAGCTATGATGAATTGATCGACATTCTGGAAGAAGATCTCGGTGGCTTTCCGAACATCACAATTTCTAAAAGTGACAACTGGCTTGAGGAACTCATCCAGACCGAAGCAGGACTGGCAAATCAGGATTATGAGAGTGTCGTCAAGAATTATAATTTTGATCGTGGTGCCAAAGATCCCCCTTCCGGGCTCGATGAAGAGTTAGCGAAAGACTTCGCGAAAATTCTGGGACGGGCAGCGGTTTCACTTTCGCTGGTTTTGGAACGATGCTTGAAAGAATGTGGTCAGCAACCCCCTGCGGTTTCGCTCTCTTTGCACTCAGCGTTATCCCAGGCGACGATTCCCGTCTTCTGGATCACAAAGAACATGGCCGACAGTGCCGAGCGAAAAGTTGTGACTCGCATTTACAACGAACTCAAACAGACGGGAGATGTGGTCGAGAATTTACCTGAAGAAAATCGAGTCATTGCGACGCTGATTGAAAAGTATCGTCGAGGAGAAGCGGAGACTTCAGGCGAGCAGGTCAGTTCGAAGAAACCAAAAATCAAAGTCAGCGGCACCTCGGAGAAAGTCAAATCCCCGCCCAGGATTCATCCTGTCGATCAGGAAGAGACCATTGTCGATCCATTCATTCAGGATGCTGAACCATTCGGAGCCAAACCAGTTCATTCAAACAGTTCTGCTGAATCAGCCAGTGACGATGAGGATCTTGATGAAGATACTCCGAATCATTCTGAGGTGACTCATCTCGATCCCGATTCGCCCATTGTCGATGCCCCATCAATTGGTCCAAAAACAGCCTCCCGGTTTAAAAAAATTGGAATCAGAACCGTTGGAGAGTTTTTGGAGTCTGAGCCGGAATCGATAGTACAAAAATTGAATACTCGCTGGATCAATCTGGAGTTGGTTATCACCTGGCAACAGCAAACACAACTCATGTGTATGGTGCCCGGCTTGCGTGCACATGATGTGCAACTACTGACCGGCGTGGGCGTGGAATCCTATCAGGATTTGTGTGCCTCTACTGTGGATGACTTACATCCTCTCATATCAGAGTATGCAGCTTCACCAGAAGGCCAGCGTGTGATTCGCAGCGGAAAAATTCCTGATCGCCTTGAAATAGAAGATTGGATTCAGAATGCTCAGTGGTGTGATCAGGAACGGGCGGCATAAAGTTTAAGAGTTTGTATTCAAATAAGTAGAGATTTTTTCTTGAATTTCATCGCGGACACGTCGAAAGAAAACCATCTGCTCCTCTTCCGTCCCCGTTGCATCAGCAGGGTCGTCAAATGGCCAGTGATAAGTTTGCTGAGCACCCGTGAATACAGGACAGGATTCTTTCGCATTGTCGCAAACAGTGACGACCAGATCGAAGTTCTGATCCTTGAACTGTTCAAGCGACTTGCTTTGATGGCGGGAAATATCAATCTCCAGTTCCTGCATCGCTTTGATGGCCAGTGGGTGAACATAACCGGAGGGTTTGGAACCAGCCGATTCCGACTCCCAGGCTCCCTTCCCAAGTGACTCCCAGAGTGCTTCTGCCATTTGAGAGCGGCAGGAGTTACCAGTACAGAGGATCAAAACGCGTTTCATGAGATTATTTTTCTTCCGAAGGTGATTGTGTGGATTGAGTTTCATCATTTTGAATACATTGGCTGACAGGAATTGCCAACAATGCTCCGAGAGTCGGGGCGATCAGATAGACCCAGAAATACTGGAACTCCCCACTGACGACAGCCGGTGCAATCGAGCGTGCAGGATTCATCGAGGCTCCGCAGATTGGTCCAGCAAACATCGCTTCCAGCGCCACAACACTTCCGATCGCGGCTCCTGCCATAATGCCCTTCTCTTTGGCTCCGACAGTCACATTGAGTATCACGAACATCAGCAGAAAAGTCAGCACGATTTCAAATATGAATGACTGCCACCAGGGACCTGCAGGAAGTGTGGCTCCCAATGTGACATGATCCAGAAACAGAACGCGAAGTAACCCACTGGCCGCGAATGCGCCAATCAATTGGCTGATGAGATAGGGACCAACAAATTTCAGTTCAAAACGCCCGGCTATCCAGAATGCAATTGTGACAGCAGGATTGATATGCGCCCCCGATATATCTCCAATCGCATAGATCATCGACATCACAATCAGCCCGAATGTTAATGCGATTCCAACATGTGTGATGGAACCGCCCGCAACATCGTTCACGACAATCGCACCAGTGCCTGCAAAGACGAGGGCAAATGTTCCGATGATTTCCGCATAATACTTATTCATGGTGTAGATATTGACGCTCTAAATAGTAACAATGAATTTGATATTATCACATTATTCATAATGTCTGAATATTGTCCATGAAGTCATGATTATATTATCAAGAGGTTTTAAAAAAACTCTTTTAGTGCATCTTGATGAAAGTTGAGGTCTGAGGACAAATCGGATTCCAGGCAGGTGAAGAAATTCATCGAAGATATTATTCTGGGCTTGATGGATTAGATTTCGCTAACACTCTTCTGCTGTTGGGCATCGTGCATCCAGAGCAACATAAACAGGGGGATGAGAACCAGACAGGCCCATTGATATGCAGTCAGACTTCCATACCAGATCGGTTCTGGTCGAATCCATTCTGTCAAAAATCGATAACCCAGATAACTGATAATATACAGATTCATCAGTTGACCGCGAACCTGAACGATATCGTCTGACTCAAATACAACGATTTCCGTTCCTTAGCGTCGAGGGAATCGATGGAATCGATCAGATCTCAAGAGCTCAAAATATTGCGAATTTGAAATGGTATTCGAACTGGAAATCCCACAAAAATCTGTTAAGCTTCCATTCAGGCACCCATAGCTCAATTGGATAGAGCATCGGTCTTCGGAACCGAAGGTTGTAGGTTCGAATCCTACTGGGTGTAATTAAAAGTCGTTAAGCAGCAACGACTTACGAACTTGTGGGATATTCAAAAGATAATCGGAACCGCAAGTTCCCCCCATCTATTCCCCTGCTAATGCTGATTTCTTGGTTTTCGATTTCAGCTTCTCTTGGAGTTCGTCCCCTGCCGCCTGGGCAGAACGAATGGCTCCGTAATGCTTTTCCGTGGTCGGGAAGTCGGCATGTCGCATGATCAGTTTCAATGTCTCGGCTGAAACTCCTGAATTCATCAATCGTGTGGCACATCCTCGACGGAGATCGTGAGCGATGGCATATTTGGATCGAATCTCCGACGATTCATTTCACTTCCCTGAACCCCGACGCGAGCCCTAACCGCGAAGGACGAAGACGGCAGATCGAAGACAGAGCAACGCGTTCTCATCGCTTGAGGGAATTTGACGGCTGCGCCGCCTTTTTATTTTTTAGCAGAGGCCCTTCCGCTCAGGGCCAAATCCGGCAGATAATGCAAGGTGACAGGTTTGGCGTACCAACGAGGGTAAATTTTGGAAATCAAATGGCAAGACTACTCCGATTCCCTAGTGTATTTCACCAAGCTTGTGCGTTTTTTTTTCTGCTTCACATAAGTACTAATTGAAAAAGCTAAATAGAAAATTTACTAGAGAAATACTTAATTGCTTGAGCGAGGCGATCAAAGTGAATAGTCACTAATTGGAAAATTTGATGATCGGAGCGGTTTAGTGGTTTGCCAATCTTATCAATGATTTCTTTAAACGCTAATAAGAGGCGTTCTAGATTACTAAGTGTTATTTTATCATCTACAGTTCCAATTTGCAGTTCTCTCATCATATGACGCATAATCATTTCAACTTCTTCGAATAATCGTTCGTACCGTGGAGCGTCACGTGGCGAATATTGTTCCGCACACAATCCTGCCTGATACAAGAGATTTACATGATGAGATATTGGTGAGTTTGGTTCGCGTATTGATCCTAAATGTCTCCATTGGTATTCAAATTCACGGTTAAAATCTCGTTCATGTAGCATTATTTCTTGATGACGATATCCCTGGAGACCCACTAACGACAACAACCAGTACATCTTGAAGTTTATGTCATGGGCAACCATATAGTTCTCAAGTTCAATAATTGATTTTTGTATCGAATGCTCGAATCCGCGAACGCCTTGTAATAATGCTGGCTTCCAAGGGATATCTGAATCACTAAGCTGCGGTTTTCCTTCCATTTGCACGGTAAGCTGTCTGAATAGCCGAAATGCAATTGATTCATCCATTGACAGGCCGCCAGCGTGAAGCATCGAAATACAACGCCACAATGCGCCAGGAAACGGTTCTCCATTAAAATATCTTGGAATTTCTCGCTTAGTATTAGATTCATATGTGCCAAGTTGGCGTGCAGACGCAGTCCCAATTATAAGTAGACCCGCACAATAATTCGCGTAAGCTTCGAGTGGACTTTCAATAAGTTGTTTTCCTCTAGTTCGACTGGCGATTATTTCGAGTGATCTACCATGTAGGAATACTTCGTAAAGGATCTCGAACCTCTCAACTATGCGAGACAGTCCATCCTTACGATGTGCCCCAGAAACGACAGCATCGACTTTGTCACCCGCCAGAAATGGCACTAAGCAACCTAGCATAGGTTCAAGCATTTCCTGGACTTCCTCTGTAATAAGTCGTAAACCAGTCACAGAGGATAGTTCTGCTACTGCGTCTCCGTCGCTCATTTGCCAAGACAAATCGTCTTTGTAATCTTTTGTCTTGAATGCTACACGCTCGACGTAGTCGGCAATGTGTTCAGCCACTAGAAACTCGGAAAAGCTTTTGTGTACAAACTCGAACCCTGTCTCTTCACCTTTTGTAAGTTCAGGCGAATTAACGACAGCTACTTCGGCTAATTCAGAAACGTCCGTTTCCCCGGCATGTGGAAAGAATTGGTTCAGTAAGGGTACAACGTCCACGGGATCCATAGAATCAATTGACCGTGAGTACATTTGCCAAGCCAATGATCTGAGAAAAGCACGCATTTTGTCTGGGGCAAGTTGACCTTTAGTTTCTCCTTTATCATATTGGCGCGTTGCAGTCTCAGCCAGAATACTGCGATATAGATACGCTTTTTCAATTTCCCCCCCGCTTTTTCCGCTCAATTCGAGCTTTCCCGCGGTATGCACACGTGCGACAAGATGTAATGTCAATGGCCAAGAGACCAAATGATGAAGAGGTGATGGCTTACTCTTCGTGCTCTTTGATTCCAAGAAAGTTGCTGGTTGGAAAGTGTGTCCCGGTCCATTTTTATGCAGTTTTCGCCATTTCGTGCCCCACTTTTTTACACGTTCTTCGTCAAATGGTAGTAACGAAAGGACATGAGACCCCCATGGCAATCCCTCTCCAGAGGGAAACAGGGTATCGCGTCCTGAGACAATAATCTTCGCATTTCGAAGAGGTCCGGTTGTAAGTTCTTCTCGCAACACGTTGAAGAAATGACGCAACCTTGCGCGGCTCGCCATCACTAGTTCATCAAACCCATCGAGAATCAAAACTAGGTTTGGCACTTCACGCAATTCAGCAAATCTGCTTATCATGCCCTGCTTTTGAAGTGAGTCCTCAATAAAGTAGGATACTTCAGAACCCTCTTTCGCGCGGCGAAGCCGAAGAAAGACTGGATGTACATCGGGAGTGTTTGCGAGTTCGCTCGCAAGAACTCGGCATAAAGTCGATTTTCCAGAACCCGGTCCACCACAGAGAATTATTAAGTCCTCACCGGACGTACGATTACTAGTCAAAGCGCCAAAGAGTTTTCCGATGTCCGATACAACTTGAGGCATCCCGGCATCTCCAGCGATGCCTGCAACATGGTATTTTACTTGCGGTAGTAAGAATACTTTTCGTACTCCAAACTGTTCGTTGAACATCGTTTCCTTTTGGTCCGGTAGCGTTTTCAAATCCTCACGGTAATCATTCCAAGCTTTGCGTTTATGTTCCTTCATTTCAGCAATGGGGTCAGTCCACTCCTCAAGCAATCCGCGTATTGACGCTAATTCACCTGTCACTTGAGTAGCCGTTTCCTCTTGATATGAAAGCGCTAAGTAATTGCGCATCCACTGCGAGGCTGGTTCGTCATCCGCCAATTCAACTCGGAATCGCTTACGGGCCTCAACTTTGCACTTCTCAACAATCTTGCGAACTTGATCGGATTCAAGTCCATGGTACCGAAGTGCCATATTGAGCCAACAACTGAATGCGTCGAAGAGCGGCACATCTTTTTCCAGTGGCTCTACGCCGAAAAGGTAACTAACTTCGGCCTCTTCCAAATTTGCAACAAGCATGGTGAGTTCTTCGCTAAGTTGTTCGACTTCTTTCTTCTTGTATGGAAGTTGATCATGTTCTTGTGGATGCTTTAACTCAAACGTTTTCAGTACATTGATAAGCGTTTCGATGTAGGATTTTTGGCAAGTTACATAGAATAAGACTCGAAACCGATCATATTTGGGAAGAATATCCGTATTTTCAAGCGTGTTAAGGGTAACTAGCCTCCTAATAATTTTGGTACCAGCGGAGAGTGATGCGCCAGCGGTACTAAGGACAAGAGCAAAGCCTTGCGCCAATGTGTACGGATCACCACATGTTGCTGCAAGCGCAAATGAAAAGAGAGTAGAAACGTCTTTAAGTATATCCGCGTCTCCTTCAAAGCGCTCATCCAGGGTATCTCGTGTTGTCCTTGCATTAATTTTAGTTGCCATGGGTACACCTTTCGCCTTGTGTTTTTCTCAATTACGGAGTTAGCGAATAACAAAAATAATTGTAAGTTGTGTAATGGCAATAATTCCAAGCAAACGCCAATGCTTTGTATTGAAAATTTCCCATGTGGCAACTCAGTTACATTATGTTGTATTATTTATTTGAAATTGAAAGAGATGACTTTCATTGTGTTGCTTAGATATTTCACTCACTGAGAACTAGACTAATTAAAATAAATGATTCAAAACTTATACTTTTCAAATCCTGAACCAGTGTACTTATGGATTAATACCTGTCAACAATCGTAAAACATTTGAATTTCTCATTGATTGGTCGCACTTAAATTACTCTTCCATACTACCTTGGCAGATACCGCAACCGAAACCGAAGGGTTAAAAATTCATAACTTCCCCCTATCTATCCCCCCACAAAAACGCAAAATGGGGGGACTCAGAAAGCATTCTGAAAGAAATTCCAAAGATTTATAAGCTACAAAACAAGGAGTCTAAAAGCATTCGCAACGCATAAGGAAGTCATTTACGGCCTTCGGAACCGAAGGCCTCACTCAACTCGAGCCACAAGAAAAGTTGTTACGTGGGGTCTAAAGTTGAATGGCAATGTTCCAAGACAGACTCAACTACGCCGCACCCCAGCGAGGCTTTGGGCGGCCTGGACACTCCAGGGCAGCGGGATGTAGTAATAACGGGAAATGTCAGAAGATGTTATTTTGTTTGCGGGTATAAAGTCATCTGCTTGCCCACAGCAATCTAAGAGATGTCATGCCTTGATTAATAAAACCAGGCCGAGGGCCGCAGACAAGAACGAGCAAACAATCAGGACGACCCCGGCAGTTGCGGCACAGCCAGATGTTCCCAGTCCAGACCGCCGCAAAAACTCTCGACCGCTCTTTTCGGAACGAAAGAATCTTTTTGGGATCATGAATAAATTCCAGCCATAGATAACGCCTGCTGCCCCTCCGCCGATCAACAAACATCCGAAAATGCCCCGGGTCGGGTCATTTGCTCCTCCGCTTCCAAGGACAAACCATACCAATGCGGCGGCGAGACTGACGATTAGTGTGACCAATGCTGTCCAGAATGCGGACCGGTGCTTAGCATGTCCGCCGGATTCTGGGCGTTCGATCTTCTCATCAATCAGAATGCGGATGTCTGCGAGACAATCATCGAGTGATCGCAAAGCTCTACCAACGAAAAACGAGCGTCCAACAGCTCTCGCCGGTTCCGACGGAAACATAAAACGAACGGTGCCTCGAAGTAACTCGCAGATGAACCAGACAAACGCCAGTATCGCCCCGTTTCTCTGTTCGTACTCACGTTTACTCACATAGGTTCCGTAGCCCTTGCTGGCTGACATATGTGGTCGCTTATTGACATTGAGCAGAGTCGCCTTAACTGTCTTGTCGTCGATAGTTCCCGATAGTTCCATTTTGACTTTGCCAGCGAACGTGAAAGACGAGATTCGGATCTGCAGGTCCCAGTCAGAAACATGCACGTCGTCAATAGAGCTAATGTGCTGCTTGATTTCGGTCTGCACGTACCTTGAAAGTTCGTTGGGGTTGGTGAGTTCCTGCTCAGCTGAATATTCCACGTTAATCTGCTGAACCATAGCCTCGCCCTTGATCAGTACAGTATCGGAAGTCTTATGTGTGTTGTGTGATTGTCAGCACTCACAGTCGAGATGTCTGAACAGGATTCATATTTCATCTCTGAGGCAGAACCACACTCTAGACCATTTTCAAATGGTATCTGCAGTCGCATGGACATCAAATGTCCTAAA
>DOCI01000138.1:10903-21668 GCA_003503535.1 Planctomycetaceae bacterium
AGGTGATTTTTGAATATGCTCTGATCAGACAAATTCAAAATATGATGTAAAGATATTTAGGCTCCTGTCTCAACAGCGAGTTGGATGTTATCTGTAGTACATACCAGTTCTTTGAGTCGATGAATGTATCCATATTCCATTCGAGAATTCGTGTCCATGCCTGGATTATTGTGACACTTCAAAATGGTGGCAAGACTTGAGGAATTGGTTGATGAATTGTTGGGAACTCGGGAAAAAAATAGCGGAATGTTATGACAGGCATCAGCGTAGAATGACCTTATCCAGTTCTGTTTCTGCCAGCGGTTTATTGAATACGGAAGGCCAGGCGACGAAGCTGAATCCATTAACTCCAGCATTTTTTAGAATTACCATTCGCCACTTAGCACAAATGCGGCCCAAAATCGTGGTGGAATCGAATTGGTTTTGATCTCATCATTCCGCGAAGCAACTTGATGAAGTTTACCTCGCAGCATTGCGATCTGAGCCTGCCGGAGAGATTCCAGGCGACCGAGTTTTCTCTCCCATAAATTCTTATAGAATTCGACCATCAGTACACGTGTTGCTTCGTCGTCAACCTGCCATAATGTAGCGACGACAGTGTCGGCACCTGCCAGGTGAAACGCTCTCTGCAAGCCGAGCAAACCTTCTCCACCTGCGATTTTTCCCAATCCAGTTTCGCATGCGGAAAGAACTGCTATCTCAGTATGCTTGAGGTCAAGCTCTGCCACTTCAATAGCCGTCAGGAGTCCATCATCTCCAGCGGAGAGTTGACTGATTGAAAAGCCACTGGATCGATTCGCTCCCGCCAGTGCGAGTCCAGATTGGAGGCCCGGTAGAATGTTGATGATTGATTCATCTGCATCGGACTTCATTGCCTCCTGCGATGCGGATCGAAAAAAACCGTGAGTGGCAAAGTGCACGTATTTGCGACCTGCTACCTGATGACGCAATTCCCCCTCGGTCGCGTATGATCCTCTCAGAATACTTAATCGTTCGACTGGCTCAGTGACTAAGTATAGTTGTTTGATGACATCGATTTCATCTGCCGTTTCGGGGAGTGGACTGAATTCGTGCAACGTATGATTTGAAGACCGTGTCGACGCAATCAGTGGATAGTCTTGATCAGTCGTAGGCTGGTTTTCCCGGGAACCGGGCGCAGCAAAATCGACATCTCCCACGAGAAGTAATGAATTATCAGTCGATTGACCTTGATTTTTTGCGTCGACTGAGTGAGATAACATTTGGGCTGCTGGAACGTAAACCAACTGCAATTCTTCGATCAAATAGCGATCTGGGTTAGTTCCGGGTAAAGCTGCAAATGGTAGACGTGTCAAAAATGTATCGGCGGCAATCAAAACCGTTTCTGCGTTTCCAAAGTATTTGGCGACTGGGTCCCAAACGCGTTCGCGAAGAACGGTTTGAGGGGAACGAATGGATGAGTCTTTTGTTGAAGAGCCGATTCTCAAGTCACCTCGTACGCCTCCCGCTCCACGGACAATTTCGCGACGCCATTCGTCAATTACGGCTTCGATTTCATCAGCCTTGCCAAGTTCGATTCTTTGTATCTTTCCCGCGGAGGGGACTACAAAGGCAACCAAACGGCGTCCGTCATCTGTTGCAGTGGCTACGCTGCCTCGATAGACGAAATAATCGACTAGTACCGAGTTTTCTGGTAGGTGTTGTTGAAGATCATTCACGCTGATCGCCTGCTCCTGATTGCTCAGCAGTTGCGATGCCTGGATTGATAATTGAGATTCGAGTTCTTCTCGACGAGAAATTAACCGTTTTCGTTCCTTCCGACGAGACTCTCGCGTCTCCTGGTCATCTCTGACGGATTCAAGAGCTGCGAGGGATCTTGTGACCTGCTGAAGCTCTTCAACAATGGGTTGCAATTCTTCATTGTCAACTGCCAGTCGTCGTTGCATCTGACGGACAAGCACTGCTCCTTTCCATGCAAGAATTCTTTCATAAGCGCGAGTTGGATCTGTCTTCATCCCTGCTTCAAAGAGGAGCAGATTGTGGAGACTGTTCAAGAGTTGTGAGGATAGCAGAAGTTGCTGTCGTTCTGATTGTACGGAAGCTGTTTTTGCGAAATTTTCAGCACGTGCATCGAGGGCTTGATACTGATACTCAAGTGCTTCCTGTGAATTGCCTATTGCGTAGAGACGAACCGCCACTGATTCACAGTGATCCGCGTAATCGGGGTGATTTGTGCCGTATTGGTCTGCGATTACCCCGACGATCTCTTTGAGTTCGCGAATCGCTTCATCATAGTTTCCGGTTTCGGCCAGAATTCTTGCCAAGCCAACTTTTGCCTTCAATGTCGATGTATGCGTTGTACCATAGACACGCTGGTTGATCTCCAGAGATTTCTGATAATACTCTCTGGCTTTATCCCAATTCTCCGAAGACTCCTGAGTACTGGCTGCCTTTTCGAGCATGACTGCAAACTCTGGATGATCTTCGCCGAACGCTTTGCGCACAAGTTCGATCGCTTCAACCAAAGTGTCTGTTGCTCGAGCATCCTTCTGTATCTTGTATAACGAAGCCAGATTGCTGCGAGAGAGAGCGTAGACTTGAGAATTCACCCCCGAGGTTATCTTCAATAACTGTCCAGATTCTTCAAACAGGAGTGTAGCTTCCTGATAGTCTTTCATTTCCAGACAGATGATAGCCATGGAGTTGAGGGTGCTGGCATACCGCGTCGTTTTCGTAATGTCTGCAAATTGTTGAATCTCTCGGGAGGTCCTTGCGGCAACCAATGCGGTGCGTAAATCACCAGTTTTCATAGCTGCGTGAGATTGCATATAAAAAGCATCTGCGGTTTCAGGGTGAGTAGATCCATGAGAGCTTTCACGGAATTTGGCCACTTCTGAAAATAATTCCTGAGCTTCCTGATCTTGATCTAAAGCGACACAACACCGAGCCATTTGAAACTGAAGCTGCGTAGTTTGAGGATCAGAAACGCCAAAGTGCCTGATTAGCAGATCGTAAGCCTGCTTGCGTAAGCCTTTAGATTTTTTCCAATTCAAATCTTTTTCTGCGGTATTCGAATCCTTATACAATTGATAGGCCAGCTTGACCTCCTCCAATGCTTCCAGATCTAAAGACTGCATTGCCTGTGTTTGCTGCAGTGCAAGTTCTGCATCTCTTGTTTTCCAATGGGAATTTCCATAGAGGCTCTTTTGAACAGAGATAGAATTTCGTCCCAGCTCCAATGCCTTTTCCCATTCGCCGGCATCTTCATATGCCCTGGCAAGGAGAGAGGCCGCATATTGCCAGGATTCCGATAAATCCTTAATCAGACTCAGGTCGCCTTCTAAGAAGTTATGTCGCTTGTTTCCCTGTATTAGATAATCATGAGCTTTGTCGAGTTCTCCACGAGTCATATAGAGTCTGGCAAGTTGTATTTCAATGTTACTGTAATCGGGATGTTTCTCTCCTAAGAGCGGTTCAAGAATACTGAAAGACTCTGAATAAGCCTGCAATGCCTCTTCAAATTTATCGACACTGGAAAGCGAGGCTCCATAAGACGCATTCATTAATGCGTAATAACGAGTTTCCTGACCGATGGTTTCAGACAATGCTTTGAGCGCGGCAACGTAGAATTCACAGGCGAGTTGATGTTGATTCCTATCTGTTTGTTGTTTGGCTTTTTCAATCTGTTCCAGGGCATTCTTAAACTGGACCTGTTTTGCATGAGGAAGCTTTGCAATGCTTTGGTACTCCATCAGATCATTGCTGAGATTCACCGCCTTCCAGTCCTCGGAACCATACATCTCCGTTCGGAGTTCAAGTTGATCACTGATGAGTTCAGCGACTTCTGAAAATTTCCCTTCATCTAACGATTTTTTTACAGCACTTTCCAGAAAGGTGTTCAACTCGTGTCCGGCTCTCCGTGTGACTTCATTTTGTGAGCCGAATGATTCTCGATAGGCATTGTAAACAAGTCTACAATTCTCGATCGCTTCACTATTTCTTTCACTGTGATGAAGTACGATTGAGAAGATCAATCTCGCTTTGAGCGCCTCGGGATGCTGATCTCCCTGCGTTCGCAGGTGGATTTTCAAACATTTCTCTGCGTAAGTGATCGCGCTCTTGAAATCTCCCATCTCAACAAGCGACTGAGCCATTAATCCATAGGAATCTGCGGTTTTGGGTGCGTCTTCACCTAACATCTGAATTCGAATCGCCAGCGATTTTTCGAAATATTCCCGAGCTAAAGCCTTGTCGCCTGTTTCACCGATTGCATTACCAAGGTTACTGAGTGACTGGGCTGTGAGTTCATCGATTTCTCCTCGAGTTATCTCCATTATTTTGACAGACCTTGCATACATCGGAATTGCTTCTTTTGGGTGTCCGAGTCTTTGATGGATGTATGCCAGGTTGTTCCATAGTGCAGCCGTGTCAGGATGCAACTCTCCTAACTGACGGCGATTGATTTCCAATCCCTCTTCAAAAAACGGTAATGCGCCCTCGGGGTCTCCCCGAACATCCAAGAGGTACCCGATCGCCTTAACGGAATCGGCATGCTTTACGTGATGCTCTCCATAAATGGCTTTACGGTAGCGGTATGAAATGAGCCTCAATTGAAAGGCTCTCAGGTAATCACCCTTATTGAGTGGCTCTGCTTCCTGGCGTATATAGTATTCGGCAGCTTGATCGACATGATCTTCATCTTGAGTAAACACTCTTCGTGGAATGCCTGAAACTTCAATGGAGTCATAATCACCTTCGAGTTGAAAAGCATTTCCAAGAATCGCAGTCACGGGTTCTCGTGAATTATTATAAAGGGATGTGTAGTAGACCTCGCTCTGATTGTGTTCGATTTTGAGCAGTCCCTGGTCCAATCGTGTCGTCCAAAGACCGCTCGCGGTTCCGGTATCGATGTGCCAGGTTCGGTTCACCCCAGAAGCCCACTGCTTCCCATCCCATTGCGATTCTTCAACCCACAGTTCTTCTTTGAAAGAATCGCCTGTCATCGTACGATGAATTCCGATCCAGACAGCAGCGTTCTGGCCAAGCTTGAATCCCCAGCGAAAATATCCACGGCCTTTTGTCACCTCGCCAGAAATCTGGAAATTCATTCGCATTTCCGTGCTGATTTCAGAAGCAACTGGCCTTAGCCATGTCACTTCAGAGGCAGTCATTGTTCCTGGGTTCCATGTCAGTTCTGTACTTGTCTGATAGAGTTTGAGCGTGTTTTCCTCGAAGTTATCTGAGAACAGCTCCTGTTCTTTTGCGGGTGGTATCGGGGCAATCAATCTTTGTAAGCGAATGAAGTCGTATCGAGGCTCAATCAATTCGTTAGCCCACTCATCTCCTTTTAGTAACAGCGTCTCAATCACTTCGCGTTGATGGACTAAAGCTTTTTCGAGGTGACCAGCCTTTTCTTCTTCAGCCGAGTAATGTCCAAGAATATCACTGAGTGCATCAATAAAATCGGTCATACTGGGATGCCCCGGACCGTAAATTTCCGAGTAACGCTTGATTGCAAACCGCAAATGTGGCTCCGCTTTTCGAAACTGTTGATCCGCGTAAAGAGCCTTACCAAGTGTGCCTCGAGCATCTGAGAATTCTGTCATCTCTTCTCCGAGATGTTCTCGAATTACCTCGAGAGCAGAACGCGAAGCGTCGACTGCAACTTTCGTCTCACCAATGGAGATTAATGAACTGACGGTTGAAAGCTGGAGATCTGCTTTCAAAACCTGCTTACGGGGAAGATCATCCAGTTTTTTGAGAGCATCGATATATTTAAGCCCCGACTCCCATGCTCTTGTACGCCAGTATTCTTTGCCGAATTTGGCACTATCGAGCTGATACATACGCAACGCCGATTCTCGTGCGGCTTCGAGTTGATCTTCCCGAATCCGACGTGTCGTCAAAAAAATGAGCACATCTGGCAACTCTTCATCAAGTCCTTCCGAGAGGATCAACCTCTCTGCCGATTCCATGGACTTAATCGCCTTCAGAGTATTTCCCTCAGCTTCAAACTGATACGCTTGATCTTTCAGTCGAGCAATTATCCCCACGGTCTCCGGCGTTGAAACCTCATCCTGAGCGAAGAGCATTCCGGAATTCATGAGAAAACTCACAATCAATAACGAAAGCTTTATCATGATTCTGACAATCCTGTTTTGTATCGTTTCCAGTCTGTAAGTCCTGTTGGAGGGCAAACTACAAACGAAAGTTTATCAGCAGAAATCGAAGGTGATATACGTTGATTTGAAAACAATTCTGGTCTCAACCGAAAATCGTAATGTCGAGTCAAGCAGAAATGCCTGAGATTTGCAACGAATTTATATCATACTGAGCAAGCGGGCAAAAAAGATTAAGCAATTTATCCATTTACAGCAGCAACGATATCTTACTGCAAACTGAAGCTGAGTTATGAGAATCCCTCGGATCGAGAACTCACGGAAAAGGATCTTACCGGGTTTTCTCGATCATAACCCCGTGCTCGTTAATCCTGAGAGATTCTTTTCTTCTGAGGCCTGGCAATCCATTGCACAATATCTACGGTCCAGGATGTGTCATATTGATTTGTTTTTTGCTGGAATAGCGGGCGATCTCCACGTGTCACGAAATAGGTTTCCTGCAATAGGATTTCTGCCAAAGACGATGGAGAGTGGTTTTTGTTTTTGTGAGCAGAAAGGGGATTGATACCAGAACTTCTTAAATTTGGCAGACTGTCCTGTTCAAGCATTGAAAAATAATTTTCCTCTCGTGTCGCCAGCAGGATTGTCCAGCGCGGGCCAAACACGGTGCGGGCATCTTCACCAGTTTCACTGACAAGCTGAAAACCACCAATTTGCAGCGTTTCACCCGGATGGATGAGTTTTGCCTGATCGCCCCGCTGCCAGGGCAGCATGGTCTGAATTCCCATATTAGCGTCGATTTGTAATACAGTAATGTAATAGGGGGAAGTTCCCGATTCCTCTGAAATGATACTCCAGTCGTAAAAATCATCTTCCTGAACAATCAGAGGACTTGTTGTTCGAGTAACGTCATCGGATGTAGGTACAGACAGATCCGATGTCGAACTCCAGGGGGAGCGTCCAACAATTTCGGCTTGTCCATCAGATATTTCGACGGTCAATCGATCTAATTGCAAACGCACCGCGGGCGTGTTGTTTTTGCGACTGCGATTCTCTTCGGAAATTCGGATCAGATTCCTGGCTCGAGTAATTCTTCTGAGACATTGATTGATTTGGGGTAAGGTTTTCAGAGGAGTTCTAAGATCAAATGGCTCGCCAGCATCGCCCCATCCCCCACGAAGTGTCGAGGGGATTGAAGTGCGATATTGCGGTTGCGATTGATTTTCATCATTAAAACCCGTGATTGGAAACAAAGCTGCGTAGTGGCCGTCAATCCTGAGAATTAAATCGCCTGACTCCCCCTGACTTGCTGGCCTGAGCCAGTTCGTTTCTGATTCAGAATTGCTGTTAAATAGTTCCCGAAGCGACTCGGGAACCCGATTGTCTTCTATTGAGACTGCTACGATATTTCCTGAGTCTGTTTCGACTAATTCCAATTGCAGGCATGTTTTGTAATCTCCGTAATGATGGTATTGTTCTACAGCATAACCTTGCTGAAATGATGCTGGCAGGCGGAAGGAATCAAATTCCTCGTCAAAACGTTGCAGGACTTCTGCCCGAGCTGTCGTACCTGCAACCTCAACCACTTTAAGCCACGAAAGCGGTTCTGCGGACTGATCAAAGATTTGTTCAGGACGTTCATAAAGCAGATATAGAGAACCGACGGAGAGGCCATGTAAAGAACCGGCCCTCAGGATGACCTGATCCTTTCGATTTCCATCAGCTAACGTAATCCAATATTGCGGAATGTCTGTCTGTCGATCCGCACTGCAGACAATCGATCGCAAATCCCCTTCCACACGTGGAGTGGGGGCAGCCATGGTTTTGTGATCAAGACGATATCGGGAAATAATTTCATCGACCAGCATCTCATAACTGAGTTTTGAAACTGACTGTTTTTCATTCAATACCTGAACCAGAAAACGTGAGAGCAAACCAAATGTTTTGTCACCTTCAGGATATTCTGGCTCCTGCTGATGTGACAGGCAGGCATATAGCGCGACAGCATTCTGCGGGAGTGTCGTTTCCGATTTTTGGACAGTTTGATGTTGAGATGAGGGGACTGGTTTAAGTTGACGGTCGAGACGTCTAACCTTTGTTGCTCCTCTGGCAGCTGTACCACTGTGACACGAATCCAGAATTATCCACAAACGCGTTCGATTGTCGGCACAAATCGACTGTGCGAACTGATTCAGTTCATCGTCTCGAATGTCCGCTTCGCTTCCTTGAACGACAGCATCGTATGGAACAAGAGTTTCATCCAATCCATCATCTGGCTCATCTGCCAATGGCCCTTCGAGTTGATCGTAAACTTGAGAACCATGACCGCTGTAGTGGAAAATCACCTGAGAGGCTGGAGAGTCCTCAGGCAATGCTTTAATTTTCTGAACAAGAGTCTGCATCGCTTGCCGGATGGCCAGAGCCGTCGCTTGCTCATCAATCAAAGTGATAATGTCGCGATCAGAATCGAATCCGAAACGGGTCACCAACACATCGTGTAAGGCCTCAACATCATTCCGACAACCATCTAGATCTGTTATCTCTTCAGATTGATAGTTGCCAACTCCAATCAACAAAGCAAACTTGGGTGGATTAGTATTCTCTGTATCGTTTTGAGCAAAACAACTCGACACCGCAACAAGAAACAATATGCCCGTGAATATGACATTAGACCAATATGACATCAACCGGTTATAAGTTCTCATAGGACTTTCAACTCAATAGTAAGCGGTCATGAGTTACCGGATGGGAACTTCGTTGAGATAATTTGATATCCAGTGTCCTTTCAGGGCATAGAACTGGGCCTCAAATTACAGTACCGCACTCCACAGTAACGCCACCACTGTCGTGGTTTTTAACACCATCGACTCATATTATTGTCGATGACGCACTAGTCAACTTTGAGTTGTCCCCCAATAGAACCGTTCCCTTTGGAAGGCCTCCGAGGTTTCTGGTCTGGTGGAGTTTCAGCTTTCTCCTCAAGGTTGAGCACGATTTTACGATACCTGCGTTGAATATTTTCATCCTGAAAGAGATCCGTGTCGAGAACTGACATCTCTTTATTTTCAAGCTTCTTCCAAACGCCATTCTTTTTAGCCACTGTGAGATCGCTAACTCCGTTGTCATCGATGTCGGTCATGATCAAATCAATCTCTCCATCATTGTCGCGGTCGTAATGCCAGCGGGCAACCGGCTTGATGACTACAGCGACTTCAAAATCGAACTCATCACGATTCGCCGTGCCTGCCACAAAATCATCTGCAAAAGAAGACGGTGTATCATTATCAAGATCAAACAGGACGCCAGAATTGGCTTCTTCCTCCTTAATGCTGAAGACCCAGGATTCGTAGATGTCGTCCTCGTCGCGATCGGTCAGTGTGCTGAAAGTCGCTGGCGGCCAGTAGTCTGGACGATACACTTCTGATTTCTCCGGTTTGGATTTGATAAAATCTTTGACTTCATCCAGATGAACGTGATAGCTGAATTTGTCGTAATTGACTTGAGACTCAGAATCAATCAGTGGAATCGCAAAGTTGACCGCGATTAACTCTCCCTCCTTATTGACCAGCGGCCCCCCAGAATCACCCGGATTGATTCCACAAGTGGAGATTAAAGCCTTACGAGATTCGGATGCATTCAGGGATTGTTTGTACGATTTCTGAGCATCAACGGACATTGAGAATTGCGGCATCACTGTGTCGATCAAATCGTGAGGATAGCGGCCGGTTCCCACAACTTCTCCACTACGGACCGACCAGAACAGGCCGCGAGAAGGATGGCCAATTGTGATGCAGTCGCTTCCGGGCATGGCATTTGATTCTGCGATTTGAATCGGTTTGAGTTCACGTTTTTCAGGTAATTCGAATAACTTGAGTAACGCCAGATCTTTCGATGTGCTGGAAGCATACACCAGAGCCGGGTAACTCTTTTTCTCAAGTGTCATCACACCATCATTCAAATCGCCGAAATGGATGAAGGCGAATCGACTGCCCGAATTGAGATCGATGGAACCGTTGGCGATTACGTGCTCGTTCGTCAAAATCCAGCCATCCTGATCGACAATGAACCCGGTGCCATATCCTCCGTCAGTTCTGACGACAACAATTGATGGTGCCAATTTCGGAAAGATTTTCATTCCTGGGCCGCGACTGGGAAGACGAACCTGGTTGAGCAAATCGGCATTTTCGGGTTTGGCATCCAGATCCAGGGGACCTGTTGAAGGAATTAAAGCTCCAACTGCTTGATCGGATTGGACGGGAAGCAAAATCTCTTTTTTCTGAGCATGCGAAGCAGAACAGAGTATTCCTGTCAGTAACATGAGGGCGCATACCGTAGAAAATATTTGGCTTTTTGACATTCTGTTGCCCTTAGTTTTCAGGTTCAAATGAGGTGGTGAGCGGCAGTTCAGGCTATCGTTTAATAAGATGGATTAAAAGATAAAATCATTTATTTAAGCTTTTTAGTCTTATTAAAATGACATTGGATATCAATTTGACTCCTCGATAAAAGAAATCCCCTGCATTTGGATTGAGAGTATTTGTTTAATCCGATTTAAGGAATCTCAACAAATGTCCGGATAATGCCGATTATAACGATCAGGCCTTATTCAAATGGTTTCTGCAGTCGCTTGGGCACCAAATGTCCTAAAACGCTGTGTTTGCTCCTGC
>DOCI01000138.1:21733-24006 GCA_003503535.1 Planctomycetaceae bacterium
ACGCTGCAGTTAATTTTTGAATAGGCATTAGGGTGGGAATGGACTGAATCGTAATTGGTGGTTGCGCTGGGATCATTTGAATGTCCCTTGTGATCGTTCTATCTCGCCAGGATATAAAACGAATCCTGCCAAATATATTTTGGACACTGAATTCAGGGTGAGCGAGTGTGATGAGTACGACATCAACTAAACGACTCAACCAATATCGAATCCGTACGTTTAAGCTCGCATTGGCTGCCTATCTGCTTTCGATTTGTCCTGGTTGTGCGACTGCTCTTCGTACTGCTGCGATCACTCGATCTGAAAATACGAATTTTCCATCAGCGGCTTTGAATCCTGATCATAATGCGGGATCGAGTCAGATTCAGCTGATCTCCGATGAGCAATTCCTGGGCGATTTACCATTGCCAGGTGAGACTCCACGCCCCGACAGCAAAATGCCTGTCACACCAGAATTGCTGCCAGGACCGACAATCCCATTCAGGTCTGATGTAGCCGAATTTCAATCGAAAACGGCATATCTGGATTCCGTAAACAAATATCGCATTGGTCCACCAGATATTATTCGCGTGGATTTTATAATTAACGAGAGTATTTCTGTTAGCCCGCTGGAATTTCAGGGAGGTATCGAACTGCTGGTTCGTCCTGATGGAACAATCGGTCTGGGACGCTATGGAAGCGTATTACTGGAAGGTTTGACTGTCGACGAAGCAGCCATGGCGATTGAAGCAAAAATTTATGAATACCTTCAACGTGTGGCAAAACCGGGCGAAGAACCCAAAGTTCCGCAGGTTGTTGTCGATATTCTCGGTTTCAACAGCACACAGTATTATGTGATCGCCGATAATGCCGGACTGGGAGCCAGTGTGCTGGAGTTTCCGCTGACAGGTTCGGATACGACATTAAGTGCACTGGCTCACGCTGAAGCAGCTGTTGCAGGACGACTCGCCCTTCCTCAGTCTTCCAACAAAAATCAGATTTGGATCGTGAGAACGGATTGTCACGGTCAGCAGCAGATATTGCCGGTTGACTGGTTCGGATTGACTCAATGTGGAGACATGACAACCAACTACAAACTGGCCTCTGGCGATGTCCTGTACATTAATTCTGACAAATTAATCCGCATGGATAATCACATTGCCAAAGTCTTTTCGCCAATAAATCGCGTGTTCACATTTGTTATCAATGGTGCAGCGGCTGTTACCAGTGGTGGCACTTCAGTGATTACCATTCAAAAGGCCAGCGGTGGTCCAAATTAAAACATGATGAAAATCATTTGGGTTCAAAACTTCTCGACCTGATACAAATGAAGCAGAAGTATTCAACAGAAATAAATTGACCTGAGCGAGAATTACCCGATAATTCCTTGTGATGATCAACTGTAAATATTTGAAACGAGATTTCCAATGAAAACTCCCATACGATTCCTCCTGGCTGGCTCTGCGTTATTTCTCTGCCAGATTGCACAGGCGCAGGATTATTATCGTTCGCCCCCACCGATTCCGAATCCCTTTGCTTTTATCGGTCCTGAAATTCAGGACAATCCGGAGTTAATCTTCCTTTACTCGATTGGAGCACAGCAGGGACGAGCGTTGGCGGATCAGGAGCGTTTTCAGGGGCCTCCTCAGCGCGTTCTTTCTCCCGAAGAACGTCAACGACTTCTTCAATCGCTTTCTTCAGGTACGCGTGGGGATAATTCCGGGCAAGGGAAAGGTTCGGTTGCTGGATTCGGAACACATCATCGATATTTTAATACCTATCAACGTTAAATCTTTTTGCTTCTACTCGCACATTATTAAGAACCGACTTATGATTTAAGTCGGTTTTTTTATTGGACTCCAACTGATAATCATGGGACGATGAGAATCAACTTCCAAATCCACTCGATGATAAGCAACGATTCATGAATTTGTTTTCACGTTTACAAAATGACTGCAATACTTTTGGACTGATTTTGATTTGTGAGATCATATTCCTCTCCTCAACTATCACAGAGACGCGTGCGGCTGATCCCGTACAGGCAATGATCATTACGCTAAACGATCAAGCTGAACTGACTGTTGATGCAACACGATTGAGGACATATCGCACTCCTGAATCGGTGCAAGCGATGGTTGTCTGGAACGATGTTCAAACCGAAGCCTGGACAATTCTTGAACCAGAGCAGCTTTGGACAAAACCTGTCAATCTAACAAGGCGTTCGAATCAGTTCGCAAATGCAGCGAATCGATCTTCGGGTAAAGAACGTTCTCCTGGTTCAGGGATAGGTTTGC
>DOCI01000138.1:24085-26229 GCA_003503535.1 Planctomycetaceae bacterium
CCTGGTTCAGGGATAGGTTTGCAGTCAAACATCATCGATCAACTGCGCGGTCGAATAATCTATCGCAATGGCTCGAATGATTTTCTAACGCCCCACAATGGATTCCTACTCACTTCCCAGTTGACCATTCGACGAATGGCAAAAGAAGGCCAAAATTCTTATCCAGAAAATACAGCGGAGATCTCACAAAGAAATCAATTGCTATTGAGAATTTTGCTTCCAGAAGGTCAGGCGGTTATTAAGTGGAGTGAAATCGCAGATCTCCCACCAAACCTGAAAGCGGGTCTGCCAGTTGGGGAATACGAGTTAGCAATTCAGGGACAGCCTCAAAGAGTCCACTTCACGATTGTCGATGAAAATGTTCGCAGTTATATCGACGCTCAACTTCATCGACTCGATGAGCAACTCAAATCTGCTCCTAAGAGTCTGTATCTGGAACTTGCAACTCAGACGTTACTGCACCAGCCGGAAATTTCTGGATACCTTGGTGAGCAACAACCAATTGCTTTTCCAGCCGATGTCCTCGATCTTCTGGATCAGTTTCCAGATCACAAACTTACCGCTCACCTGAAGGAAGTTCGACAATCTGTTTGCAATCAACTACAGCAGGTCGAGACTAAACAGAAAGCTGAAGCTCAGGTCACTGGAATAAATAAGATTGATACCGCTCGGTCTTTAATGCTTTCTGGAGAATGGGAAGAAGCATTGGAGTTACTGAAAGATCCTGAATTACAAAATGAGCCACGAAGTCATGGACTGGCTTTACTTTATCAGGCCTCTGTCCTCTCGGAGTTTTCTGCTTCACAGGCAAGCGAGGTTTCAAGGTTATATCAGCAGGCGATTGCCTTGCTGGCATCTTCGTCTAATTTTTCAGACCAGTTTCGTGCCCATAACAATTTTGCAGGCTTTTTGCTCAATCACACAATCGACTGTGTCCACAATCATGCATTTCGAATAATTACGGGTGAGAAAAACCCTCTCTTCACTGCATTGTATCATTGGAAACTGGCAGAACATCATTTTCTGAAAGCCTCTCAGCTAGCTCAGCAGATGGATCAAAACGATCGAGTCGCCGTCTCGCTGAATCGTGCTCGTTTGTGTCTGGTACTGGCAGATATCATCTTCACGATGGATGTTGAAGAAGGTGGACAGCGAAAGTTTCAGCAAGCGGAAACTGCTGCCTACGATCAGTCTGATAGGATCCTCAGCGAACTCGATCAAATCATGGACTCATCGAAATTGGAACCGGTCTTGCTGGCATCGATTTATGAATTGAAAGCAGAAATATCGTTTAAAAGAAATGGCCAATCTCAGGCTTTTGAATTTGCTCAAAAATCTCAACTGGCCTATCTGGAAGATGGTTCTTTGATGGGTGTGGAAAGCATCCAGCGGATGCTCAGTTCCATTGCTCTGCATGCAAATGATTCGAAACACAATCCAGAGCAGGTGGATGCGGCGATTTCCCATTTGAAAGTATCACAGGTCATTTCTGAGTTTCTGGAACATCGCGTCCCAGATGATATGATGGGGCAATCACAGGCTGGATTTCACGCTCGTCGTGCATATGTTTCACAACAACTTTCGGAATTGCTGGCCAATCAGGGGCAACATAAAGCTGCTCTGGAATATCTCGAAACCGCCAAAGCCGGGGCATTACGGCAGGCGCTGATGACATCGCGAATTTCTACTGATGGCCTGAATCAGCAGGAGATTGGCCTTGAATCCATTCTGGAGAATTGGCCTGCCGAACAGTCCGCTTTGGTATATCGAATTGGCCCCTCGGTCGTTCATGTCTTCCTGGTTGATTCAAGCGGACAGGTGATTTCAACAGTCGTTCGGGATTCTCATGGTCAGTCAGTCACCCCAGGACAACTCGTGTTTTTGGTTCAGGATTGTCTTCAATCGATTGAAGGCGAAAGTGAGCGGATGCGACTGCGGATTGAAAGGAATAATGGTTTCGATCACTCCTGGCAGCAGAAATTATCGACCCTCTATGAAATGCTGATCCCTCAGTCTGTTCGACCTGCGCTTACGAATTCAAAAACAGTCGTGATTGTACCCCATCACATTCTCCATTATCTGCCGTTTGCTGCGCTTGTTCAGGAAATGGATCGTACTCAAAATGGTCCTTATAATGTTCCACG
>DOCI01000138.1:26322-30973 GCA_003503535.1 Planctomycetaceae bacterium
ACGCCCACGATTTTTAATCGATGGACCATTCGACCTGCTTTATGCTCCTTCATTAACATCCTGGGCAATACTTGGTCAGACCCCGCTGCCACCAATTCAAAACGTGCGGGCGATGGGGATTCAACAATTTGCAGATGCACCAGCTTTGCCAGGGGTGAGTCAGGAACTTGCGAATCTTAAGAGTGCGTTTAAAGAGAGAGTCCGTCAGGTTGTCCTCGACGAAAATGCTGACAGGAAAACGATGCAGCAACTTATGGCAAGGCCTGGTTTGCTGCTGCTGGCGACACATGGTATGAACGAACCAGATCAGCCACTCAACAGCCATTTACTCTGTTATCGCGATCAGGAACAATTGACTGCCAGAGACATTTATGAATCGTCAGTGAATGCGAATATCATCATCTTGAGTGCCTGTTATTCCGGTTTGGCAGACAGATCGCCTCTACCGGGCGATGACCTTTTCGGTTTGCAACGAGCATTATTGCAAAATGGTGGACAGGTTGTGATCTCAGGACAATGGGATGTTTTCGATGGTACCGCGCCCGTGATTTTGCAGGATGTCTTTGAGCAAATGGCAAGCTCTCATAAACCTTCTTCTGCACTTGCGTTTGCTCAGCGAAAATTCCTGAACAATTTGCGAAAATCAGATCAGATCGAACTGTATCTCCATCCTTATTTCTGGGCCATGTACACGGTCTCCGGAAATGATCGATGACATTTGTCTTCACACCGCATTACAACTTGAATACGTTCTTTGAACGTCAATTCCTGTGTTCAAATTAATCCTTAATGTCAGCGACAATCTCATGGATACAGCGGGTACGAAGATTGAAGCAATCTGTAAGAAATTTGAAGAAGCAATTCAGGAGAATCTGCAGCCGCGAATTGAAGAGTTCATTACTAAAATTCATGAGTCGTATCAAGAACAATTATTCATTCAGTTGTTCGGAATTGAGTTGGATTATTATAGGCGGATTGGGGAAAACATCGACCTCGACGAATGGTTGGAGCGGTTCCCTGAATACGAAGTTACGATCTCCAATGCAACTTTATCTCAAGTAAAAACCGTTTCTATGCCTTTAAGAACAGACAGAAATTCAATTGAGAATGCTGTCACTAAACTTACTCGTTATCGAGTGACGAATAAACTTGGCGAAGGAGGTATGGGAACAGTTTATAAAGCTTACGATACTCGACTTGAACGGGATGTGGCGATCAAATTTCCTCATGTTCCCGATGTCGCAGATGGCGATGAAATCATAGACAGATTTTTTCGCGAAGCTAAAGCGGCTAGCGGACTGGACCACCCGAATATCTGTGCTGTTTACGATCGGGGAGAAGTCGAGGGGATCCATTATATCGTTATGAAATATATTGACGGTAAGACTCTGGACGCATGGGCCAAATCCAAACAACCTTTGCATGCAACGCAGATCGCCAAAATCTTTATCCAATTGACTGAAGCGCTTCAAGTTGTCCACGAAAATAATCAGATTCATCGTGACGTAAAGCCAGGTAACATTCTCGTCTCTGACTCTGATCGCCCTGTTCTAACTGACTTTGGCTTGGTTCGCGAAGGACTTTTCAAACAGGCAGTCAGCTTGGTAGGTACTCCAGCTTATGGGTCCCCAGAACAGTTTGATCCACATTCCAGCGAATTAGGTCCGCAAGTCGATATTTACTCACTGGGAGCGACACTCTATAGCGTTTTGACAGGACAGGCTCCGTTTTCAGGATCAGCCAATTACGTCATATTTCAGGCCAAACAATCCGACCCAATACCGCCCAGTGAGATCATTCCGACGTGTGACCGTGAATTGGCGCGGATCTGCCTGAAAATGATGTCCCGCAATCCTAATGATCGTTATCACAGTATGCCTGAGGTTCGGCGGGATCTTGAACGTGTCACAGTTCGACAAGACTCAAAATTAATCCCTGCGATACTGGGGCTCTCAGTTCTATGCATTGGTATCGTGTTCTTTGCGAAAGCCATGTTGGCACCATCGAACGGATCGATCCCAAAAGACCGAGAGAAAGACGTTGCTCAAGAAACTGGACTTTCCCTCAGTAACAACACTCAGAAGCCATTGATTGGTGACATTGATATCAAGCTCTGGAATTCGACCGATACGGCACGGAGAAATCTTTCGCTCACTGATGCAGACGTATTGCCCTTGCAGCCTGATGATTCGATTCGAGTTTATGCAAACAGCGATCCGCCCAGTTATCTGTATCTGATCTGGATTTCTCCCGACGGGTCTGTCATTCCTGTTTATCCCGGCACACCGGGGGATTGGAATTCATTTGCCACTCAGTCAATTATTACTGGCACACTCTCATTGCCCGATGAAGTCGATCAGGGCTGGCCAATGGATGAGGAAACCGGCATGGAGACTTTGGTGTTACTCGCTCGTCGAGATCCTGTTTCTGATGAGACTGTTCAACAACTGCAAGCACTGAAATCTACTTTGCCTCCTCAAACCGCTCAAGACGAACGAGCAGTTGTCTGGTTCAATCGTGATCAAGCTATACAATCCAACAAACAAAACCTCATCACGAATTCAACCGTACGAACACCACTCCTGAATGAGCAACTCGTGAAAGTTCAGAAAGATCTGGAGTCAGTTGCTCGGTCTCCTCAGTTTCACAATAAAAAAACTCTTGAGGACTCATTCCTAATAGTTCAAAAAATCCTGATGGAGAAGTTCGAGGATGATTTTGAAATCATCAGTGCAATCAGCTTTGTAAATAACCGTGAGTAGACGAGGATTTCTAATGGTACTCAGGACGTAACATCAATGAGCAACTTTCTTTTGCGACGAATCATCGAGTTTTACATTTCAGATGGCATTCAGACATTTTTGAACTCAGGTGACAAGTCCAATTTATCGTTTTTCCATATCAGAATTGGCAAAGCCGATTCCAGAGATAACGACCTGTCAACTTATGTCAGATTCAATGACGAAATCTTTTCATTGGGATGATCGCCGATGAGATGGCTGATTCTTTACTTTTCTGTTTGCGTTCTTTTGCTGTGTGGATTCCAGAGTCCTCCGGTTGTCAATGAGGATCCGCCTCAGCAAGTTCCTTCAGGTACTGATCAAGTCAGACAGGACTTGACAGGAGATGCAGTGACTTCTGCCGAAGAGATTGCAGAAAATAGCGATGAATCTTTATCTCCATCAAAAGAAGCTCTACTTCAAAAGCTTGCTACGCTTAATACCGAATTCAATACACAAATCCAGACAAACCAGACCAGAGAATCGGTCCTGAACGCACTGCAGATCAGAGAACGTATCCTGGCCATACAGGTAAAACTTCATGGGATCACTTCACCTGAAGTTATTGAAAACCTGAAATGGCTGGCCGACGTTACATTCAGGTTCCGAGATCTGGATCGCGCAGAACAATATCAGCAAAGACTTCTCGATATTATCACCCGGAAATACGGTAAGGCAGATTATCGTGCGATCGATATGAAATGGGCACTTTCCACAACTTCATTCTTAAAGGGAAAGACGCCAGAACAAGTGCAACAGTTTCACAAGGGGCGAGAACAATCGGAAATGGGGGCTCAGGCGTATTCCATTGGGGATTACGTTTTAGCGGTTGAGTTTTTTGAAAATGCAACTCAGTTATTTTTGATAACAGTAGGCAACGAACATCCACAATACGCCAGCGCCTTAAATAATATGGCACTTTCTTACCACTGGATGGGGGAATACGCCAAAGCGGAACCTCACTTTATGCAAGTCCTGGCTATTAGAAAGAAGGCCCTTGGTGAGCGGCATCCGGATTATGCAAACTCTCTAAACAATCTGGCTCTTTTATACGAAGCAATGGGAGAATATGCCCGGGCTGAACCGCTTATTTTACAGGATTTGGCGATCAGTAAAATTATCTTAGGGGAGCAACATCCAAACTACGCTATTTCTTTGAATAATCTAGCACTTTTGTACCAATCAATGGAGGAATATACCAAGGCCAAACCGCTCTTTCTGCAAGCTTTAGCGATCAACAAGGCTCTCCTTGGAGAACAGCATCCCGATTACGCGACTTCTCTCAATAATTTAGCTCTATTATACCAGTCAATTGGGGATGATTCCCAAGCGGAACCGCTTTTGCAACAGGCCCTGGCAATCAGGAAGTCTGTCCTGGGGGAGTTGCATCCTGATTACGCAACCTCTCTGAACAATCTCGCTCTGTTGTACGAAGCGATGGGGGAATATGCTCAGGCAGAACCACTCTTTGAGCAGGATCTGGCGATCAGTAAGACGACTCTGGGTGAGCAGCATCCAGATTATGCGATCTCCTTGTGTAATCTGGCCATGTTGTACGAAGCGATGAGAAAATATAACCAGGCCGAACCACTCTATCGGCAGGCTCTCAAAATTCAGACGGCAAATCTGCAACAGCTCTCGGTCAGCCAGGGAGAAGCACGTGCTCTAACTTATCAAAATACACTTTACGATTTTCAACCCTTGCTGGCCTGTTCACGACATATTGAGGCCCCGGAGCCGGCGATTTTGTACGAGGCGATCATCGAAAGTCAGGGTGTGATCAGCCAGGTGCTGATCGACCGGCATGAGCTCGTTCTGGACAATCCGGCCGCACTCGAAAAGCAGCAGGAACTCCGGCAGCTTCAGCGGGA
>DOCI01000138.1:31176-31317 GCA_003503535.1 Planctomycetaceae bacterium
CAGCGGGAACTGGCGACTCTGGTTCTCGAAGTTCCGCAGCCGGAGCAGATTGAGGCCCGTCAGCAGCGACTTGGCCAACTGAATCAGCAGAAGGAAGATCTGGAGCAGGAATTAGCCCGCTTGAGTGAACCATTCCGACGA
>DOCI01000214.1:0-790 GCA_003503535.1 Planctomycetaceae bacterium
CCAGCCATAGGAAAATCACAATTGCTACTCAAAGCAGTTCTTTCATCGACATTGAAGGAATGTGAGCATTTGCACTCCAGAAGTAACATCACACCCCAAAACGATGCCACTCAGTCACGAATTCTACTAGAATGGATTTTGTAATTGTATCATACACCATCGTGATCGAAACCATCTCGTATAGGAATTCAATATGCCGATTCACTACACCAGTCTACATCGACGCGCATTCCTGCAAACGTCGCTCGCTGCTGGAGCGAGTTTGCTGACGTTTGGACAAGTGTTGGGCGTCGATAAGCAACAAAATATCCCTGAGCATGTGGCTTTGTTGTCGGACACGCATATTGATGCGGACGCGACGAAGGTCGTTCGCGGGTCGGTCATGTCAGCTAACCTGCAGAAGGTGATCGCTGATGTTATTGCTCAACAGCAGCGACCAGCACAGGCGTTCATTAATGGCGACTGTGCCTTTAACGTTGGCCTGCCTGAAGATTATCGAACACTGGCATCACTGTTGGCAGCGTTTCCAGCAGCGAACATTCCACTCCACATGGCACTCGGGAATCATGATGATCGCACGGCGTTTCTGAAACAGTTTGCAAGCCACAATGAGGAAACCCAGGCTGTTGAAGGCAAGCACGTTTCTCTGATCGAAACGAAACACGCCAATTGGTTTCTGACGGATACGTTGCAAAAGGTCAATAACGTCACAGGCGAAATCGGCGCCCAGCAACTCGACTGGCTGAGTTCAGCATTGAAAGCGAATCGCGAAAAACCCGCAATCGTACTT
>DOCI01000214.1:898-4253 GCA_003503535.1 Planctomycetaceae bacterium
GAAAAACCCGCAATCGTACTTGGGCATCACAACCCGCAGTTCGACGCTCGCGAAGATGGCCGTGTGACAGGTCTACAGGATTCACTGGCTCTGTTCGAGTTGCTTGAATCGCTGCCACATGTCAAAGCTTACGTCTTCGGTCATACACACAGCTGGAGTGTGAAACAGCGAGACAGCGGTCTGCACCTGATCAACCTCCCACCGATTGGCTACGCCTTCAACGAGACCAGTCCCATCGGCTGGGTGGACGCTGCCCTGACCGCGACTGGAATGCAGTTAACACTTCGCTGCACCGATCCCAACCACGCTCAGCACTTAACGCAACAGGAACTCACCTGGTAATGTGACACTAAGACTTGGTACGTATGCGAGCAGCTTATGTGCGGTGTTATCGTCGAATGCAACAGATGATACAACTCATGCTCAAAGGTGATATTGCAGAGCTTGGAAAAGGAAACAACGATGAATCCTGATTCTCTTCAACGACGTGAACTTTTAGCTTATGCAGCTTTTGGTGGTGCTGCCTTTGTCGCCTCAGGCAATGGGAATGAGTCATTAGCCCAAAACTCTCTCGCCGTGAAGCGTTCCAAGTATTCGATGAAAAAATCGATCAACCTTTGGGCGTTTCCATATCCCGACAAGATGACTCTGAAGCAATGCCTCCAGCTTGCCAAGGACGCAGGCTTTGACGGAATTGAGCTGAATTATGATCTGGATAGTGACCTGTCTCCCAAATCGGATACGAAAGAGTTTACAGCCATCCGTCGGATGGCGGATGAAATTGGCATCGCGATCAGTGGTCTTTGCTCGTTCCTCTTTTGGCCCTACCCTCTGACGAGCAACGATCCTGCGGAGCGTGCGCGCGGAATGGAGCTGGCTGCTAAAATGACGCAAGCAGCACACGACCTGGGTACTGACAACCTGCTTGTTGTTCCCGGAGCGGTACACATGCCGTGGCGGGCAGATCACGATTCAACGCCGAATGATGTCTGCGACAAACGCGCTCGAGAGGCAATCCGTCGGCTACTTCCGAAGGCTGAGAAGTTAAAGGTTCATCTGAATATCGAGAACATCTTCTTCAATGGCTTCTTACTTTCGCCGATGGAAATGGTCGAGTTTATCGACAGCTTCTCAAGCCAGTATGTCCAAGCTCACTTTGACACTGGGAACATCATGGAATACCAATTCCCCGAACATTGGATTCCAATTCTGGGCAAACGAATCAAGAACGTTCACTTGAAAGAATACACCAAGAAGGGAACGGATCATTCGTTGGAATCGTTCCGCCCACTACTGGATGGAACAACGAATTGGCCTGCGGTTTTGGAAGCGTTCGCAGAGGTCAATTACGATGGTTATTTGACGTTCGAGTACTTTCATGCCTATCAGCATTTCCCCGAAGCCCTCATCTATCAGACCGCAGATTCCCTCGATCGGATGCTGGGACTAAAACAAGCCAACGTGTAAGCAGTTTGTGTAGGGTAGGACCGATGAGTGGTGTGCGTACCGGTTTCGCCGTGCAGTCTGTCACAACATTCTAATATTTTCTGTCCGAGTTCCCGACAGGCCGAGAGTGGATTTTTGTACCATGCGATTACGCATCTGAAACGCTAAGTAAATAAGTGGTGAGCTACATGAAAATCTCTACTGTCAGAATGGGTATGGGACAGGAAATCAATGACTTTATCCCAGCCTGTCAGGGTGGAACTGGCACGGTGAATTACATTAATATCTTCAGCTGCCCTTACTCGTGCCCGCTTTCACATATTGCTTCAATAGAGCATGCATCTGCCTGATCTGCTCTGGATTCTGTTTTGAAATATCGATGGTTTCTTCGATATCCTGATCCAGATTATACAAGGTATACGAAACGGGGACGCTGTCATTCAAGACCTCGTCGATCGTATTGGGTCCGCGGATCATCAGCTTATAAGGCCCCCGGCGGACTGCAAAAGTACCATTGTGGTGATTGTGGATGATCGCCTTGTGGAAAGAAACGGGCCTCGATTCGCCTTTGAGTGCCTGATAAAAACTAACGCCATCTTCGGCGGTTGTATTGTCGAGCGAGATGTCAAGTATTTCTGCCAGTGTGGGAAGAACATCGTTGAAGACAATGGTTGTCGAACACTGTTCGCCCGGCTTGATAACTGCGGGCCAGCGTACGAGAAACGGAACGCGGTGCCCCCCTTCTTCCAGTCCTCCCTTCCAGCCGGAGCAAGGACCGTTGCTGTCGTGACCGTAGATCATGGTATCGCCACGGACCCAACGCTGGGGATAACCGTTCGTCCGATTCACGGGACCGTTGTCGCTGGTGAAGATGAGAAGCGTATTGTCGACGATGCCGAGATCGTCCAGCTTCTGGAGCAGCTTCCCAACGTGGTAATCGAGTTCGACGACGAAGTCGCCGTAGGTGCCGGCACTGCTTTTGCCCACAAATTCCTTATGAGCAACGATCGGATTATGGGGCGTGGTCATCGCGTAGTACAGGAAAAAAGGTTGATCGGGTTTCGTGCGAACCGCAGTCTCGACAAACTCGCAGGCTTTGTTCGAAAGCGTTGGAACTAGCCGATCCATGGTATAGCCTTCCGCCACAATATTATCATCCCGGCCGTACCATTCACCGTGCTTAGCTTTGGCCTGTGCGGAAGTCATCGTTGGAATGACTGTGATGCGGTTGTTCTCAATGAAGGCCGCCGGGTTCATCTCCGCGGAACCGGCGGTGCCGAAGGAGTAATCGAAACCGTAATCTTTAGGCCCTTTCATTGCGGGAGAGGCGAAATCGATGTTGTTGAAGTTCTGGTAATTGGGATCGACGCGAATCTGTTCCCGCTCGCTTTCATCGTGCAGCTTCCAGTCGAGCCCCTGGTGCCACTTTCCGACCAGACCAGTGAAATAGCCTGCATTCTGCAGTAGATTTGCGATGGTCTTGCGGCCCGGTTCGATCAGCGTACCTGCGAAATTCGCGAGGTTGCCCCCCGATCCCAGACGGGTTCGCCACATGTATCGCCCTGTAAGCAGACCGTAACGAGAAGGGACGCAATAGGAGCCCGCCGCATGGGCATCGGTAAAGACCAGACTCTGCCGAGCGAGCTTGTCGAGATTGGGAGTTGGGATTTGGCTATATTTATTGAGGGCAGTGACATCTCCTAAGCCCATGTCGTCAGCGAGAATTATCACCACATGCGGTTGACGCGGATGAGCGGCTGCCGATACTGCAGACGCTAGAAAGAGCAACAGCAGTGTGAGGCAGCAGATCAGAGTGATTGAGAGCGTTCGCATGATGTTTACTCAGTGGACTATCCCTGAAGGAGATGATCAGTTGTCGTGCATGTTGATCGATACCGAGAAAGAGCAT
>DOCI01000214.1:4362-11550 GCA_003503535.1 Planctomycetaceae bacterium
GTGCATGTTGATCGATACCGAGAAAGAGCATGGTGGTCCTCTTTTGACAAAGAGTGAGTATGATTTCCCAGTGATCGGAAAATCAAAATCCCCATTCCAGGCAACTCTTTTCATTGATGTTAAAGGCCCTGTTCATTTCTCCGGTAATGCTTCGATAATTCTGGCAATGACCTCATCCAGATAAGAGTAAACATCCGCAGAACTGGGGCCCAAACGAACGATAACCAGATCGTGAGAGGGGATCACCATCGTAACCTGTCCCATGAAGCCTGCTGCCCAATATGCATCTTTGGGAACACGTTCCATTCTGGAAGAGAGATTGAGCCAGAACATTCCACCGTAGTTCTTTTTGTCGTCGGCTGGTGCAGGTGTCGCGACGAAATTTGTCCAGCCTTCGGGCAGGATCCGCTCCCCCTGCCACACACCATCGTTCAGATAGAGTAATCCAAACCGGGTCCAGTCTCGAGCGGAGACGTAGTCGTATCCACACATGATGAAATTTCCCCAAGCGTCTGTTTCCAGTACCACGCTGCGAGCACCAATCTGGTCGAACAGAGCCCGCTGAGGAAATGTGAGATAGTCCTCGCCTTGTGACTCGACTGTGTCGCGGATGATACGTCCGAGGCTCAGGGGGTCACTGTTTAAGTATGAGTACCGCGTACCGGGCGGCACTTTTAATGGTTGATTGACGGCATGTTCCAGCACGTTGAGGGAGTCGAAATAAACCCGCATATGTTCGTTTTTGGAGATTAACGTCTCGGGCCCTTTGAAGCTAAGATTTGTGAAGTCCAAGCCACTACTCATATTCAATAGGTCCCGGATACGGATTTCTCGACGCGGGTCGTCTACGCCCTGCCACTCCTTGATGGGAGCTGGTTGATCGAGAGTGAGCAGTCCGCGATGGATCAGAATTCCAATCAGTGTCGCAGTAATGCTCTTGCCCTCCGACCAACTGATCTGTGGAGTCTCCTTTGTCCAGCCGGGTGCGTAACGTTCGCCAATAATCTTGCCTCGGTACGCGACCACGAAGGCTCGTGTGTTTTGCTCAATCTGCTCCATGGCCCAGTCGAGTGCCTCCGTAACGGCTTCCGTATCTACACCGGAAACAGGCTCGGTCGCTCCCAAATCGCCCATAGGCCAAGCCTGACTGGCAGCGTTGGGAAGATTACGTGGCACGAGTACAGGTTTGAAGTAAACCTCTGTTTTTCCGCGAGGAAGAATGGTACTGCCTTGATCACCGGTGTATCGCGCACTGCGAGGCGAAGCACCGGGAGCTGTCACAGTAACCAGTCTTTGCTTCTCATCCACTTGGTATTCAAAGTCAGACGACCATCCAAAGTACTGAAAAGGAGCAATGTCCTGCGCGATCACTTCCTCTGGAGTTCGCTGATAATCGCGTCCTACAACCCAAAGACCAGAGCTGAGGTGGTGAGCACAGATCGCTGCTCGGAATTCCAGATTTTCGAGGCGACTTTCTTCCGCGGAGCTGGACTGCTTATTGGGTTCTGCAGCCGGCAAGGCATTACTGTGAATGGCCCAGGCAAGAAAAACATAATAACACCGGAGAGCAAGAGGTCTGAGGCTGTCGGTATGCATGGCGGCTTGTCTTTCAAAGAGATAAGTTTCAAAGATCCTTCGTTGAAACGAATATGATCTGTGATTCTTAATTCGATAGCAAGACAATACCTAAGTTATTGAGAAATACCAGATTTGGGCTGGACGCTTCGTGCCGTGCTGTTTGTCATTAATTTCAGGACTTTTTCTCGCGATTTCTCGTCACTTTGACTATCAGTCGATTAATACCGGATTCGGTCGTTAATTTCAATTTGCTTCCGACTCTGTGATTCTTTAATCAAACCGATCTGCTTCATTCCAATCAATATGCTCCTTCTCCCACGACGTCCCTTAAGCCACATTCTTATCGCAAGTCTGACAACTCAATGCTCGGTTTGCTTTGAGTCGAGCTATTCGAGCAGCAACTCTTGCCTCCTCCAACTGCTTCAGTATTTCCGCTCCGATACGGTCGAACCCAACGAAAATGCAGAGCATCAATACGAAGCTCCGTTTCGCATCCGACGCAATCATGCACAACTCGTCGATAAGTCCTCAAGAATCGTTCACGGCTGGGATGCTCACAGGGCCACTACGCGGGCCTGGGTCCTTGTTCCGGCAGACCCTGATCAAAACTGGTTGTTGATCGCGTCGAAGTCGAATGAAATGAAGCTGGCATTCTCGTTCTCCGCTGCATCCGACCGGATGGTCGCAGTGATCTGATTTACCGCTGCGATCCGAACATTGCTTTGCCAACGATGGATGGAATTCAACTGAAAGGAGATGAGGGAGCGATTTCGATCGACGAAGAATGATTGGAAGATGCGACCAATGGATCTGCAAATACAAAACCACTTTTGAGAACGCTGGATTCAAACCGGTCAAACTCTTCCAGACGCCGCTTATTTTGGTACATTATTAATGCTTGTCACGCTACAACTAATAGCCGCACTCATACTTAATTGCCTGAATAAAACGTTCACTGCGACTATTCAGATTGGAACTCTTGGTCCTGGGTTTGTCTTTGGATTCATCGCGAACCCAGCTCAGGAATGTGGCTGGAGAGACAATCGAGATCAGTTCCTCGATCGCCCGGCTAATCACTTTGCCATATATAAGTAACCGCTCCCGCTCCTCTGGCTTCGTGTGAACCTGGCCGGGAAACGGTGCCCTGTGAATCATGTTTTCCACTTTGAGATATTCGACATATATAGCCAGTTCATTGTTTGTCGAGAAAGCGATCATAGCCAGCAGGGAGTGGAAAATCCTGGCCGTCATGGTATGGTTGTATTCTGTAATATGGATTGGTGTGACACATTCGCTGTACAGCGATTGGTTGTCGAGAAAACAGGCAAAAGCGGTCTCGACAGTGGTTACTTTGAGAATCGTTTTTGAGGTTTCATAACAACCATCGAAGTCTGCCTGATCGGCCTTGAAATCCAGACCAACTACCAAGAATCGACATCCCAATGTTTTATAATCTTTATCAACATTTTTATTCTCTTATCACAGCTTGTGGAATCTGCTTTTTGGTGCAGACTGCAGTACTGGCTGAGGAATCGTCACCGATTCGTGTGGCCTGCCTGGGTGACAGTATCACGGCCGGAGCGAGAGTGGACGCGAAGACTGAGTCTTACCCTGCTCGATTGCAGGAACTTCTGGGTGAAAACTTTGAAGTGCGTAACTTCGGTATCGGCGGGGCGACCTTGATCAAAACCGGTCGCCCCAACATCTGGAGTAACCTCGATGCCGTTAAGAAGTTTCAGCCACACATCGCGGTCATTTCATTGGGAACGAATGATACAGTTGGCGGGGGTCGCATAAACTGGGAGCAGATCGGACGGTTTGAGGATGATTACTCCGAGTTGATTACTGAGTTGGCCAACCTGCCTACCAAGCCACAGATTATCGTCTGTACTCCATCAGCGATGGTGCTGACGACTCCAGATCTGTCCGAGAAACGACTCGCCGATCTGACTGAGCGAAAAACTCGGTTGCAGGAATTGTGTGAGCGGATTCGCAAAGTCGCAATAAAGCACGAGGACAGGAACGTCTTCTTGCTTGAACTTAATGAGGTTCTACAAGATCGACCTGAACTGCTCAGTAACGGCGATGGTGTGCATCCCAATGCCCAAGGATACCTGGCTATCGCTCAAACCCTCGCCAAGAGGATTCGGCCACACCAGAAGCAACCCAATATTGTCTTGTTTCTGGTGGACGACTTGGGCTGGCAAGACACCTCGGTGCCATTCCATACGTATGCCACGGACTTCAACCGACGCTACCACACGCCGCACATGGAGCAACTCGCTAAGAAAGGTATGAAGTTCACTCAGGCGTATGCGTGCAGTGTCTGCTCACCGACACGAGTCAGCCTGATGACTGGCCTCAACGCCGCCCGGCATCGAGTGACCAACTGGACTCTCCGGAAGAACGCCAGCAATGATCGAAAGCATCCGCAACTCGACTTATCCCTGTGGAATGTTAATGGCCTGAGTCCAGAGCCGGATATTGAGCGGACAGTCCATGCCAAAGCTCTGCCTGAATATTTGCGCGAGGCTGGCTATCGCACGATCCACGTTGGCAAAGCCCACTTCGGAGCGATCGGAACTCCTGGAAGTGATCCACTGAACGTCGGCTTCGATGTCAACATCGCTGGTCATGCTGCAGGTGGTCCCGGCAGCTTTCTTGGTCAACAAAACTTTAGCGCCGTGTGGCGGAAGGGCGATCGCGTTTGGGACGTCCCCGGACTGGAGGATTACCATGGCAAAGAGATCTTCCTGACGGAAGCTCTCACAATCGAAGCCAACAAGGCGATGGACAAGTCTGTCGCAGTTGAGAAACCATTCTTCCTCTACATGTCTCACTACGCGGTGCATGTTCCCTTTGCCGTTGATGCGCGGTTCTATCAGAAGTACCGCGATGCTGGCCTTGATCATACGGAATCGATGTATGCCGCAATGGTCGAAGGAATGGATAAGTCACTGGGCGATATTCTCGCCAACGTTGAACGCCACGGATTGTCCAATGATACGATTGTGATGTTCATGTCCGACAACGGCGGGCTGAGTGCACATGGTCGCGGTGGTAAGCCTCACACGCACAATAAGCCATTGTCCAGTGGCAAGGGCTCAGCCCATGAGGGGGGCGTCCGTGTCCCCATGATTGTCTCCTGGCCAGGTGTGACGGAAGCTGGTTCGGTATGCCAACAGCCGGTGATTATCGAAGACTTCTTTCCTACAATTCTGGAGATAGCTGGCGTCTCCTCAGTTGAGCAGATTGGCGGTGTGATTGATGGACGCAGCTTCGTGGGTCTACTCCAGGGGAATCAGGATCAGTCTCGTGAAGATCGACCACTGGTGTGGCACTTTCCGAACAACTGGGGTCCTAATGGCCCCGGCATCGGTCCTTCCAGTGCGATCCGTTGGGGAGATTGGAAGCTGATCTACTACCACCAGTCGCAACAGTACGAACTGTTTAATCTGGCCGAGGACTTGGGTGAACAGAACAACCATATTGAGCAGCACCCCGACGTGCGTGATCGCCTGGCTGACAAACTTACCGAGTATCTGAGATCAGTTGATGCTCAAATGCCGATCATCAAGGCAACCGGAAAAGCCGTCCCCTACCCTGGCTATCAATAGCATCAATGCGAGGATTGCTGATTCGATTCATCCAATCGCTCGGTCAGTTCGCAGATCGAGAAGATTCCAGGAAGTCTGCTCTATTCGCTTCCAGGGCAGACATGATCGAAAACCTCGAACCGTTCGACCCTGACTTTTCAGTTCCCCCCCACAAATGAATGAAATCAAAGAGAAGTGAAAGCATTGTTGAAGTGATGTGAAACAATAGACGCTACAAAACAGGCGTTTATGAAGCGTTGCTATAGCCAGGTTAACGTGAGTTTAGCCCTGCTGAAGATCCCGCAGTCCTGGTGCGATCATCGATTTGACTAAAAAGTAGTCGCTGTCCCATAGCGACCTGAGAATACGGGCGGTTTTCGACAATCAATTTGGTGGGTTGACTGAGTTCGATTAGTAACTATCATTGCGTCAATTCCAGACAGACGATATGGCCGTTTCGGTCTTTGCAATACAACCGACCATTGCTAAATGCGACATGTGGCCACGCATCGGATTTGCCAATGCGTTTCAGCGAAGCTAGCTCTGTGTATTTCTCGGACGAGCGATCGGCCAGTTCGACAAGCGATAGATCACCATTGCCTGCCCAGACAATCAGCTTGTCATCAGCAGTAACAATGCATGACCCCGCTTCGCCACACGTGCCACCGCGCCATACGATTCTTCCGGTTTCAAAGTCCAGGCAAAACACATTCTGCCACGCCCAATAAACATGACCATCATGGATCACCGGCGTGCAAACCTTGGAAGCTGCTTTCTGCTCCCACAGGAGTTCGGCCCCTTTCAAGGTGATCCGCAGCTTGACAATCTTGTTTTGATTGTAGGCTGAAGTTAACAGGACACAATTATCGTGAACGGCGACGGACGCAATATTGTTTGCGAATGATGTAATCCATGGATAAGTCGCAACGGTATGTCCCTCTTTCCCCTTATCCAATCGTGCCACTAGCAATCCGTCATGATTATGAATCGCCACGCACGACAGGCCTTCGATCATCATCAGTACAGGACCACCATTATGACCAGCAGAAGCATTCGATTGTGAAGCCCATGCCTGTTTTCCGGTATTTTTATCGAACGCAATCAAACTCCCCTGCTTGGCGCCAACTTCGACAATCAGCCAGTCACCATGAATCAACGGTGAAGACGTGAAGCCGTAATCTCGCAATCCGCTTCTTCCGACCTTTGGCCGTTGTGGTACGTCAAATGTGTCATAAAGATTTAAGCTCCAGACACTTTGCCCCGCAGATCGTGTATTCCAGCAGTTTAAGTCTCCGTCCGTACTCAATGTGTACAGAAGACCGGTTTCAGTATCGAATTCGGGCGTCGATGAAGGCCCGGAATACAAGCCCTCATCCCCAGTTGCCAGACGACCATACCTGGGACACGGATAGCTTTGTCGCCATAATTCCTTGCCCGACATCGCATCAAGACAAACAATGTGTTCCTGATCCTGTTGCCATCCCATTGTGAAGAGCTGCCCATTCACAACGAGTGGCGACGACGCGCCCTCGGGAACCTGCACACGCCAGATTTCGTGAAGAGGCCATTTCCCATTCTTCCAACCCGACGATTCTGCAACGATGTCATTACGACCAGTACCACGCCAGTGCGCCCAATCCTCTCCAGAAACCGGCGGCCCGGCGATTTGGCAAATCAACAGGAAAGAAACCACACATCGTATGAATTGAATCATTAACTTGTCTTTGACTGCGAGTAAAGGATTACTGTTGAAATTCATCGAGTGTTGTTTACAAACGACAGCCTTGTTGTTTATCACGACATTCTGATATTTTCTGTCCGAGTTCCCGACACGCAGAGAGTTTAACATTTTGATCGTGAATGTAACTCAATCATCTGAAGTGTTCAGGGAATTGGTCTCGAATTTCGATCCCCTGCTGTTTCATTCTATTTTGACTCCTAACTGAAGTTTTGCAAATTCCAATAAATCACAACCCGACGCGTCAGCGAGGGGCCCGTGTGGATTTGATAATCT
>DOCI01000213.1:0-13918 GCA_003503535.1 Planctomycetaceae bacterium
TGCAGCGTACAACACATTCGTTGGACAGCACTTTGGGGACGAGATTTTACGCAGATTGGGACAGAATTTGAAATGATCGAGCGAGTGAAAGCAGAAACTCATATCGAGCAGAAAATTGATGCGATTGAAGAGTTTTCACTGCCAGGTGGAAGGCAAATTGCGAGCGAATTGTTTCGCGATTGTCGCAAAAATGGCTCCCCAAATTCCGTACGGAATTTTACGGAGAAACTCCCGAATTACGGTGCATATACGCGTCAGTTTGTTAGGTTTTGCAACGCTTTGCAAAAGTCGAAGAATGACGTATGATGTTGTCAATTAAGCATTTAGACCGCTTTTTACTAAAAACTGCATTCGGTCTACGGAACCGAAGGCCAATTGAGATGACTGCGACGACATTGACTGTCCGCGAACTCCGCCGCATGTGGAAGCCTCATAAAGAACGTCTGGCTGCTCTGCATTCGGAGCATCCGACAAACGTACGCTTTCATCGGGCCTGCAGCTGGTTGCAACGTTCGGAAGAAACACCGATCGGCAGTGACCTCGATATTACCCTGATGTCTCAGTGGATCGCCATGAATGCACTTTATGGACAGTGGGATTCTCTGAGACAGGAACCGGTTGGGGATTTGAAAAGCTGGAAAGACTTTCTCGATCGCATGCTCAAACTCGATCAGCAAGAAATCATCATCAATACGCTGAACGAACAAAAGTCTCTGGTAATGTCGATTCTGGAAGACCCGTTTTTGAGCAGGTATTTCTGGAAGGAACCATGCCCCCAGCAAGCGAATCGTTCCAGGAAAACTCTACACGAAGCCCGCACCTGGTATCTGATGGGTAACTGGGCATTGATTCTGGATCGGGTTGTGGAACGGATCTATTTTTTGCGATGCCAGATCGTGCATGGAGCGGCAACTTACGATAGTCAGTTGAACCGCAGTGCTATTCAGCTCTGTACCGAACTGCTCGATCCTCTGATTCGTTCCTTCCTGCTGATCTGGGCTCAGCGAGGGGTTGAAGAAGACTGGGGTGGTATGTGCTATCCGCCGCAGTCACTGGAAGAAATGCGGGTCAATTCAACGAGTTGATCCCCTGCTGTGCTGAGTCAGGTTAACGGGACTTATTTGCGTTTGCTTTTTCGTTTCGGATTTTCGGTCGGTTCACCCATCGCCATTTTGCGATCGTTTTCATCAAACGAAATGGGAGCCATATCGCGACCGGCGGCCCGGCTCTCCCGCATGCTGGTCACTTTCTGTTTCATCACACTCATCGTGCCTGCCAGACCTTGTTCAGAGGCTCCAAATGTCATGGCTTGTCCAGCACCAATACCGAATTGGGAAGCGGTGGCGATGGCATCCTGATTCGCGGCCAGGAAGAGGAATTGCCAGCTGTATTTCTCCCTCTGCTCAGTGATCATGTCATTGATTCTGTGCAGGTTGTACTCGCTGCTGGAGTTTTCTTCACCGTCGGTCAGCGTAACAAATAAAACCGTTCCAGGACGCTCGGCTTCCGGCATGGCGGCTAATCGCTGACCGGTTCGCACAATCGTCTGCCCCATCGCATTCAGCAAGGCGGTGCTGCCCCGGGGGACAAAATTTTCAGCGGTCAGTTCAGAAACCTGTTCAATCGGTATCGCTTCGTAAAGCACATCGTATTCGTTGTCGAATTGCACAAGCGACATTGTAGCCTGTCCCTCGACCTCGATTTGCGAGGAAACAAATTCATTGAAAGCTGTGATAGTGGACTCTTTGACCGATTCCATCGAACCGGAACGATCCAGAACCAGGGTAATATCTGTCAGATCAGCATGAGTCATCGCATTTCTCCTGTTAGATTGGTTATTCACTCTAAATGCATACGATTTACAACTATGCCTGCATGCCGGACTTACTACTGATCTATAGAAAGTACCTGCACCCACTGAATCTTTAGTACCAAAACTCGAATCCAGCTATTCTGCTGTCATATTAGAAAATGAATTCTCATCATGTTCTCATATTTTGTTTATACCATATTCTGATGTTTAAACTGGGGGTTTTGTAAAACTCCAAAACAAAATGTTAAGTCAGAGAAAGAGTCTCACCGTGCGTGTGTTGGTCGTTGAAGACTATGAACCTGTTCGTAGTTCTGTTGTGCAGGCATTGGCTGAGGAAGGCTTTGCGGTCGATTCTGCCGAGAATGGTCGCGATGGATTATGGCTGGCTCAATCGGGAGATTACAATGTGATTGTACTCGATATCATGTTGCCCGATACCAGCGGAATTGAGATTCTTCAAACACTCCGGAATGCTCAGCAGCAGGTTCCCGTACTATTATTGACGGCTTTAGGAGCAGTCGATGAACGTATTCGTGGTTTGAATATCGGAGCTGATGATTATCTGATCAAACCGTTTGCTCTTGCGGAATTATTGGCACGCGTCAAGGCACTGGTTCGTCGCAGTTACGGAGATGGAACCACGATCATTCAGGTGCGTGATCTGCAAATTGACACGAACGCGAGGACAGTCTCACGAAATGATGCAGTCATCGAATTAACGGCTCGGGAGTATAACCTGTTCGAATACTTTGCCAGACGTCGTGGTCAGGTCGTGACCCGTTCGGATGTCTGGCAAAGTCTGTATGATATGCAAAGTGAATCATCCAGTAATGTGGTTGATGTGTACGTTGGCTACCTCCGTAAGAAATTAGACACTCCGGGACAACCATCCTTGATACAAACTCGTCGCGGACTCGGATATGTGCTGGAGGCGGAATGAATATGAGCCGCTCTCTGCATGGCCGATTGATTATTTTTGTCGGCTTGACTGTCATTACATTATTCACAATCAGCGGAGTAACCGTTTCGACTTTTCTCGAAAGTACGCTCTGGTCGGAATTCGATGCATCTCAAAATAGTCGTGCGTTAATGCTCAGCCAGCTGATCGAACAAGACCACGACGGACTCATCTACGAATGGCGAGAAGGAACAGTTGCAGCCGTGCCACTGGCCCGCGAAAGTGAAGTCCTCACTCTCTGGAAAAAGGGACATATCGAACATGTTTATCCAGAAAATGCGACACCCATTCAACCAGGCTTTGATCAATCACTCCATATGTTTAATACTCAACTCGACAACGGGGAATCTGCCCGAGTCGTAAGGCTCACTTTTCAGCCACGGTTAGATCATTTGCGAGTTGAACGGGAAGAGATCGAACGGGATCTGCGGGAAGGGATACCTTCCGCTCAGGTCACATTGTTATTTGCACGCTCCACCGTTGGGATTGAAACCACCATCCAGAAAATGCGTTTAACTCTCTGCGGTGTCGGGATCATCGGCTTGATTGTAACGCTGCTTGCAACTGGAATTGCAGTCAATTATGGACTGCGACCACTCGATCATACCGCTCAACAGATCTCAACTCTTAATATCGAGACACTCTCAGAACGACTCGAGAATGAGGCAGAACAACCTCGTGAATTGCAACCATTGATTCACACGATCAACCAGTTACTGGATCGGCTGGAAGCCACATTCGAACGAGAACGGGCCTTCTCGGCTGATGTCGCCCACGAACTTCGAACTCCACTGGCTGGACTACGTGCCAAATCGGAAGTAGCCCTCTCCAAACCCCGCAGTTCCGAACAATACCAGGAAACAATTCAACAATGTCTGCTCATTACCGAACAGGCAACCGCCATCGTCGAGAGTCTGCTTGCCACAACTCAGCAGTCGATTTCTGAAATTCGCAAGCAAGAGATCGATATTAACAATCTACTGACAGACATCGTGAGGGAATACCAGAAAGTTATCGATAAACGAGAGTTGACCATATTGTGGAACACTTCCTCATGTGAGACCGTTTCAGCCGACCCGAATATGCTCACTATTTTATTTCGAAACCTGATCGACAACGCCGTCAGCTATGCTGATGCCGGGACGACGATCACAATTGAGGCCGTCGCTAATCAACAAGAGTTAACTATTGAAGTGAGTAACACGGCTCAGGATTTTTCGTCGAGGGATATCGATCGAGTTTTCGAACGCTTCTGGAGAGCCGACACAGCCCGAGCGGCAACCGGGCTTCATAGCGGACTGGGACTGTCGCTCTGTCGGCGATTGGTCGAATCACTAGGCGGTAAGATTGAAGCTTCGTATTTTGATCACGTATTTTCCATTCGGCTCAAACGAACATATTCGGCACAATGAGCCGGATGATTTTTTAATTCAAAGTCTTTTTTATGAGCCTAGAGCCGTAATTGAAAAACGGCCTGTCATTCGCAAGTTTCATAAACTTGAGCGATTCTCATCTGGCTCTCATGAAGCGTCACTACAATCGTTACCGGTGACGGATGAATCGAAAAGAACGGTTCGTTTCCGGACTCTGATCGTGCCGAAATTGCCAGTTTGACCGATGAAATGGAATGTCCCGAGAAGTTCATGTCCAATGATCTTCCAGACTATCCATCCTAATCGGCAGAACCGGCAAAGTTTGACAGCGAGGAGTCCAGCGATGGTCGCCAGCCCTACCAGTAAATTATTCAAGCTGTTACCAGACTTACAGCAACATTTTCGAAACCATCATTCTCAAATAAAAAACTGTCTCGTGGTGATTCTGATTATCTCCGGATGCAAATCACCGCCATCCACAGCGAATCGGGGTTATGTAGATATGGAGTTGCAGCATCGGACGTTCCATGATGTCGCTCCCCACTCCTGTCCAGGCGAAATCTCGATTCCGCCCTGTGTGGTTCTTGAAGATGGACTGAGTGAAGAAGAAGCCGTTGCTCTGGCACTATGGAATAACCGGACATTTCTCTCCACGCTTTCCAATCTCGGAATTGCCCGAGGGGATCTAGTGCAGGCAGGATTATTAACGAATCCGCAGCTTAACCTTTTGTTTCCTCCTATCGGCTCCAAACAGCTGGAGTGGACTCTCTTCGTGCCGATCGAGGCATTGATTCTCCGCAAACAGCGTATCACGATCGCCGAGCGAGATTTTCAGCGGATCGCTAATGATCTGGTACAGAGTGGTCTGAATGTCGCTCGTGATGCCCGAGTCGCATACGCCGACTTTCAGTTTGCGATCAATCGTTACGATCTGGCCAAAGAAGCCGTCGATGTACGGCAGGGAATTGCCGATCTGGCGGAAAAGAGACTGGAGGGAGGAGATATCGGAGAACTGGAAGCCATCACCACCCGAATCGATGCCAATCGAACCCGAGCCGAGGCGGCTGGTCTGGAACAGGCGGTTCAAATTGCTGAAGCGACTCTGAAAAATGTTATGGGTATTGCGATTCTGGAGACACCATTGTATCCAGTCAGCGAACCGATTCCAAACACGACCGAACTCTCTGTGGATGAACTCATTTCGGAAGCCCTGATGATCCGACCGGACATTAAAGCTGCACGAATCGCAGTTCAAGCTGCCAGCCATCGCGTTGAACTGGCAAAACGATCGTTCCTGCGAATTGACGCAGTTGCTGATGGAAACAGCGGCGGAGCCGGGCCGACGAATTCAGGACCGGGATTGCGTTTTGAAATCCCGATTTTCAATCGCAATCAGGGACTCATTATTCGCTCAGAATGGACGGTTGATCAGGCCAATCACAATTACCAGTCGATTCGGGATCAAGTGGTCACGGACGTGAAAGTCGCTTTTGGTGGCTTGCAACAGGCACAGTCAAACTTGAATTACCTGCAGAGTGACGTTCTCCCTGAACTCAAAGAATCGATGATGTTGTCGGAAAGATCTTATCGAGATGGTGGGACAGATTATTTCCTGGTTCTTCAGTCGTCGAGTCAGTATATCGACTCACAAATCCGCCAACTGGAATTGACAGCTGCCAGCAGAAAAGCAATCGCAGAACTGGATCGAAGTGTTGGAAGGCGGATTGTGTGTCCGTATTCTGAAACGATTTCTTATCCCAAGAATAATGATAAACAATTAGAGAATCCTGTTCCTGGCCTGTTAATGCCGGAATCCGCCGAGGCTTTCAATCCAGGGACAATAGGCGGCTCATTGCGAGTTGTCGCAAAGCCATTGAGTCCCAGAGCTGATCAGAAGCCAAAACAGCAGATACAACCTGCTGCGTATTTTTCCAATTCGTTTTCCATTAAACCATCGAAAACTGCTGAATTACAACAGAATCTGAGATGAACATGCTGCAATATTGTTTGTTATTGTTGATCGGTCTGGAACTCTTCGCAATGTCTGGTTGCCAGAATAAATCGGACCATCAATCCAAATCTGAAAAAAAGTCTCCTGCAAAAGTATCCGCAATTCCACAGGAATCGAATCTGACTGAAGTGGAACTGACTGAACAGGCCGTGCAAAGGCTGGGGATTACCACTGCCCCGGTTGAGAAGCAAATGGTGGGTCAGGTTCGCTCGCTCGGAGGGGAAGTCACTCTTCCGCCCGGGGAATTGGCTGTCGTTGTGGCTCCTGTAGCGGGGACTGTTCAGCTCCCGACTGAAAGTACGCTCCCAAAACCCGGAAGTTCCGTCAAACGAGGACAGCCCATCTTCCGCTTCGTTCCGTTGATTTCTCCAGAACGACTTGTCCCGACACCAGCAGAGAGAGCTCAAATTGCCAACGCGAAAGCGAATCTGATCTCCTTACAGATGACCGCCGATGGAGATATGCAGCAGTTTCAGGAACAAGTAACCGCTGCTCAAATAGCCCTGAATCGAGCACAGCAACTTCTGAGTGATCGCGTCGGCAGCGAGAGAGCCGTCGATGATGCGAAAGCTCAACTGGCGTTGGCAGAAGCAGGTCTGAAAGTGGCGAAAGAACGTAAGCAGGTGCTGGATCGCCTTACTTCGGATGTCGAAAAAGAATCGGCCACTCCTATTGATATCGACTCGCCATTGGATGGAATTGTTCGCAGTCTTCCGGTCACTTTAGGTCAGACGGTCTCGGCTGGAACTACATTATTCGAAATTGTGAATCTCGAAGAACTGTGGATCCGGGTTCCTGTCTATGTAGGGTTACTCAATGAACTGAAAACAGACGAACCAGTCACGATTAAGATTTTTGGAGACAATCCCGCTGACACAACACTGACAGCAACTCCTATAGCTGCTCCGCCAGCAGCCGATCCTCTCTCGTCTACCGTGGATGTTTATTACAGCATCTCGAACACAAATAGTCGATTCCGTCCGGGGGAGCGTGTCTCCGTTTCGATTCCAACTCTCTCAGAGGTAGAGTCGCTGGTCATTCCTGTCAATGCTTTGCTGTATGACATGTATGGTGGCACGTGGGTTTATACCAGAGTTGACGAGCATCATTTTCGCCGGGCACGCGTGAATCTCAGACGCACCACTCAGGATTTAGCCATCCTGGAAAGCGGTCCCCCTGTCGGCACTGAGGTTGTCGTCGACGGAGTCGCAGAGCTGTTCGGAACCGAATTCGGAACAGGAAAGTAGTGGTTCATCTCTGATGAAAACAGAATTCATCTACCACATTTGGCAAGCAAATTACGAATAGTTTTCCTGATTACTGATCTTCTTTTAAGCCTGACAAGGCCACCATTCATGAGTTGGTTAATTTCGACTTCGTTACATTTTCGAGTTCTGGTTGTGGCATTTGCAATCGGCCTGATTGTCTTTGGCATTGAACGATCAAGCGAAGTTCCGCTCGATGTCTTTCCGGAATTTGCCCCACCAGTGGTTGAGATTCAAACGGAAGTTCCCGGCGTCTCGACGGAAGAAGTGGAAAGTTTGATCTCCGTCCCAATCGAAAACGCCCTCAACGGGATTCCCTTTGTCGAGACGATTCGATCAAAATCGGTGTTAGGTCTCTCGTCAGTTCGGCTGATCTTTCAACGCGGTACAAATCTGATCACGGCTCGTCAACTCGTTCAGGAACGGCTCTCACTAGCGGCTCCCCAATTGCCGACCGTTTCCCGTCAGCCAATTATTCTGCCGCCTCTCTCCTCGCTCAGTCGAGCCATGAAAATCGGATTGACCTCAGAAGAGTTCTCGCAGATGGACTTGACCGTCCTCTCCAAATGGACCATCCGTCCTAAGTTGATGTCTATCTCCGGAGTTGCCAACGTCGCAATCTGGGGAGATTACGATCGGCAGTTTCAAGTGCTGGTGAATCCCGATCGACTGAGAGCCCATCAATTAACGCTCGATGAAGTTACCATTGCGGTTCGCAAATCGACAGCCGTCGGTTCCGGAGGTTTTGTCGATCTTTCCAACCAACGTCTCTCTATCCGTCAGGCGAATTCGGTCTCCACTCCAGAAGATCTGGCAAATACAGTGGTGGCCTGGCGAAACGGGGCTCCCTTGCGATTGGGGGATGTCGCTGATGTTAAAATCGGCTCGCCTCCACCAATTGGCGATGCCGTCATCAACAGCCAAATGGGAATCATGCTCATTGTCGAAAAACAGCCGTGGGCCAATACACTCGATGTGACTCGCAATGTCGAAGCCGCGATGGAAGATCTCAAACCCGCTCTTCAGGGCGTTGAAGTCGACACGACCATCTTTCGCCCTGCTACGTTTATCGAGCGTGCTCTGGACAACCTCACGCATTCCCTGCTGATCGGTTGTGTGCTCGTGATCGTCATTCTCTGTTTTTTCCTGTTTGACTGGCGAGCGGCATTAATCAGCAGTACAGCAATTCCGCTTTCACTCATTGCGGCTGTCACCGTTCTATATTACCGGGGAGGAACAATCAACACGATGGTGCTGGCCGGGCTGATCATTGCACTGGGGGAAGTTGTCGACGATGCGATTATCGATGTAGAAAACATTCAGCGTCGTTTGAGGTTGAATCGACTTCGAGAAACCCCTCTGCCCCTTTTTCAAGTCGTGCTGGATGCCTCCATGGAAGTTCGCAGTGCTGTTGTGTATGCCAGTATTATCGTGGTCCTGACTTTGGTACCCGTCTTTTTTCTCGATGGCCTGGCCGGTTCGTTCTTTCAACCATTGGCGGCCTCGTATGTACTGGCGATTCTGGCATCTCTGGCCGTAGCCCTGACAGTCACGCCGGCAATGTCAATGCTGCTGCTTTCGGGATCAACAAAAACGCACCGCGATGCACCTCTGGTTCGATTTCTGAAACGCATCTATGAAGGCATCCTGCCCTTCCTGATCAAGCGATTTTCCATTGCCGCGATCCTCGTAACAAGTCTACTTGCCGTCGCAGCCTTCTCGGTCTCCTACCTGGGCGAAGAGCTGTTGCCGAAGTTTAAGGAAACCGATTTTCTGATGCACTGGGTTGAAAAGCCGGGGATTGGCATTGATGCCATGAACCGCATCACCATCCGAGCCAGTGAAGAAATGATGGCGGTCGATGGGGTGAGAAATTTCGGAGCCCATATTGGACGTGCAGAAGTAGCCGATGAAGTCGTCGGGCCCAACTTCACCGAACTATGGATCAGTATTGATGAAGATGTTGACTACGATAAAACCGTGGCCTCGGTTCAGGAAATCGTCGATGGGTATCCAGGACTGTATCGAGATCTGCTGACTTATCTCACCGAACGAATCAAGGAAGTTTTAACCGGAGCCAGTGGGGCCATTGTCGTGCGAATTTATGGTCAGAATCTCGATGAATTACGCACGACTGCCAATGATGTCTATCAAGTGATGGGCGAAATTGAGGGCGTGGTCGGGCTCAAAGTCGAACAGCAGGTTCTGGTTCCGCAGATTATTGTCCGCATTCGTAGCGAAGATGCCATGACGTTTGGGCTGACGCCTGGAGATATTTCTGCAGCGACGTCATTGCTCGTCAATGGTCTACAGGTTGGTGAAATCTTTGAAGATCAGAAAATCTTTCGCGTTATGGTGTGGGGCGAAGAATCTATTCGACACGATCTCGATGCCGTGCAGAAACTGATGATCGATACACCTTCTGGTGCCCAGGTTTCACTCGGTGATGTGGCTGATATTACAATCGAGCCTGCTCCGAATGTGATTACCCGGGAAGGCTCGTCGCGAAAAATTGATGTGTTATGCAATGTTGAAGGCAGGGACCTGAGCAGCGTCGCCAACGAAATTGAACAGGCCGTCAAAGGAAAGGTCGAATTTGGTCAGGGATATCATCCCGAGTTTCTGGGTGAATATGCAGAAGCGGCTGCGGCACGTCAACGAATCTATGTATTGTCGATTTTTTCGGCTCTGGCAATCTTTCTGTTACTCTATGCCGACTTCCAGGCTTTCCGTCCTGCGTTGCTCATATTTATAACTCTTCCCTTCTCGATGATCGGAGGAATCGCAGGAGCATTCCTTTGTGGAGGGGTCATTTCTCTGGGCTCGTTAATCGGATTTGTGACCGTGCTCGGAGTCGCTTCCCGTAACGGAATCATGATGATCGATCACTATCGGCATCTCGAAAAAGTCGAGAACATGCCATTTGGACCCGAACTCATTTTGCGAGGTGCCTCCGAGCGATTGGCTCCTATCCTGATGACAGCTCTGACAACCGGCCTGGCTCTGGTGCCAATTATTGTCGGCGGCAACATTCCCGGACACGAAATCGAATACCCAATGGCCTATGTAATTCTCAGCGGTCTGACAACCTCCACAATTCTCAACCTCCTCGTCGTCCCCACCTTCTACTACTGGCTAATGAAACCACGTGTGCAACAAACTGTGACTGTAAATTAGTCTCTGTTTCAAATAGAATTCGACTTCCCAGTAACAGCTTGAAATGGATGTCCAAAGCCCCCACACGCCACTCAGGGTTTCATTACTTTCCCTGCTGTTTGTCACAGCATTCTGGACTTTTGCTCGCGAGTTCTCATTACTTTGAGTATCAATCGTGTGAGACTCAATTCGGTCGTATATTTCACTGCTCTTTGTCAAAACATTATGATATTTTTATCTGAGTTACCGATACGCCGAGAGTTAAACATTCGGGTCGTGACTGATCATTCAATCGTCTGCAGTCTCTAGGGAACCGGTCTTGAATTTCGGTCCGAGATGGTCAGTTGTCGTGCATGTTGATCGATACCAAGAAAGGGCATGGTGGTCCTCCTGTGAGAAAGAGTGAGTGTGATTCTCCAGCAATTGGGTAGTCACATTCTATTCAAAGTAACTGTTTCATCGATATCAAAGGATCTTCACACGATCCCTGGTTTCTTCAATAAACTTCTTCGTTTGCCTGCAAACCCATGCCGAATTCGGTCGGTAAGTTGACTCGGTCACGATCGCTTCGCGAGTTTGCAGATTCAGAAACACCATTACATAATGATCCCGCAGTCCTCGTGCCGTCATCGACTTGACCGAGAAGAAGTCGCTGGCCTATAGCGATTGTCACCAATCCTGATGGAAATATTCTGTCCATCGCAGTGAATATTAATTTCCTCACAAACTCTCGGAATTCAATAGTATGACAAATATAATCCCGAAATGACTTTAGTCATACGTTATTCAGAGTGATTGGCACAGTTCGTGCTTCAGAGACACTCGGTCATATTATTACTTTACATTTGATCTCGAATAACTTTGAGCCGCGAATCTGCATCATCGATAAGCGAAGTAGGAAACGATTCTATGTCAGTAGACTCCAATCGTATTTGTTATGACAACCATACGTGAAGGTTGGGCATTGATAACTCCACTCAATTTGACAGTCGGAATTGAGTAACAAATGGACTGTTTGGAGTCGCAAGTTGCCATTGTGAACTTCTCGGAAGTGGTCGACTTAATCGTGGCTCAGGGTTACAAATCATGAATTTTAGGTTGCGAGATCGATCGATTCGCTTTCGACTTCTTTCCATCACCAGCATTGTGACGTTTTGTTTTGTCATTGCACTTGTCGTGCTGGATTACCGACGCGAAGTCCAGCATCACTTTACTGCGAAGCAGTCCGATCTGTATGAAGAAGCGAAAACAATTCTGCCAGGAATCGTTCACACGCGAGAGCATGGCCGAGTAGCCGTACAGAACTATATCGATGATGTCTGCAGCCGAATGGACGAGCAAGACTCTCCAAGTCATTACGTTGCAATCCAGATCGATGACGAATTCTATGAAGCTTTCACAAATTCTAAAGAAACACTCCCTCGCCGTGAGTCAATGAATAACGAGTCATCGATGAGCGACCTGAAGACGCATCTTGCAGGAAACGATGAATTCCTTGTAGGAAATTATTCTGATGGCAACATTTCGGTTCTTGTGACTGAGAACGTGACCGCTCTCCGCTCAGCGATTGTGGGTGATGAACTATTTCGGATCGCCGGAATCATTCTCATGGGAATTGCCGCAGCAACACTTGTGCATCGGACGTTAATCCGCTTAGTGAGTAAACCCCTAGATGTTCTTGTGGAAAAAGTAAGGGCAGTTGGCAAAGGAGTCTACGACAATCCAATTGGTGAGTTCGGGAGTCTGGAGTTGAACATTCTCTCGACAGAGATCAACCACATGAGTGAGGCATTAGCGACCTCCGAAGTTGATCGAAACTCGCAACTTAAGAAGGCCCGCAAAATTCAGCAAAACCTGTTACCCAACGGAATTGAGATTCCTGGCGTCAATATTGGGAAAATCTATTGCCCCGCTGAAGAAGTCGGTGGCGACTATCTCGACATCCTTCCTCAGGGCAACAATCGCTGGCTGGTTTGCGTAGCCGATGCGACCGGGCACGGCGTGCCAGCGGCCATGAGTTCAGCAATGCTTAAAACGCTCTTGCTGCAGATTAACGATGGTGATAAATCCCCAGCGATGATTCTTCGTGAGATAAATAAGGTATTCATGCAAGTCCATGTCTTTGGGGATTTTGCTTCTGTGGTATTGCTGCAACTCGATATGAATGCAATGACATTGACATACACCAATGCGGGGCACGATCCCGCGTGGTATATCAAATCTCCAACTGAGATTCAGGAACTCCAACCGACGGGAACACTCTTGGGCATCCATGAGGATGAATCGTGGGAAGAATATACAATTCAGCTAGTTGAGAATTCTCGGTTCGCGGTTTCGACCGATGGCATCACAGAAACCTTTAATTCAGAAGGAAAAGGATTTGGAAAGGAGCGACTACTCGACTCTTTACTCTTACATGCATCATCATCAGTCGCTGAAACAGCAACTCATGTTCATGAGACTGTTCGAGACTTTCGTGCAACCGAACAACAAATGGATGATGTTACGTTGTTACTTATTGAGTTTCTACATCAGGAAGATGATAGATAATTCCTAACAGTCGTCCCTGAATATTAAAACTCTTCCACCCCAATTATTGTTGGTTTCCACTGCTGTTGGTCACAACATTCTGGACTATCCCGTGCGAGTTCACGTCGTAGCCAGCTTCCGCATCACCGCTCCCCGAGCCACCCCACTGCCGCGACGTCGTTTGATGCGTTTGTACCACTCCCGCAGCAGGCGATCCTTCCTCAGTGCCTGGTAAGCGACCTGGGCCAGCAGCCAGCGAGCGGTGTTACTGCCCGCTTTGGTGATCCTGCCCAGCCGCTGGTTGCTCTCACCACTGTTGCGACAGCCCGGCGTGAGTCCCCAGTAATTGGCCAGACTGCGTGCCCGGGGGAAGCGTTTGATATCCCCGATGCGGCAAGCCAGCGAGATGGCCGTGAAGAAACTGATGCCGGGGGTGCTGCAGAGCCGTTGTGCATTCTTATTTTTGCGGCAACGCTGAGTGATCAGCGTCTCCAGTTCCTGGAGTCGCTGCTGCACGCGATCCAGATCCTCCAAGAGGTAGTTCATCTCCAGGCGGTCGAGTTCTGGCAATTCCAATTGCTTGAGCCAATGGATGGCCCGGGTGGTGGGGAAGGTTTTGGTGGGCAATTCCCACTGCAGATTGTGTCGTCTGAGAATATGCCTGATCCTGTTGATCAGTTGAGTTTTGTCATGACCGGCTTCTTTGCGGAGCGTGGTCAGTCTGCGGTTCTGTTGATCAGTGCTGTTGGCGATCTCGACCTGCCGAAGGCCCCGGACCGGTTTGCCGGAAAGGAAGCGATCCCGGTTGACCCA
>DOCI01000213.1:14065-14259 GCA_003503535.1 Planctomycetaceae bacterium
AGGAAGCGATCCCGGTTGACCCAGAGCAATTCGCTCAGAGCGGCCGCATCCCGGCGATCCGTTTTGCAGCGTTTGCGTTCTTCGGGCTGAATGAGAATCACTTTATGGCAGCGATAATCTCGCAGCATGCGAATCAGCCAGTCGTTGAACCCGCAGACTTCCACCACCGCAATGAACGCTTCATTGAGCTCAGC
>DOCI01000157.1:0-877 GCA_003503535.1 Planctomycetaceae bacterium
GATTCTCTTCTTCAGTAGGATCAATGAGCAATGCAGGATCGAATCCTGTGCCTTCATCGGTAATGTTGACCGAAATTCGCTGGGCTGTAACTGTCCATTCAAAAGTTACCGTTTTAGATGGATCCATCCGGTTACCATGACGAATTGCATTCGTGATCGCTTCGGCTAACGCCAGACGTATGCTAAATAGATCTCGATCTGAAAAGGAAAAGGATTCGAGCAATTCGATAATCTGATCCTGTACATCGAGAGCCGCAGCTTCGTCACTCGGGATAACAGCACTTCCGGATTTCGTGTTGGAAGAATTTGAAAGGTTAGTAGGAGGCATAAGTAAGCACATTCCCAGCCCGCGGAATTGCGTTGTCAACTCAACAGAATCGAATCACCCTGAATTCAGATTACGCTGATTTCAGGCATATTGGAAGTTTATTTTGAGTCTCTCGAATGAGATATTAGATTTAATAAGAATTGAGTATATCGATACATTAAGCGAACTTCAGACAAAGACTATGCCGCAGTTCTCTCATGATGATGGATGATGCAATAACTTATAATAGTGCCTTGAATTTCCTCGGGAAATGCCCAATACAAATTTTCACAACTCTTCAGTCCCCACTGGTACTGACGAATTCACAGGAACTTAAGAAGTAATTATTCTTCCGAATCTTCCGAACTTTTTTTCTTTTCAATCGTAAGGACATTTCCGACTTCGTTGTACTCGATAGTGTCCATAAACGCCCGCATGAGCATAATTCCACGCCCACAAGGCCGCTCTAAATTTTCATCATCAGTGGGATCGGGGACGTCTTCCGGTACAAAGCCCTCCCCCTCGTCAGCGATTACAACCTTAACTAATTCAGAACTGATTCCCCACTGA